>NZ_JBICWZ010000008.1:0-329798 GCF_043199995.1 Streptomyces sp. NPDC048507 | reverse complement strand
GCACGGTTGATGCCGTCGATCAGCGAGTGGCGGCAGCCGTACTTGTTGTCGAACTTCGACTTCGTCACCGCGTCGTTCACGTTGATCGCCGGGAACAGCAGGGTGCCCTCGGACATCATCTCGTAGAGGCGGTGGACACCGGTGGTGGTCTCCTCCGTCACGCCGCGGATCTCGGACGCGAGCTGCGTCCACTTCTGCGGGGACTCGCCGAGGGTGCGGTTGAGGAGCGTGAGGATGTACGCGTACTCCTCGGAGTCCGCGGTGGACGGGTCCGGGGCCGCGCCGGCCTTCTCGAACTCGACGCCCTTGTGGACGAGGAGGGTGGCGTCGCCACCGTCGTCGAGGATCATGTTGGGGCCGCCGGTGGGGGTGTTCGGCCAGGTCAGCGCCTGCTCCGTGCACCACCAGTACTCGGCCAGCGTCTCGCCCTTCCAGGCGAAGACGGGAACGCCCTGCGGGTCCTCCGGGGTGCCGTTGGGGCCCACCGCGATGGCGGCGGCGGCGTGGTCCTGGGTGGAGAAGATGTTGCAGGAGGCCCAGCGGACGTCGGCGCCGAGCGCGACGAGGGTCTCGATCAGGACGGCGGTCTGCACCGTCATGTGCAGGGAACCGGTGACGCGGGCGCCCGCGAGCGGCTGCGCCTCGGCGTACTCCCGGCGGATCGACATCAGGCCGGGCATCTCGTGCTCGGCGAGGGTGATCTCCTTGCGCCCGAAGGCGGCGAGGGAAAGGTCGGCGACCTTGAAGTCCATGGGTGGTGCTCCTCATGGGTCGAGAGGGTGGGTACGGCTGAGCCTGGCACCGGCCGCGTCTGGGCACGGCGGCGCGTCGAGCACAGTCCGTCGGGGGCCCTCTCTCCCCTCGGCCGGTCGCGAGGACCGCCCGACCGCCATCAGCAGCGACGCCTGACACTGGGGTCGAATCTACACCGATCGGCCTAGCGGGCGCAGGCGGCCGGGCTGTGTGCCGGGTGCCGGTTTCGGGCCCTCCGGCGGAACGGTTCGGGGCCTTTCGGACTTTTGATGCGCCGCTTACCTGGGGCAGGATGCCAAGTGGACCGGGTCGCGTGCGCGGTCCCGCAGGACCTATGGCTGAAGGAGATTCCAGTGACCAGTCCAGCAGGCCCTCCCGGTGACGGGGACGCAAGCGGGCGCAGGCGCCTGAAGTTCGTGGCCGTCACCGCCTGCCCGACGGGGATCGCCCACACGTACATGGCCGCCGAGAAGCTCCAGCAGGCCGCTGCCGAGCTCGGCGTGGACATGAAGGTGGAGACGCAGGGGTCGATCGGGGCCGAGAACGTACTCTCTGACAACGATGTCAGGGAGGCGGACGGCGTCATCATCGCCGCCGACAAGGAGGTCGACCGGGAGCGCTTCGCGGGCAAGCGGGTGCTGTCCACGGGCGTCGCCGACGGCATCCACCAGCCGAAGGAGCTGATCGAGCGCGTGCGCAGCGCGCCGGTGCAGACGGGCGGCGCGGCCGACGCGTCCGGCGGCGGGGGCGGGGGCGGCAAGGAGCGCAGCCTCGCCTACAAGGCGCTGATGAACGGCGTCTCGTACATGATTCCGTTCGTGGTCGTCGGCGGTCTGCTGATCGCCATCGCGCTGGCCCTGGGCGGCCACGCCACGGACAAGGGGTACGTGGTCACCCCCGGCACCTTCTGGGACCACCTCTTCCAGATCGGCGTCATCGGCTTCACCCTGATGATCCCGATCCTGTCCGGTTACATCGCGTACGCCATCGGGGACCGGCCCGCGCTGGTGCCCGGCATGATCGGCGGGTTCATCGCGAACACGGGCGCGCTCTACGACTCGAAGTCGGGCGCCGGCTTCATCGGTGCCATCGTGACGGGCTTCCTGGCCGGTTATCTGGTCTTGTGGATCAAGAAGGTCAAGGTCCCGAAGGTCGTCCAGCCGATCATGCCGATCATCGTGATCCCGATCGTGGCGACGACGGCGCTCGGCCTGTTCTTCATCTACGTCATCGGAAAACCCATCTCGTGGGTCTTCGAGAGCCTCACCAGCTGGCTCTCCGGCATGACCGGCACCAGTGCGATCCTGCTCGGCGCGATCCTGGGCCTGATGATCGCCTTCGACATGGGCGGACCGGTCAACAAGACGGCCTTCCTCTTCGGTACGGGGCTCATCGCCTCCGGCAACTACGCGGTGATGGGCATGTGCGCGGCGGCCATCCCGGTCATGCCGCTGGGTCAGGGCCTGGCGACGGTGCTGCGCCGCCGGCTGTATTCCGACCAGGAGCGCGAGACGGGCATGGCGGCCCTGTTCATGGGGATGTTCGGCATCTCGGAGGGTGCCATCCCGTTCGCGGCGGCGCGGCCGGCGATCGTCATTCCGTCCAACATGCTCGGCGGCGCGGTGGCCGGTGCCATCGCCGGTGTGGCGGGCGTGGGCGACCACGTGCCGCACGGCGGGCCGATCGTGGCCGCGCTGGGCGCGGTGGACGGGGTCGTCTGGTTCCTGATCGCCATCGTGGCGGGCACCGTGGTCACGGCGCTGACGACCAACGCGCTGATCGGGATCAAGGAGCGCGGCAACGGCCGCCCCCTGCCCGCGGGCGCCCCGGCCGCGGCCCCCGCGCCGGTGCCGGCGATGGCGGGCGCGGGGGCCGGCCCGGCGGCGATGACGGCGGCGCAGGCCGCGCCCGTCGCCGCCGTCGCCGCCGTGGCGGCCTCCGGGGCTGCGGAGGCGGAGGCGGAGGTGCTGTCGGGCTACCTGACGGAGCGCACCGTCAAGACGGAGCTGGCCTCCGGCTCGAAGGAGGCGGCGATCCGGGAAATGGCCGAGATGCTCGCCACCACCGGCAACGTCCGTGACGTCGACGAGCTGGTGCGGGTGGCCCTGGCCCGTGAGGCGCAGGGCACGACGGGGCTGGGCGAGTCGATCGCGATCCCGCACGCCAAGACCGACGCGGTCGCGCGCCCGACGGTGGGCTTCGCCCGGTCCGGCGAGGGCATCGAGTGGGGTGCGCTGGACGGGACGAAGGCCCGGCTGGTCTTCATGATCTCGGTGCCGGAGGCCGCCGCCGGTGACGAGCACCTGCGGATCCTGGCGCTGCTGTCGCGCAAGCTGATGGACACCGGTTTCCGCGAGCGCCTGCAGTCCGCGCCGGACCGGGCGGCGATCCTCGACGTGCTGCGCGAGATCCGCTAGCGGCGCCGCGCGCCACCGGCCGCATCGGGCCCCGTACCGCTCCGGTACGGGGCCCGGTCGCGTGCGGGCGGTGTCCGAATCGGTATGTCCGGAGTTGGCACAGCGGCCCCCCGGCGGCATCGGGGGCGTCCCCGTCGACCTACGATGCAAGGCAGGTACATCGGAAGGGACGAAATGGAACACAGGCCAGGACACAGACGCGGGATCGCGGCGATCGTCCTGCTGGTGCTCGGAGCGTTCATCCTCGGGGGGGTGACGGTGGCGAAGGCCGTCAGCCCGCCCGCGCGGTACACGGAGGGCAGGCAGGCCGGCTGGACCATGAGGCCGACGTATACCAACGGGGACAGCATCTACCTGGAACCGGTCGCCAAGGGCGGGCTGCGGCGGGGCGACGTCGTGCTCGCCTCCGTGCCGTGGTCCCTGCAGAAGACCCAGATGAACCGGGTCGTCGCAGTCGGCGGGGACCGCATCCGGTACAAGCCCAGCAGCAAGGTCGCGGGCCAGTACCGGCTGGTGCTCAACGGTGCGCCGCTGGACGAGCCGTACCTGGAGGACTGGAAGCACCCGTCCGGCGTGGCCTTCGACATGACGGTGCCCAAGGGGTACGTCTTCCTGATGGCCGACGACCGGATGAACTCGGACGGCTCCCAGTACCCGAACAACGGGCCGGTCCCGGTGGGCAAGATCACCGCGAAGGTCGTGTCGTACCCGATGGCGAAGCTCGCCGTGTGGGGTCAGCTGGCGGGCGGGCTGGTCATGCTGATCGGCGTCGCGCTGGCGGGTGTGGCCCGCCGGGCGCGCGGGCGGGCTCAGGTGGAGGCCGCGACGGCGGCTGCGCCGGCGGCCGCGGTGCCGGCTCCCGCGGACGGGGAGGCACAGGCGCCGTCGGCGGCCGCGGTGCCCGCTCCCGGGGGCGGGGAGGCGCCGGTGGCGCCCGGCGGGCGCGCGGACGTGTCCTCGTAAAGCTTTCCACGGACGTACGAAGGCCCCCGCGGCAGCGCGCCGCGGGGGCCTTCGTGCGTCCGTGGGGGCGCGGCGGGTCAGTTCGCCCCGGCGTTTCCCGCCGCCTCGGGGTGGTAGATGTCCGGCTCCAGGTAGATCACGCGGGCGATCGGGACGGCCGCGCGGATGCGGGCCTCGGCGGCGTTGATGGCGTTGGCCACCTCGGTCGCGGTGTCGTCGTGCTGGACGGCGATCTTGGCGGCGACGAGGAGTTCCTCGGGGCCCAGGTGCAGGGTCCGCATGTGGATGACCCGGGTGACGGTGTCCCCGTCGACGACGGCGGCCTTGATCTTCTCGACCTCTTCGGTGCCGGCGGCCTCGCCGAGGAGCAGCGACTTGGTCTCCAGGGCCAGCACGATCGCGATGACGATGAGCAGGATGCCGATGCAGAGGGTGCCGATGCCGTCCCAGACGCCGTCGCCGGTGAGCAGGGCGAGGCCGACGCCCGCGAGGGCGAGGACGAGGCCGATGAGCGCGCCGGCGTCCTCCAGGAGGACCACGGGCAGTTCGGGGGCCTTGGCGCGCTTGATGAACTGGCGCCAGGTCTGGTTGCCGCGGGTCTCGTTGGACTCCTTGATCGCGGTGCGGAAGGAGAAGCCCTCGGCGACGATCGCGAAGACGAGGACGCCGACGGGCCAGTACCAGGCCTCGATGGCGTGCGGGTCGTGGATCTTCTCGTAGCCCTCGTAGATGGCGAACATGCCGCCGACGGTGAAGAGCACGATGGAGACGAGGAAGGCGTAGATGTAGCGTTCCCGCCCGTATCCGAAGGGGTGCTGCGGGGTCGCCTCGCGCTGGGCCTTCTTCCCGCCGAGGAGCAGCAGGCCCTGGTTGCCGGAGTCGGCCACCGAGTGGACGCTTTCGGCGAGCATCGACGAGGATCCGCTGAAGAGGAATGCCACGAACTTGGCTACAGCGATGGCGAGGTTGGCGGCGAGTGCCGCCACGATCGCCTTGGTACCGCCCGACGCGCTCATGGGTGCCGTTGTCCCTTCCTAGCCACTGACTCCGGCCGCACATTGTTGCAGCCGACTGTGGGGCCGACGGTACGTCAGACCACCACAGTGGCGCGGAAGACGGTACCGGAACCGGACAGTTCGACCTTTTCGCCCGCCGGTACGAAGACGGACTCCCCCGGGGCCAGGGCCAGTTCGCCCGCCACGGGGGTGCCGGCGGTGCAGAGCAGGATCTGCGGGGCGCCGTCCGCGAGGACCTGGGGGGCGCCGCCGGGGGCGAGGACGAAGCGGGACAGCCGGAACTCGTCGATGGGGGTCTCGTAGACCTCCTCGCCGTCGGCCTCGGGGCGCAGGACGCCCGGGGCGCTGGGCTCGAAGAGGACGACCTTCAGCAGCTCGGGGACGTCCACGTGCTTGGGGGTGAGCCCGCAGCGCAGCACGTTGTCGGAGTTGGCCATGAGCTCGACGCCGAGGCCGTCGAGGTAGGCGTGCGGGATGCCGGCGCCGAGGAACATGGCTTCGCCGGGCTGGAGTCGCACGTGGTTGAGCAGCATGGCCGCGATCACGCCCGGGTCGCCCGGGTAGTCGTGGACGAGCGTGGCGTAGGGCGCGTACCGGCCGCCGAGGCGTTCGGCGGCGGCCGCGGCCTCGCTGACCGTACGGGTCATCTCGGCGCGGTCGGCGGTGAGGACGGCGGTGAGGACCTCGCGCAGGGCCGCCTCGACGGGGTGGGCGCGCAGCAGGTCGGCGTACGGCTTGAGGGAGTCGACGCCGAGGCCTTCGAGCAACTCTGCGGCCTCCAGCGGCGGGCGGAAGCCGCACAGGCCGTCGAAGGGGGTGAGGGCGCAGATCAGCTCGGGCTTGTGGTTGGCGTCCTTGTAGTTGCGGTGGCCCGCCTCGATCGGGACGCCGCGGCGCTCCTCGTCCTCGAAGCCCTCCTTCGCCTGGGCCAGGTCGGGGTGGACCTGGAGGGAGAGCGGGGCGCCGGCGGCGAGGAGCTTGAGGAGGAACGGCAGGCGGGGGCCGAACTTGGCGACGGCGGCGGAGCCGAGCTGGCCCTCGGGGTCCGCGGCGATGACGGCCGCCAGAGTGGTCTCGCCCGCGCCGCGGTCGAGGCGGGAGGGGGCGCCGGGGTGGGCGCCCATCCACATCTCGGCCTGGGGTTCACCGGTGGGCTCGGCGCCGAGCAGGGCCGGGATGAGGGTGGTGGATCCCCAGGCGTAGGGGCGGATCGTGTTCGTCAGGCGGTCCATCGTGGTCTTCCGTCGTTCTTCCTGGATCTGTGGATCTTCGGGGCGGGCGCGGGTGTGCGCCTCAGCTGTGTCCCCTGGAGGCCAGCGCCAGGTAAGCGGTGGCGAAGTCGGTGACGGCGAGGAGTTCGGCGAGCTGTTCCAGCTCGGTGCCCTCCTCCGGTTCGAGCTCGCTGATGGCCGTGTCGTGGCTGAGGGCGAGCTCGCGGGCGGCGGGTGCGGCGGAGAGTCCGCCGGTGGGCCGGTCGCGCAGCAGGACGACCCGGGCGCGCAGGGCCTGGGGCTCCTCGACGCGGTCGCGGAAGAAGTCGTCGGGGTCGGCTCCGGCCGCGAAGGCCCCGGCGAGCAGCACGCCGTGGGCGGGCAGCGCCTCGGGGAGGTCGCCGGCGAGCGCGGGACGGCCGGCGAGTTCGGCGAGGGTGGCGGCGAAGCGGCGCCCGGCGGGGCCCGCGGCGGGGCCCTCGCTCCAGATGAGCGGCAGGGAGTCGGCCAGCTCGGAGGCGAGGGTCTTGGCCGGGTTGGAGTAGGTGACGATGGCCGGGCCGCAGCGCTCGGCGGTGCGGTCGAGGCGGTCGGCGACGAGCTGGAGGGTGCCGGGGGCGGCGGCCACCAGCCCGAGCTTGTCCAGCAGGACCAGCAGCGGGGTCAGCAGCGCCCACAGGGCGCCGGGGCCGGCCGCGGCGGACTCGTCGTACTCCTGGTACGGGGCCTTGGCCATCGGTACGAGGACCCCGTGCGCGCCGTCCACCGCCTCGCTCAGCGGCGAGCGTTCGGGGGCGACGGCGACGACGGTGCAGCCGCGCCGGTAGGCCTGCTCGGCGAGGACGGCGAGGCCGGGTTCGGTGCCGTCGGTGGTGACGATGAGCAGCAGGTCGACCGGGCCCGCCCAGCCGGGGAGCGCCCATCGCAGGGCGCCGGGGGCGTGCGCGACGCCGGTGGGGTGCAGGCGGATCACGGGGGCGCTGGCTCCGGCGAGGGCGCCGAGGAGGTCGGCGACGCCGGTGGCGGCGGTGCCGGGCCCGGCGATCAGCACGGCCCGGGGCCGGCCGTCGGGGCGCAGGTCGGCGAGGCCCGCCTCGGTCGCGTGCCGGGCGGCGGTGCGCACCCGCGCCCCGGCTTCGGCGGCGCCGCGGAGCAGGCCGCGGCGGTCGGCCCGGGCGAGATCGTCCGGTGCGTCGAGGAGCGGCTCGTCGAGCATGGCGGCCTCCGGCGGAGTTGACGGCGTCTGCGGTCTGCGGCTGCGCTGCGCTGGTCGGGCGGGGTTCGCGGGGCGGGCGGTGTTACGCGGGGCGGCGGGCCTCGTCGACGAGGAGGACCGGGATGCCGTCGCGGACCGGGTACGCGAGGCCGCAGTCCTGGCCGGTGCAGATCAGCTCGGGTGCCGTCTCGTCCGCCGAGTTGTCCTGGAGGGGAGCGTGGCAGGCGGGGCAGGCGAGGATCTCCAGCAGGCCGGCTTCGAGCGGCATGGGGCGGTTCCCTTCGGGGGTGCGGATCGCTTGGCGCGGATGGGGCGTGGTCAGCGTACCGCCGAGGCGCCCGTCGGTGCGGCTCGGAGGCGGGGCCGGCCACCGGGCCGGGCCGCCGCCCGGGGTGGGCGGCGGCCGGGCCGGCGGCACGGGCGGGTGCGGGCCGGGGGCCCGCACCCGGATCCCGCGCCGCGGACGCCGCCCGCGGTGGCGGTGGCGTCCGGCGGGCGGGGTGGGTCAGGCGCGGACGAGCGCGAGGACCTCGTCGCGGACCTTGGCCAGCATGACCTCGTCGCGGGCCTCGACGTTGAGGCGCAGGAGCGGCTCGGTGTTCGAGGGGCGGAGGTTGAACCACCAGTCGGCGGCGGAGACGGTGAGGCCGTCCAGCTCGTCGAAGGTGACGCCCTCCAGGTCCGCGTAGGCGGCCTTGACGGCGGCCGTGCGGCCGGCCTGGTCGGCGACGGTGGAGTTGATCTCCCCGGAGCCGCGGTAGCGGTCGTACTCGGCGACGAGCGCGGAGAGGGTGCCCTCCTGGCCGCCGAGCGCCGCGAGGACGTGGAGCGCGGCGAGCATGCCGGTGTCCGCGTTCCAGAAGTCCTTGAAGTAGTAGTGCGCCGAGTGCTCGCCGCCGAAGATGGCGCCGGAGGAGGCCATCTCCGCCTTGATGAAGGAGTGGCCGACGCGGGTGCGGACCGGGGTGCCGCCGTTCTCGCGGACGACCTCCGGGACGGACCACGAGGTGATCAGGTTGTGGATGACCGTGCCCGCGCCGCCGTTGCGGGCCAGTTCGCGGGCCGCGACCAGGGCGGTGATCGCGGACGGGGAGACGCCCTCGCCGCGCTCGTCGACGACGAAGCAGCGGTCGGCGTCGCCGTCGAAGGCGAGGCCGAGGTCGGCGCCCTCGGCGATCACACGGGCCTGGAGGTCGACGATGTTCTTCGGGTCGAGGGGGTTGGCCTCGTGGTTGGGGAAGGTCCCGTCCAGTTCGAAGTACATGGGGACGAGGTCCAGCGGGAGGCCCTCGAAGACGGTGGGGACGGTGTGGCCGCCCATGCCGTTGCCCGCGTCGACGACGACCTTGAGGGGGCGGATCGAGGTGAGGTCGACCAGGCCCTTGAGGTGCTCGGCGTAGCCCGGGAGGCTGTCCAGCTCGGTGACGGTGCCCGCGGTGGTGCCGGCGGGGATCGCCGGGGCGCCCTCGTCGGTCCACTTCTCGGCGAGCTCGCGGATGGTGGCGAGGCCGGTGTCCTGGCCCACGGGTGCGGCGCCGGCGCGGCAGAGCTTGATGCCGTTGTACTGGGCCGGGTTGTGGGAGGCCGTGAACATGGCGCCGGGCAGGTCCAGCTTGCCCGAGGCGTAGTACAGCTGGTCGGTGGAGCACAGCCCGATCAGGGTGACGTCCACGCCGCGGGCGGTGGCGCCGCGGGCGAAGGCGGCGGACAGGCCGGGCGAGGAGGGGCGCATGTCGTGGCCGATGACGATCGCCGTGGCGCCGGTGACCTCGACGAACGCAGCACCGAACAGTTCGGCCAGGGGCTCGTCCCACTCGTCCGGTACGACGCCCCGCACGTCGTATGCCTTGACGATGTTCGAAAGATCTGCGGCCACTGCCTGCCCTCCTGAAGGTTCTGTGCGGTGGGGCAAACCTACCCTGTGCGCAGAGTGGCCCTTCAGACGATCCGGGTGTCAGGAGTCCGGCGAGCGCAGGACGCGCAGGTGTCCGCGGCGGGTCTCGCCGGTGACCTGGGGGCCGGGGCCCGCGCCGCCGGCCTCGGCCGCGCGCTCCGGCGGACGGGCCGCCTCGCGCACCGCGTTGGCGAGGGCTTCGAGGTCGTCCCCGCTCGGGCGGGACGGGCCGGACCCGTCGGACAGGCGTACGACGTCCCAGCCGCGCGGGGCGGTCAGGCGCTCCGAGTGCTCGGCGCACAGGTCGTAGCAGTGGGGTTCGGCGTAGGTGGCGAGCGGGCCGAGAACTGCGGTCGAGTCGGCGTAGACGTACGTCAGTGTGGCGACGGCAGGGCGGCCGCACGCGGTGCGCGAACAGCGACGTACAAGGCTCACGACGTTGGACGGTACCGCACTCTTGACCGGGCCGCGACGACTCACCCCCCGGCCGGCCCCCCGTGTCGCCTCCGGCGGGGGCCGCCGCGGGGGCCGCGCGGGCGCTCCGGGGGCCCGGCGGGGGCCGGATCGTTGGGGATGTGACACCGCCGCGACACCAGCTCGTGACCGGATCGGGGCCCTTCCCGCCGGTCGGGTGAGGGCTACCCTGCGGGGGTGACGGACAGTTCCCTTCCTCCCCGGCCCGCGCCTCCCGCCGACACCCCGCCCCCGCACGAGCCGCGGCCGCGGCGGCGCGACCGGCACGGCCGGGGGATGCGGGGGCCGCTGGCGCCGCCGCAGGTGCCGCTGTCCGCGAGCCGTGCGGAGCTGTTCGGGGACCTGGTGCGGGATTCGGTGGAGCGGCTGGAGCGGCGCTGGGCGGCGCAGCTCGCCGAGGTGGAGTTCGTGGTCGCGGACGTGCCGGGGCCGCCGGGCGGCGCGGACGGCGGCTGGAACGACGAGGCGGTCCCGCTGGGCGGGCTGGTCGAGGCCCGCGACGGGCGCCCGGCCCGGGTGGTGGTCTTCCGGCGGCCGGTGGAGATCCGGGCGAAGACGCGCGACGAGCGGGCGCTGCTGGTGCACGAGATCGTGGTCGAGCAGGTGGCGGAGCTGCTGGGGCTGTCGCCGGAGACCGTGGACCCCCGGTACGGGCAGGACTGACGTCCGTACCGGGGCCGGCCGGTCAGCGGATCAGGATCGAGGGGTCCTGGACGGCCTTGGGGACGGAGACCGCCGAGCGGTCGTCGGCGAAGGTCTGGACGGTGAACATCGGGATGCCCTCGTGCGGGAGCGTCAGGGTGCGGGCCGCGTGGACGGGGCCGCCGGAGAGGGTCTCCAGGGTCAGGGCGTAGGCGCCCTTGCCGCCCGTGGGGGCCGGCGCGGGGTTCACCGCGAGGGTGGTGCCCGCCTTGACGGTGACCTCCTTGACGGTGGCCTCGCCGCCCTCGGTGCCCGCCGAGGCGGTGACGCGGACCTTGGCGTCGGCGCCCGTGGCGGTCAGCGCGAGGACGGTGGCCTTGTCGTCGGTGCGGTTGTCGCTGAGGGTGGCCCGCGCCCCGACGGGGGCGCTCGCCGGGACGAAGCCGAGTTCCTGCTTGGCGCCGGTACCGCGGACCACGCGCAGGGCGGCGACCACCGGGACGGCCTTCTTCGGGTCGGCGGGCGTCAGCAGGAGGGAGCCGGCCTCGCCGCGGGTGAGGTTCCCCAGGTCCGCGCCCGCCGTCATGCCGGCCTTGAGGTGGAGCTGGTCGTTGCCGGCCGGGCTGATGGAGCCGGTGGGGCCGGCGAGCTTCAGGCGGAGGTCGGCGTCGTCCTCGCCGGGGGCGAAGGCGACCAGCCGGACGGAGGTGGCGTCGGCGGGGATGCCGGGCAGGACGAGCGAGCCGGCCGGGCCGGTGGACGCGGGCAGCCAGTCGGCGCCGACGCCGTCCTCGCCGATCTGGGCGGAGGCCCCGACCCGGCCCGAGCCGGTGGTCACGTGCGCGGTGACGTCGGCGAGCTGGGCGTCGGGTGCCAGGGAGGACAGCAGCACCTTGGTGGTGGAGCGGGGGTCGACCGCGATGACGGCGTCGGCGGTGCCCGGCTTGCCCTTGACCAGTCCGTCCGGGCCGTACAGCTTGATGTCGACCTCGGCGACGCTGTCGTCGGGGTTGGTGAGGTGGAGGTAGTCCTGGCGGCCCTTGGCGGTGCTGACGCCCGGGAACCAGAAGTCGGTGCCGGGGGCGGTGCAGGCCACGCCGAGCAGCCCGCGGGCCTGGCCGACGGCCACCTTGGTGGTCTGCTGCGCGCTCCAGCCGGGGGCGAGGACCCCGTCGGCGGCGCCCGTGAGCGCGGGCGCCTCGGCGCCGGAGGCGGTGGCCCCGACGGGCTTGCCGGGCTGCTTGGGCTCCAGGACCGCCTTGCCGTCCTTGGTGAGCAGCCGGGCCGTGCCCTTGCCCGTGGCCTTGCCGGGGGTGAGGGAGGTGTACGTGGTCTCGGCGATGTCGGAGGCGCTGGGCGAGGGGCACACCAGCACGGAGCGTTCCACCGGCATCCGGGCGGCGGCCGGGCCGCCGCCGGCCGGGGTCGCGGCGGGGGCGGTGAGGAAGGCCAGGCCGCAGACCGCGGCGAGCGCCGCCGTCACGGCCGCGAGCGTCAGGGGGGCGCGCTGCTTCACTGCTGGGGGCTCCCGTCCGGACGCGGGTCGTGCTGTCCGTAGGTGTCGTACCGCGGGTCGTACTCGTACGGGTGGGGCTGCTGCTGTTGGCCGGGGAAGCCGGGCTGCTGCGGTTCGTACGGCTGCTGGGGGTCGTACGGCTGCTGTTGCGGGTCCGGGAGGTACGGGGCGGCGGCCGGGTAGGGCTGGGCGTACCGGCCCTGGTGGGCGTCCGGGTGGGGCCGGTGCTGTTCCTGGCCGTGGGCGGCGTAGGGCTCCTGGTAGGCGTAGGACTCCTCCCCGTACACCTGCTGCGCGGGGATCTGCGCGTACGGGTCGAGGACGGCCTCGGCGGGCTCGGGCGCGGGCGCGGGGCCGGCGGGGGCGGCGAGGCGGCGGGCGCGGCGGCCCTGTCCGGTCCCGGCCGCGGCGGGGGCGGCGGGGGCCTCCTCCTCGGGGAGGTCGTCGTCGAGGCGGGCCCGGCGGCCGGGCAGGGCCATCACCAGCAGCACCAGGGCGAGCAGGCCCTGCGCCCAGTGCCAGGCATCGCGGGGCAGCGAGTCGGCGTGGACGAGGTCGAGGCGGCCGCCCTCCTTGGGGAGGGCGAAGCCCTGGGCCCAGCCGTCGACGGTCTTGGCGGTGAGCGGCTTGCCGTCGAGGGTGGCGCGCCAGCCGGGGTCGGCGCGGTCGGCGACGCGCAGGGTGCGGCCCTCCTCGCCGGCCGGGATCTTCGCGTGGGCCGTGACGGGCCCGGCGTCGACGGCGATGGGGGCCTGGCCCTGCCTGCCCGGGACGATGGCGACGCGGGCGGGCAGCCGCTGGACCTCCCAGATGGCGGTGCCGTCGTCCTGGTGGCGCTGGCGCAGGCCGGGGGTGCCGTCGAGGATCTGGCGCATGGCGGGGGAGCCGCCGGGCGGGATCATCACGTAGCGGACGGCGAAGGCGCCGAGCTGTTCCGACTGGTCGGCGCCGGAGCCGGAGACGAGGCTGGAGACGGCCTTGGCGAGGCGGGGTTCGGAACCGGCCTCGGTCAGGAGTTCGCCGTCCCCGAGGCGGACGCCGGAGCCGCGGACCAGGGTGTAGGAGACGGTGTCGGGCGAGCCGCCGCCCAGGACCAGGGTGCGGGTGCGGTTGCTGTCGTCGGACTGGGCGGCGACGAACGCGGGGACCTGGACGGGGTCGCGCCGCTGGATCGGCCCGTCGGCCCCGGCCGCCGCCCAGGCGGCGGCCAGGAGCAGCGGACCGGCGGCGGCGGCGAGGGCGACGAGGGCGGCCAGCGGCTGGCGCCAGCCGAAGCTGCGGGCGGCGACGCGTTCCCTGGCACCGTCCGCCCCGAGCACGGCGGCGGCGAGCAGGGCCAATCCGTAGACGAGGGTGGCGGGTCCGGCCCAGCCGTCGTGGTTGAGCAGGACGGCCAGGAGCAGGGCGGTCAGGGCGGTGGCCCAGGCGACGGCGACGGCGAACCGCCGGTCGGCCCGCAGCAGGGCGGCGAGGGCGGCGAGGACGGTGCCGGCGAGCAGGACCGCGGCGGCGGTGCCGGGACCGCCGGGGTTGGCGCCGAGCAGGCCGAGGGGGGTGGCGGAACCGCTGCCGTAGGGAAGTCCGGCCTCGCGCAGGAAACGGGAGGGGTGCGTCAGCAGGCCCAGGGACCAGGGCGCGAGGACGGTCAGGGGGACGGCGAGGCCGGCGAGCAGCCGGGGGGCGTACGTCTTCCAGTGCGCGCGGCGCGCGAGGAGCGCGCCGGCTCCGAGGACGGCGGCGAGCGGCCACACGACGGGGGTGAAGGCGGTCGTCAGGGTCAGCAGGAGGGCGTACGTCCACGCGGCGCGCCAGGATCCGGTGCTCTCGCCGTCGGCGAAGCCGAACGCGGCGACGGCGGAGCGGGCCAGCAGCGGCAGGAACACGGCGAGGACGGCGGTGCCGAGGCGGCCGCCGGCCAGCGCGCCGGTGACGGCGGGCAGGAAGGCGTAGGCGACGGCGGCCCAGGCGCGCAGCAGCCGGGATTCGACCAGCGGCCGGGAGGCGAAGTAGGCGGCGAGTCCGGCGAGCGGGACGGAGCAGACGAGGAGCAGGGTCAGGGCGGCCTGGGTGGAGCCGAGGAAGGGGACGGCGAGGGCGGCCAGGACGGCGAGGTAGGGCGGTGCGCCGGCGGTGGTGCCGGTGCCGACGGGCTGCCAGTCGCCGGTGTAGCCGTGCCACAGGTCGAGGGCGCCGGCCGGGGCGGAGAGCAGGGCGCCGCCCATGAGGGTGCCGCCGGCCAGCAGGGCGCGGCAGGCGGCGAGGGAGACCAGCAGGAGCAGGGCGAAGAGAACGGGGGCGGGCTTGCGGGCGATCCGCTTGAGCCGGCCGAACTGTTCGATCTCCAGGTAGTCGGCGTCGTCGCCGCCGGGGCCGGATTCGACCGCTCCGCCGTGGCGGCCGGCGGGGGCGCTCTCGGCGGTCCGGTCGGAGCCGAAGTACCCGGCGAGCTGTTCGGCGTTGGCGCGCAGGGTGGCGCCGGGCGGCGGGAAGAGGGGGCGCAGGTCGGCGGCGGGGACGGCGGGCCGGCGCCGGGCCCGGCGGGCGGCGAGGACGCGGCCGGGGCGCAGCAGGGTCGCGAGGAGGCCGGCGAACTCGTCGACGGCCTGCCCGGGGGCCTTGCCGATGAGGTAGCCGAGGGTGCGCAGGAGGGTGCCGACGACGAGCCGGAGCAGGACGTAGGGCAGGGCCCGGCCGGAGGAGTTGGCGAGGACGGTGTAGACGGCGCCGGCCTTGTCGACGCGGTGGGGGTCGACGGCGGAACGGCCGGCGCAGTCGACGGTGCGGCGTTCGCGGGCGGCGGCCTCGGCGTGGCGCAGGACGGCGTCGGGGGCGACGAGGACGGTGTGGCCGGCGCTGTGGGCGCGCCAGCAGAGGTCGACGTCGTCGCGCATGAGGGGCAGGCGGCGGTCGAATCCGCCGAGGGCCTCGTAGACGTCGCGGCGCACCAGCATGCCGGCGGTGGAGACGGACAGGACTGCGCGGACCTGGTCGTGCTGTCCCTGGTCCTGTTCGCGGCGGTCCAGGCCGGTCCAGCGGCGGCCGCTGCGGGCGATGGTGACGCCGGCTTCGAGGAGCTGCTTGCGGTCGTACCAGCCGCGCAGCTTGGGGCCGATGACGGCGGCGTCGGGGTTCTCGTCGGCGACGCGCAGCAGTTCGGCCAGGGCGTCGGGTTCCGGGGCGCTGTCGTCGTGCAGGAGCCAGAGCCACTGGACGGGTTCGCCGTGCGGGAGTTCGGGGAGGTCGTAGGCGTCGTCGCGCCAGGTGCGGCTGACGGGGTCCCAGCCGCTGGGGCGCTTGAGGTACGGGAGGTCCTCGGGGGTCAGGACGCCCGCGGAGCGGACGGCCTCGCCGACGGCGGCGCCGAAGCCGGTGCGGCGGGCGAGGTGCAGGACCCGGTCGTCGCCGAAGGCCTCGGTGAGCAGCCGCGCGGAGTCGTCGGCGCTGCCGGTGTCGGCGGCGACGTGGTGCTGCGCGGGGCGTTCCTGGGCGAGGAGACCGGCGAGGGTCTGGGGCAGCCAGCGGGCTCCGTCGTGGGCGACGAGGACCGCGGTGACGACGTGCCGGGGGAACTCGGGGGTGGCGGCCGCCTGGTGGGAGGCCGTCGAGTTGCTGTGCAGGGACATCGCGGTACGGGCCCTCCGGCCGGGGATCCGGGGGTGTTGTGCCCTCGGAGGCTGCTGGACAGCGCCCCACCCTAACGGCTGGCGGGGGGCGGGTCCGCCTCCTGTGCGGAAGGCCTTGAACGCGGCCGTCCGCTTCTGCCGGGGAAGGCCGTGAACGCGACGGTCCGCCTCCTGCGGGGAAGGTGCGGGAGGCGGACCGTTTGCTCTGTGGTCACTCGTGGGTCGCTCGGCGCGGGCCGTGCCGTCGGTATGTGGTGGGTGGTCGGATAGGTGTCCGGGCGGGTGCGCCGCGGCCGGTTCAGACCGCTGCCTTTTTCAGCCGGCGGCGCTCGCGCTCGGACAGACCGCCCCAGATGCCGAATCGCTCGTCGTTGGCGAGGGCGTACTCAAGGCATTCGGAGCGGACTTCACAGGCCAGGCAGACCTTCTTGGCCTCGCGGGTGGAGCCGCCCTTCTCGGGAAAGAAGGATTCGGGGTCGGTCTGGGCGCACAGTGCGCGCTCCTGCCATCCGAGCTCCTCGTCCGCCTCCTCGACCAGCAGTTCCTGAAACAGCTCGGTCATGTGCGCCCCTCGCTCTGTTGTGCGTCCCCGTGGTGTTGCCGTTACCCGGCCACCGGGTAACGACACGAGTGAAATTACAAGTGTGTGGCTCCGGCGCAGTCAAGCCGAGATCTGCTATTGGGCGCCTTATTCACTCTGCGGAACCAAGCGTATGCAGAAAGTGTTCATATCGCCAAAAATCGTGACACATGCCACCGGCACCCCGACATGATCCTTCCTCTTGTTAGCCACGCGCCGCCCGGGGGCGGGGTTGCGGTCCGGCCGAAGATGCGGCGCGGATCACATTCCGGTCACGAGTGGGCGCGGCTGGTTTGAGAACGGTTCAGGCGGGACTGAGCGGCACATGCCCTGGTACGGACTGCACAAACCTTTCTCCGGGCACGGTAACCGGATGAGGTGAAACTTTTCCCCCAAATCAGACATTGGGTTGACAGTCCGCCCCTTTCCCCGTTCTCCTTGTACGCATGTCAGCGCCCGCAGCCGCCACCCGGACCCCCATTCGTGGGTTCCTGCGCGCTGCCCAGGTTCGCTGTTGCTGTTGTAGCTGTTGATGCCCCAGGAGCCTCCGGCTCCCGTGAGCACCGGCCACTCCCCCACGGCAACCGCCCCGCACGACTGACATCCGTCGAGGACACCCCCACGATGAACAGCGCCTCCGCCGCACCCACCACCGCTCCCGCCGCCGACGCCGCCACCCCGGCCTCCGCCGCCGTCGAGAGCGACCTCCAGATCGCCGGCGACATCCTCGCCGTCCAGCACCTCCTGCAGCCCGCCCGCGAACACCCGGTCACCGTCGCCGAGTTCGCCGGGCTCGCCCGCTCCATCGCCGAGGACCGCGCGAGCTGGGAGCACCTCGTCCAGTACGACGCCACCACCCGCTGGTACCACCGCCTGCGCACCGGCCCCGGCTACGAGGTCTGGCTGCTCAGCTGGGTCCCCGGGCAGGGCAGCGGCCGGCACGGCCACGGCGCCTCCTCCGGCGTGCTGACCGTGCTGGAGGGCGGCCTCACCGAGCACAGCGCCCGCGGCCCCCTCGCCCTCGGCCCCGGCTCGCAGCGGGTCTTCGCCCCCGGCTACGCCCACGAGGTCGTCAACGACGGCCTGGAGGGCGCCGTCAGCCTGCACGTGTACTTCCCCGGTCTGACCGAGATGCCCATGCACAGCTGCTCCCCGGCCCGCGGGGAACGCGTACCGGCCTGACACACTGCGGTCCATGCGCATTGTTGTTCTGGCCGGCGGTATCGGCGGCGCCCGTTTCCTGCGCGGACTCATGTCCGCGGTCCCCGACGCGGACATCACGGTCATCGGCAACACCGGTGACGACATTCACCTGTTCGGGCTGAAGGTGTGCCCCGATCTGGACACGGTGATGTACACCCTCGGCGGTGGCATCAACGAGGACCAGGGCTGGGGCCGCACCGACGAGTCCTTCACCGTCAAGGAGGAGCTCGCGGCCTACGGGGTCGGACCCACCTGGTTCGGCCTCGGCGACCGCGACTTCGCCACCCACATCGTCCGTACGCAGATGCTCGGCGCGGGCTACCCGCTCAGCGCCGTCACCGAAGCCCTGTGCGACCGCTGGAAGCCCGGCGTGCGTCTCCTGCCCATGTCCGACGACCGGGTCGAGACGCACGTCGCGATCACCGACCCCGAGTCCGGCGAACGGCGCGTCGTCCACTTCCAGGAGTACTGGGTGCGGATGCGCGCGGCGGTGGACGCCGAGGCCGTCGTCCCCGTCGGCGCCGAGCAGGCCAAGCCCGCGCCCGGCGTGCTGGAGGCCATCGCCGCCGCCGACGTCATCCTCTTCCCGCCGTCCAACCCCGTCGTGTCGGTGGGCACCATCCTCGCCGTCCCCGGCATCCGCGAAGCCGTCGCGGCCGCGGCCGCGCCCGTCGTCGGCCTCTCCCCCATCGTCGGCGGCGCGCCCGTGCGCGGCATGGCCGACAAGGTGCTGGCCGCCGTCGGGGTCGAGGCCACCGCGGCCGCCGTCGCCCTGCACTACGGGACCGGACTGCTCGACGGCTGGCTCGTGGACACCGCCGACGCGGACGCGGTCACGCCCGTGGAGGCCGCCGGCATCACCTGCCGGGCGGTGCCGCTGATGATGACCGGCCTGGAGGCGACCGCCGCGATGGCCCGGGCCGCGCTGGAGCTCGCCGAGGCGTCCCGGTGACGGTCCCCTCGTACGAGGTGCGCGCCCTCGCCGGGATCCCCGAGGTCCGGCCCGGCGACGACCTGGCGGCGCTGATCGCCGCGGCCTCGCCCGGCCTGCTGGACGGGGACGTCCTGCTCGTCACCTCCAAGGTCGTCTCCAAGGCGGAGGGCCGCGTCGTCGCGGCCGCCACCCGCGAGGAGGCCATAGACGCCGAGACCGTACGGGTGGTCGCGCGCCGGGGCGCGCTGCGGATCGTGGAGGACCGGCGCGGGCTGGTGATGGCCGCCGCCGGCGTCGACGCGTCCAACACCGCGCCGGGCACGGTGCTGCTGCTGCCCGAGGACCCGGACGCCTCGGCGGCCCGGATCCGGGCCGGCCTGCGGGAGCTGCTGTCCGTGGACGTCGGCGTGATCGTCACCGACACCTTCGGCCGGCCCTGGCGCAGCGGGCTCACCGACGTCGCGATCGGCGCGGCCGGGGTGCGGGTCCTCGACGACCTGCGCGGGGGCGCCGACGCGCACGGCAACCCGCTGAGCGCGACGGTCGTCGCCACCGCCGACGAGCTGGCCGCGGCCGGCGACCTCGTCAAGGGCAAGGCGGCGGGGCTCCCCGTCGCGGTCGTGCGCGGGCTGGCGCACGTGTGCGGCGAGGGGTCCTCGGCGCGGGACCTGGTGCGGGCCGCCGCCGACGACATGTTCCGGCTGGGCACCTCGGAGGCCGTACGGGAGGCGGTCACCCAGCGGCGTACCGTACGGGCCTTCACCACCGAGCCGGTCGACCCGGGGGCGGTGCGGCGGGCCGTGGCGGCGGCGGTGACGGCCCCGGCGCCCCACCACACCACTCCGTGGCGGTTCGTGCTGCTGGAGTCGGCGGCCGCGCGGCGGGAGCTGCTGGACGCGATGCGGGACGCGTGGACCGCCGACCTGCGCGGCGACGGCAAGTCCGAGGAGTCCATCGCGAAGCGGGTGCGGCGCGGGGACGTGCTGCGCGAGGCGCCGTACCTGGTGGTGCCGTGCATGGTCACCGACGGCGCGCACGACTACGGGCACGCGCGGCGGGACGCCGCCGAGCGGGAGATGTTCGTCGTCGCGACGGGCGCGGGCGTGCAGAACTTCCTGGTCGCGCTGGCCGGGGAGCGGCTCGGCTCGGCGTGGGTGTCCTCGACGATGTTCTGCCGGGAGGTGGTGCGCAAGGTGCTCGCGCTGCCGGAGCACTGGGACCCGATGGGCGCGGTGGCCGTGGGCCACGCGGCGCTGCCCCCGCGCGAGCGGCCGGCGCGGCCGGCGGGGGAGTTCATCGAGGTGCGCTAGGCGTCGGCGGCGCCGCCGAACCGCCCGGGCCGACCCGCCCGGGCCGGCCTAGAACCGGGCGATGTCGCTCCGGTACATGCGCGGGGCGCGGCGCGGCGGGGTGCGGCCCGCGAGGAGGATCAGGCGGGCGGCGCGGTGGCGCTGGCCCGCGTACGGGGCCAGCAGCTCCAGCATCCGGCCGTCGTCGGCGTCCCGCTCTCCGGTGAGGGCGTAGCCGACGATGCCGGGCAGGTGGAGGTCGCCGGTGGTGAGCGCGTCGGCGGCGCCGTTGCTGCGCTGGAGGGTCTCGGCGGAGGTCCACGGGCCGATGCCGGGAACGGCCTCCAGCCGGGCGGCGGCCCGCGGCAAGTCCATCGCGGCGGCCTCCTCCAGCCGGGCCGCGGCGCGGGCGGCGCGGATGATGGTCGAGGACCGCTTCGCGTCCACCCCGGCCTGGTGCCAGCCCCAGGAGGGGATCAGCGCCCAGGCGCGGGCGTCGGGCATCACGTACAGCTCCTGCTCCTGCGGGCCCGGCGCGGGCTCCCCGTACCGGCGGACCAGGCGGCGCCAGGAGCGGTAGGCCTCGTCGGAGGTGACCTTCTGTTCCAGGACGACCGGGACCAGCGATTCGAGGACCAGCCCGGTGCGGGTCAGGCGCAGGCCGGGGCGGCGGCGGTGGCTGGCGTGCAGGAGGCGGTGGCGGGGGACGAAGGCGGCGGGGTCGTCGTCGGCGCCGAGCAGGGCGGGCAGCCCGGTCAGCACCCAGTCGGCGCCGGGCCCCCAGGCCTCCGCGTCGACCGCGCCGTCCGCGGCCCGGGACACGCGCAGGGTGGCGGGGCCCTCGGGGGTGCGGGTGGCCCGCCACACGGATCCGTCGGGCGTGGTGCGGAAGGTCGGGTCGGCGGGGCCCCGGCGCAGCGGGCCGAGGGTGAGGCCGAGGTCGACGGGGGCGCCGGGCAGCCGGTGGCTGCGGCGGGCCCCGGCGGCGGGCCGGTCGCCGGGCCCGGGACCGGGGCCCGGGGGCACCGGGGTGCGGCCGCCGCGGACGGCGGCGCGGCTGAGGGGGTCGAAGCGGCCTGCCATCCATCGAGCGTAGCCCGCCGGAAGGCCGGAGCCGGGGTGAAGGGCCCGGGGGCCGGAGCCGGGCCGGTCCCCCGGCGCCCGGCGGGGCCGGGGCAGCCGGCCGGGGCCGGGGCAGCCGGGGGGCCCGACCGTGGCCGGGGCCGGAACGCCCGACCGTGGCCGGGTCCGGGGCGGTCGGCGCCCGGGACCGTCGGCGCCGGGACGGTCGGCGCCGCCGGGACGGTCGGGGCCCCTGACCGTCGGCGCCGCCGGGGCGGTCGGGACCGGGACCGGGATGCCCGGCGGGGGCCGGGGCCGGGGCCGGAACGCCCGACCGTGGCCGGGCCCGGGGCGGTCGGGGCTGGGGGTCAGCGGCCCTGGAGTCTGGCCGAGGTGGTGCGGGTCGGGGGGAGCTCGTTGTAGAGCAGGCGGCCCGGGCACTCGGTGGCGAAGCCGTCGCGGTGTCCCGAGATGACGTTCATCTTGACGTTGGTGCCCTTCTTGTACAGGTTGCCGCCGCCCGACTTCAGGGTGGTCTTCGCCCGCGGGTCCGCGCCGAAGAGGCCCAGCTTCCAGGCCGTGAGGCGGGCCACCGCGTCCACGGCCGCCTTCGGCGGGGCCGTGGAGGCGAAGGAGCCGATCACCGCGACGCCCATGCTGTCGGTGTTGAAGCCCATGGTGTGCGCGCCGAGCACCGCCTTCGCGACGCCGCCCGCGCGGCCCTCGTAGACCGTCCCGCAGCGGTCGACGGCGAAGTTGTAGCCGATGTCGCGCCAGCCCTCGCTGACCACGTGGTAGCGGTAGAGGCTGCGCAGCACCGCCGGGGCGTCCTTGCAGGCGTAGTTGTTGCCGGAGGCGGTGTGGTGGACGAAGGCCGCCTTGACCGTGTTCGTGTAGCCGAAGCCCGGCTCGCGCAGGCTCTCGTCCGCGCCCCAGCCCCGCCGGGTGACGATCCGCGGGCGCGGGCCGATGTACGGGCGGGCGGCCTCGCTGAGGTTGCCCTCGGCGGCCAGGATCGCGTCGGCGGTGGAGTCGGCCTTGTCGAGCTCGGTGATCTCCAGGGCGCCGAGCGGCGCGTGCGGGACGTTGGCCTCGGAGGACTCGGCGGCCTCCATGCTCATGTCGGGCAGGTTCACCGCCGAGTCGCCCTTGTCGTCGCCGCCCGGCAGGGCCGCGGTGTTCTTGCCGTCGACGACCGTGACGGGCCGCGCCGCGCCCGGGTCGACGAGTTCGATGCGCAGGCCCGACGGCAGACCGGCGGGGGCACGGGTGTCCGGGCCGCCGGTGTCGGCCTGGACCCGGACCTCGACGCCGTCGGAGGCGCCGACCCACAGGGGGGCGGTGCTGCCGCGGACCCGGCCGGTGCCGCGCTCGACGGCGTCCGGGTCGGCGGCGTGCTCGCTGTTGTGGGTCTCGACGTCCTGCCAGCCGGACCAGGTGCCCGTGCCGAGCGCGCGGGTACGGACCTGGACCCGGCCCAGCAGCGCGGTGGCGGCGTCGTCCCAGACCACGCCGACGAGCGAGAAGGACGCCACGTCACGGGCCGCCAGGCCCCGGGCCTCGGGCACGGCGGGCGCCGCGCTCATGCCGGGGACTCCGGGGATCCGGCCGCCCGAGGGGCCGAGGGGGGCGAGCGGGAGGGACTGGGTGGACCCCGCGGGGGTCACGGGGGCGGCCGCGCCCACGGACGGGGTGGCCAGGGCCGGAGTGGGGAGCGCGAGCGGCAGGGCCAGTGCGGCCGCGGTCGCGACGCCGATCGAGGAAGCAAGGAATCCACGCATGGAAGCGATGCTGAACACTGCCACCACGAAGCGCCATCGGAGAACTGACGATCCGTCCGACGGCCGGGGGCCCGGCCCTCCCCTGGACGGACGAGCCGGCGCCCCCCGTACGAGGGAAGGGCCCGCGTACGCTGGGGCGGGTGAACGCCACTGACCGCACCCCTGCCGACCTGCTGCGATCCGCGCTCGCCGCCGATCCGGGCCGCCCCCTCGTCACCTTCTACGACGACGCCACGGGCGAGCGCGTCGAATTGTCCGTCGCCACCTTCGCCAATTGGGTGGCCAAGACCGCCAATCTGCTCCAGGGCGACCTGGGCGCCGAGCCGGGCGACCGGCTCGCGCTGCTGCTGCCCGCGCACTGGCAGAGCGCCGTCTGGCTGCTCGCCTGCGCCTCCGTCGGCGTGGTCGCCGAGGTGGGCGGCGACCCGGCCGCGGCCGATCTCGTCGTGAGCGGGCCCGACACGCTGGAGGAGGCCCGCGCCTGCTCCGGCGAGCGGGTCGCCCTCGCGCTGCGGCCGCTGGGCGGACGGTTCCCGCAGCCGCCGGCCGGGTTCGCGGACTACGCCGTGGAGGTACCGGGACAGGGCGACCGCTTCGCCCCCTTCGTCCCCGTCGACGCCGACGGCCCGGGGCTGGTGGTCGGCGGCGAGGAGCTCTCGTACGCGGACGTGGTCGAGCGGGCCCGGGCGGACGCGGCCGGGCAGGGCCGGGGCGCGGGGGCCCGGGTGCTGTCCGGGCTGGGCTACGACAGCTGGGAGGGGCTGTCGGTGGGCCTGTACGGGGCGCTGGCGACCGGGGGCTCCGTGGTGCTGTGCCGCAACCTGGACCGGCTCGCGCCGGACGCACTGGAGCAGCGGACCGCGAGCGAGCGCGTCACCCACACCGTCTAACGGCGAACCCGCGCGATCTGTCACCCGAACGGCCCTTTACGGGGCCCCGCCCCCGGGCCGTCCCCCGCGCCCGGGGGCAGGATCGGCCCCAGGCCGTACTCACCCGTACGGCTGGTGGCCGGGACGGCGAGGGGACGGAACGCCAGTGACCGACAGCGCGGGCACACCGGGCGGCAGCCGCCCGGCCGGGGGCCCTCCGAGGCCTCCGGCCGGACGCCGGCGCCGGCTGCTGCGCTGGGCCGGGGCGGGGGCCGCCGCGTTCGTCCTGGTGGGGTCGGGCACCGGCTGGTGGCTGTACTCGAAGCTCGACGGGAACATCACGGCGGACACCTCCGCCGAGGCCGAGCTGCGCCGCTACGAGCGCGAGCGTCCGGCGCACCTGGCGGAGGGCGCCCAGAACATCCTGCTGATCGGGTCGGACTCGCGGGCCGGCCGGGAGAACGCGGGCTACGGGCGCGACAAGGGCACGCAGCGCTCCGACACGACGATCCTGCTGCACCTGCCTGCGGACCGGAAGAGCGCCACGGCGGTGTCGATACCCCGGGACCTGATGACGGACGTGCCGAGCTGCCTCACCCCGGACGGCACGCGCACCGCGGAGCGGTTCGCCCAGTTCAACTTCGCCTACGAGTGGGGCGGGGCCGCCTGCACGATCCGTACGGTCGAGAAGCTGACCGGCGTGCGCGTCGACCACCACATGGTGCTGGACTTCGGCGGGTTCAAGAAGATGGTCGACGCGGTCGGCGGGGTGGAGGTCTGCCTGAGCCGGCCGGTGAACGACACCGAGGCCGCGCTGCGGCTGCCGGCCGGCCGCCAGCTGCTGCGCGGTGAGCAGGCCCTCGGCTTCGTCCGGGCCCGGCACAGCCTGGGCAACGGCAGCGACACCGAACGGATGCAGCGCCAGCAGCAGTTCCTCGGCTCGCTCGTCACGAAGGTGCAGAGCAACGGCGTCCTGCTCAACCCGGCGCGGCTGTACCCGGTGCTGGACGCGGCGACCTCGGCGGTGACCACGGACCCCGGGCTGGCCTCGCTGCGCGGGCTGTACGAACTCGTAAGGGGCGTACGGGACATACCGTCCGACCAGATCAGGTTCCTGACCGTGCCCCGGCGGCCGTACCCGCCCAATCCGAACCGGGACGAGCTGGTGGAGCCCGACGCGGGCAGCCTGTTCGAGCGGCTGCGGCTGGACCGGCCGGTGACGGTCGCCCCGCCGGCCCCCGAACCGTCGGGGGCGGCCGGCCGCGCGGCGGCCTCCCCGGCCTCCCCCGCCTCCCCCGCCTCCTTCGCGGAGGCCGTCCGGAAGTCTGTGCGGCCGGAAAGCGGAACCGCCTCAACCCCCACACCCGTCCCCACCTTCACGGGAACCACGGCGGACACGGCGGAGTGCCGGTAAAGCAATCCCCAAGGCGGAGATCCAACCGCACGGGATGGGGGTTTTGGCCCGTTATCGAGGGAGTGGATTTTGTCACCGGCATGGTTTGCAGCTGACCTGGGCGGATAGGGTGAGCGATCCGGTGCACAGGAAACCAAGAGACCATGCACCAGCAGCCGGATCGTTGACCGCGCGCCTGGGGGGAGGCGCGTCGTGAGGCACCGACGGAGGATTCGAGCAACCGTGGATGCGCAAAGCCGTGGGCGGGCGGAAGAGATCGACCCCGCAGACCAGTGGGTGCTCAACCCCCGCACTGGCAACTACGAACTGCGACTGGGTCATTCCCCTGCGCAGCAGACTTCCGCCGGCGCCCCCCGCAGGACCCGCAGATCCGCTGCGGCCCCTGCGGCGCCGGCGCCGACGTCCCCCGCCGTTCCGGGGCCGCGCCGTGGCGACGGCCCGCCCGGCGGCCGGCGCTCCGGCCGGCCCCGCAGGCCCGGCGGCGGTGGCGGAGCGGCCGCGCGGCGGCGCAGGAGGCTGGCCGTCACCGGCGGCACCCTGGCGTTCCTGCTGCTCGGCGGCGGGTTGGGGTCCTACCTCTACTACCAGCACCTCAACGGCAACCTGAAGGTCATCGACACCGGTGGCGCGGGCGGCAGCTTCAAGAAGGACCAGCCGATCAACATCCTGGTCATCGGCACCGACAAGCGCAGCGGCGAGGGCAACCAGGGGTACGGGGACGCCGACAGCGTCGGCCATGCCGACACCACGATCCTCTTCCACGTCTCCAAGGACCGCAGCAACGCCACCGCCCTGTCGATCCCGCGCGACCTGATCACCGACATCCCGGTCTGCCCGACGAAGACCAACGGCTCGGTGAAGCAGATCCCCGGCACCAAGGGCAGCCGCTTCAACAACAGCCTGGGCCAGGAGGGGCGCGACCCGGGCTGCACGATGCGGACGGTCAGGCAGCTCACCGGGCTGGAGGTCGACAACTTCATGATGGTCGACTTCAACGCGGTCAAGGCGCTGAGCACGGCGGTCGGCGGGGTGCCCGTCTGCGTGGCGAAGGACGTCAACGACCGTGATTCCAAGCTGAACCTGAAGGCCGGCGAGCACCGGCTGCAGGGCGAGCAGGCGCTGGCCTTCGTACGGACCCGGCACGCCTTCGGCAACGAGAGCGACCTCGACCGGATCAAGACGCAGCAGCAGTTCCTCAGTTCGATGATGCGCGAGATGAAGTCCAAGGAGACGCTGACCAGTCCGAAGAAGTTCTTCTCGCTCGCGGAGGCGGCCACCAAGTCGCTGACCGTCGACCAGGGGCTGGGGTCCATCGGCAAACTCACCGACCTCGCGGGCGAGCTGAAGGACATGAACCTGAAGAACGTCACCTTCACGACGCTCCCGGTGCTCGACAATCCGAACGAACCGTCCAACCGGAAGGCGACCGTCGTCCTCAACTCCGCGCAGGCGGGGCCCCTGCTGGAGATGATCCGCGGCGACGTCTCGCTCACGGAGGTGGAGAAGAAGGAGCACGCGGCGAAGGAGGCGGCCGACGCCAAGCAGGACGCGCTGCTCCAGGGCAACCGCTCCCCCGCCGGAGACGTCCGGGTGGACGTGTACAACGGCGGCGGCCCGGCCCAGGCGGCCTCGGCCACGCTGACCTGGCTGCAGAACTCCAAGGGCGTCTACAAGGCGAGCAACCACGGCAACGCCTCCGCGCGGCTGGCCGCCACCCAGCTGGAATTCGCCCCCAACCAGGCCGACATGGCACGGGCCCTGGCGGACATGATGGGGCTGTCCGCCGCGGCCATGAAGGTGGGGACGGTGGATGCGGGGCCGAAGACCCCGATGAAACTGACCCTGGGCTCCGACTTCAAGGAGCCCGGAGCACCGCTGGGGGCACCCGAAGCCCCGCAGCAGGCCCCCGACGGCCTGCAGCGGGTCGAAGCGGACAAGGCGGTCTGCGCCAAGTGACGGGGCTGCGGTTACGCGACCGCTCGCCCACCGCCCGCCGCGAGGCGGGCGGTCGCCGGTAGGCCCGGCACCACACCGACCATGAGTTGAATCTGAGGGGGGTACGCGTGAGGCACAGCAGCGTGCGGGGGGAGGGGGCGCCCGACCGGGCCGCCGGTGGCATATCCGGCGGCGGGCCGGGCACGTCCGGCGCGGTGCCCCCACCGCGGTCGGGCCCGGACGGCGCCCGGTCCGGCGGCGGATCTGGCGGCGGGTCCGGCGGCGGCAGACCCGTGCGGCGGCGCCGCCGGCGGGTGCTGTTCTGGGTGTCGTCCGTACTGGCGTTCCTGATCCTCGCAACCTCCGCGGCCGGCTACCTCTACTACCGTCACCTCGACGGGAACATCCGCAGCGGGCAGCGCCTCAGCGGCGACAGCGGCGTGGAGAAGACCCACGCCAACGCCAAGGGCCAGCGCCCGCTGAACATCCTGCTGCTGGGTTCGGACAGCCGGAACAAGCCGGAGAACGTGGAGCTCGGCGGCAGCCGCGACACCGTCGGCAATCCCCCGCTGGCCGACGTGCAGATGCTCCTGCACGTGTCGGCCGACCGGCAGAACGCCTCCGTGGTGAGCATCCCGCGCGACACCAAGGTCGACGTGCCGGAGTGCACGGACCCCAAGACCGGGGAGAAGTTCAAGAAGGCCCGGATCATGATCAACGAGTCCCTCGCGCGCGGCGGACCCGGCTGCACCCTGGCCACCTGGGAGAAGCTGACCAACATCTACATCGACCACTGGATGATGATCGACTTCTCCGGTGTCGTACAGATGGCGGACGCGATAGGCGGCGTGCCGGTCTGCGTCAAGGAGAACGTCTGGGACCGTCCGCTGGCCACCTCCGACGGCGGCTCCGGCCTCAAGCTCACGGCCGGCACGACCAAGGTCAAGGGCGAGCAGGCCCTCCAGTGGCTGCGCACCCGGCACGCGTTCAGCAGTGACCTGGGCCGGGCGCAGGCCCAGCACATGTACATGAACTCGATGATGCGCGAGCTGAAGGGCCAGAACGCCTTCACCGACGTCGGCAGGATCACGGCGCTCGCCGAGGCGGGCACCAAGGCGCTGGAGGTCTCCGAGGAGATCGGCTCGGTGAAGAAGCTCTACAACCTGGCCATGGAGCTCAAGAACATACCGACCAACCGCATCACCATGACGACGATGCCGACGCTGCAGGACCCGCGGGACGAGGACCGGCTGATCGTCAACCCCGGGGACGCGGACCGGCTGTGGGCGATGGTCCGCCAGGACGTGGCCTTCGACAAGAACGGCGCCCCGCAGGCCCCGCCGAGCCCCTCGGCCCCGGCGTCCGCGCCGGCCTCCGCCCCCGCCGCCACCCCGCAGCCCGGCGGCACACCGGGCCAGGAGGCGTCCAGGGCGCCGGTCACCGCCCCCGACCGGATCACCGTCCACGTGGTCAACGGCACGGCGGCCGGCCAGCCGCTGGCTCCCCGGCGGGCGAACGAGGTGGCGCAGGCGCTGGTCTCCAAGGGCTTCACGGGGGCCCGCGCGGACAGTGAGCTGACCCCGGAGAAGACCACCGTCGTGCGCTACCCGACGCCGGACCTGGCGGACGAGGCGCAGAACGTGGCGGCGTCCCTGGGCATCCCCGCGACGGCGGTGCAGCAGTCCGCCGAGGTCACGCGGATCACCCTGGTGGTGGGCGCCGACTGGCGCGAGGGCACCGCCTATCCGCAGCAGGCACCGCCCGAGGCCGGTGCGCTGCCGGACACGGCCGACGCCCTCAACGGCTCGGACAGCGGGGCCTGCATGGAGGTGTACAAGCCCTACCGCTGGTAGGCACCCGCGCGGGGAACACCACGGGGACGGGTATGCGGGCCTGCACGCTCGGGTAGCGGTGTGACGTTACCGCGTACGGGGGAACCGGGTGCGCGGCGGACAAGCGGTACGGACAGAGGCTGATCGTATGGGCCTACTGTTCAGACGAATGTGATGAATGCGCAGGATCCGCCCGGTTTTACCCGCTGTCCCCCGCGGAGGTGTCCCCCGTGCCCCAGCCGCAGCGTCCCGTCCGACGCGCCCCCGGCTCCCCGCCGCCCCAGCAGCAGCGCGCCCGGGGCGGCGGGGGACGCCGGACCGGGCGGCGCCGGAACGACCGGCCGCGGTGGGGCGTGCGGATCGCGGCGGGGCTCTCGCTGGTGGTGCTGGGCTCCGGCGCCGTCGGGCACGCCGTGATGACGGGCCTGGACACCGGGATCGAACGGGTCGACCCGTTCAAGGACATGAAGAACCGCCCGCAGGCCGGCCACGGGGTGAACTTCCTGCTGGTCGGAACCGACGGCCGGGACAAGATCACCCCGGAGGAGAAGCGCGAGTACCGGCTCGGCGGCGCGCCCTGCCACTGCACCGACACGGTCATGCTCGTGCACCTGTCCGCCGACAAGGAGCGGGCGAGCGTGATCAGCCTGCCCCGCGACAGCTACGCCGAGGTCCCCGCGCACCAGGACCTGGTGAGCGGCAAGCCCCACAAGGCGCACCCGGTGAAGTTGAACGCCGCCTACGCCGAGGGCGGGCCGAACCTGACCGTGCGCACGGTCGAGAACATGACCCGCGTGAAGATCGACCACTACCTGGAGGTCGACTTCACCAGCTTCATGAAGACCGTCGACGCGATGGGCGGGGTCGAGATCTGCACGGCCAAGGCCATGCGCGACAGCTACACCGGCCTCGACCTGCTGCCCGGCACGCACCGGCTGACCGGCGGCCAGGCCCTGCAGTACGTCCGTTCGCGCCATGTGGACGGGGCCTCCGACCTGGGCCGCATGCAGCGCCAGCAGCGGTTCATCGCGGCGCTGATCAAGCAGGCCACCGGCGGCGGGGTGCTGCTGAACCCGGTGAAGTTCAAGGAGGTCAGCTCCACCCTCCTCGGGTCGGTGCGCGCCGACAGGGACTTCGGCTCCGAGCAGATGCTGGCGCTGGGCCAGGCCATGCGGGACTTCACCCCCTCCTCGTCGGAGTTCGCCTCGGTGCCGGTCGGTGACGCCTCCTTCCCGGTCAAGGGCATCGGCTCGACGGTGAAGTGGGACGAGCCGAAGGCGGCCAAGCTGTTCGAGGCGCTGCGCCAGGACCGCCCGCTGGCCCCCGCCCGGCCCGGGCGGGCCGCCGCGCACGGGCCCGCCGCCGTACCGGTCGACGTACCGCCCAAGCAGATCCGGATCCAGGTGGAGAACGGCACCCGGATCGACGGGCTGGGCGGACGGGTCGACGCGGCCCTGCGCGCCACCGGCTTCGACACCACCCAGGCCCCGGCGACCGGCGCGAGCCGCGAGGTCCGGCGCACCGTGATCGCCTACGACCCGCGCTGGGACCGCTCCGCGCGGACGGTGTCGACGGCGCTGCCCGGCAGCGAGCTGCGCGCCGTCACGGGGCAGGGCCGCACGGTGCTGGTGATCGCGGGGGCGGACTTCAAGAAGGTCGTGCCGGTGCGGGCCGAGGACCCCTACCAGGGCGAGTTCGGCGTGGTCACCGGCGACCAGGTGGTGTGCCGCGGCTGAGCCGCCGCGGCCGGGCCGCACGGCCTAGCGGGTGCGTTCGAGCAGGGAGACGTGCAGTCCGCGGACGTCGGTGGTCGACGCGATCCGGTAGTGGGCCTTCAGCGCGCGGGTCTGGTCGGCGGGGAGCCGGTCGTACGGGTCGCGCTTGGAGGTGGCCCGGGTGACGAGCCAGATCCGGGCGGTGTCGCCCAGGCACTGCTCGGCGACCGGGCACTCCTGCGGGAAGAGGTCGTCGCGCTGGCGCGCGGAGCGGGCGGCGAAGACATCGCGCGGCCGGACGCCGTCCGGCAGGTAGTACTCGATCTGGTAGTCGACCATGTAGACCCGGTCCTCGCCGCGGACGGGGACGAAGCCGTCGCCGGGCCGGTAGCCCTGGGCGATGACCCGCGCGGCCGCCCGGCCGTCGGAGGTCTCCTTGGCCTGCTCGGTGCGCAGGTGGCGCTGGTCTGGCACGCCGAGCAGGATCAGCCCGGCCAGTGCGGCCGTCCCGGCGGCGCGCGGCTTCAGCGCGGCCAGCCCGGCGGCGGCCAGCAGCGTCCAGGCGGGGACCGTGAAGAGCACGTAGCGGTCGATGAAGTACGAGGTGGAGCCCTGCGAGACCACGTAGACGGCGGCGACCGGCACGGCGCCCAGCAGCAGCAGTTCCACGGCGGGGCGCCGGCCCCGGCTCCAGGCCAGCGGCAGCAGGGCGACGGCGGCGATGCCGAGCGCGACGAGCGGGGACGCGAACAGGTTGTCCCAGAGGCCCGCGAGGTCCCTCAGCCGGGGGGTCTTGATCCAGTTGATCTGCCGGCCGACCTGCTGGCGCCCCAGCAGCACCAGCGGGATCACCACCAGCAGCCCGGCCCCGGCCGCCGCGGCGAAGGAGAGCGCGGTCCGCCCGCGCCGGTCCCCCCACCAGCGCAGCGCCACGATCAGCAGGTGCGGCAGCAGGAACAGCAGGGCCACCATGTGCAGCAGCCCGGCCAGCGCGACGGCCACGGCGTACGCCGCCCAGCGCGCCGGGCGCGGTCGTGCGAGCGCGCGCAGCAGCAGCCAGGTCGCCGCCGACACCGCGAGCACCACGAAGGCGTACGAGCGGGCCTCGGTGCCGTACCGGGTCACGACGGGCAGCAGCGCGAACAGCAGCCCGGCGAAGACGGCGGTGCGGCGGTCGAAGAGGGTCCGGGCGGTCTGCACCACCAGGGCGGCGGAGCCGGCCATCGCGAGCGCGGAGGGCAGCCGGAGCACGGCGGCGGAGTCCCCGAAGAGCGAGACCCAGCCGTGCAGCAGCAGGTAGTAGAGGCCGGAGACGGCGTCGACGTGACCCAGCATGGCGAGGAGCCCGCCGGTGTCGCGGGAGGCGGCGTTCCAGCTGGCCAGCTCATCGCGCCAGAGCTGGGGGGTGCCGCCCCGGAAGGCGGTGACGGCGAGGGTCAGCAGCGCCGCCCACAGCCAGTCGGGCCCGGCCGGCCGCCGCGCGCCGCGCCGGGCGGGGGCGGGCACCGGCACGGCGGTGGTCTGGGTGGCAGTCGGCATCAGGGGTTCTCCGCGGCAGGGCCGGTCGAGGGGCAGGCCGTCGCTCGGGCGGAGCAGCCGGACGTCGGCGGACCAGTCTACGGGGCCGCCGTAAGCCCCGGATATGCCCGGCGCCCCGCGCCCGTCGCCGTACGCCCAGGGTCCGGGGGTCCGGGGGTCCGGGGGTCCGGGCGGGCCGGTCAGTCGGCCAGGCCCTCGGCGGTGCGGCGGGCGCGCAGCTCCGTGATGGCCTGGCGGCGGGCGAGGCGGTGGGTGCGGCGGATCTGCGCCTCCTGGTAGCGGCGCTCGTCCTGCTCGGTCTCCGGGAGGACCGGAGGGACCTGGCGCGGCTTGCCGTCGGAGTCGACCGCGGTGAAGACCAGGTAGGCGCTGCCGACCTGGGTGGCGGGGGTGGACTCGTTCCACCGCTCCGCCAGGACCCGTACGCCGATCTCCATCGAGGAGCGGCCGGTCCAGTTGCACTGCGCCCGGACGTGCACCAGGTCACCGACGCGGACCGGCGCGAGGAAGGCCATCTCGTCCATCGACGCGGTGACCGCGGGCCCGCCGGAGTGGCGCCCGGCGACCGCACCCGCGGCGTCGTCCACCAGCTTCATGATCACGCCGCCGTGCACGGTACCCAGGAGGTTCGTGTCGTTCGCCGTCATGATGTGGCTCAGGGTGGTGCGGGAGGCCGAGATCGGCTTCCCCGCGGGCACGGCCGGTATTTCTGTCATGGGCCCACCTTAAGTGGGTACCGCAGGCATCAGCTCTGCAACAGCCACGGTACGAAGCGACCACCGGGGTGTCGGGCGACACGCCCGGCCGGGCATCCTTGTCCGCATGAGTGACTGGGACGGCCGCAACGGCGAGCGCGACGCGCGCGGCCGTCGCGATGACGGGTACGGGCGCGGCAGCGGGCAGCCGCAGCCGGAGGGCGCGCAGCGGATGCGCCACGTCCAGCGGCAGCCGCAGCAGCCGCCGCAGCGCCCGGCCCGGCCGCCGGTCCCCCCGCAGGCGCCGCCGCCCGGCAGGCGGCCCGCGCCCGGGGTGCCGCCGCAGCAGGCACAGGGCCCGGACGCGTCGTACGACAGCGGCTACAACACCGGCCAGGTCTACGGCCGGCCCCAGGGTCCCGGCGGCGGCGCTCCCGCCGGACCGGGCCGCCCCGGACGTCCCGGCGGGCCGGGCGGGCCCGGACGTCCCGGCGGCGGTCCGGCTCCGGACTGGCGCAAGCGGATCAAGGTCGGCTCGATCGTCCTGGTCTCCGTCCTCGTCGTCACCGGCGTCGGCACCTACTTCTGGGCGGACTCCAAGGTGCGCCGCGAGGTGGACCTCTCCAAGGTGATCGAGCGCCCGAAGGAAGGCGACTGCACCACGTACCTGATCGTCGGCTCCGACAGCCGCGAGGGCATGTCCGACGAGGAGAAGAAGAAGCTCCACACGGGCTCCGCCGAGGGCAAGCGCACCGACTCGATGATGGTCCTGGCCAAGTGCTCCAGCGGGAACACCATGATCTCGCTGCCGCGCGACTCGGACGTGGAGATCCCCTCCTTCGTCGGCTCGCAGTCGGGCAAGAAGTTCCCGGCGCAGGGCCGGCGGGTCAAGCTCAACGCGGCGTACGCGGAGGACGGTCCGGAACTGCTCGTGCGGACGATCGAGTTCAACACCGGGCTGCACATCGACCACTACGCCGAGATCGGTTTCGCCGGTTTCGCGAACATTGTCGACGCGTTGGGCGGTGTGGAGCTCGACATCGAACAGGGCTTCAAGGACGAGAAGTCGGGCGCCGACTTCAAGGCGGGCCGTCAGACCCTCAACGGCGAACAGTCGCTGGCCTTCGTCCGGACCCGGTACGCCTTCGCGGAGTCGGACCTCCAGCGGACGAAGAACCAGCAGAAGTTCCTGTCGGCGCTGGCGAGCCAGGCCGCCACGCCGGGCACGGTCCTCAACCCCTTCGCCCTCTATCCGGTGATGGGCGCGGGCCTGGACACCCTGGTCGTCGACAAGGACATGGGACTGTGGGACCTCGGCCAGATGTTCTTCGCGATGAAGGGCATCACGGGAGGCGACGGCGTGTCGATGAACATGCCCATCTCCGGTCAGCGCGGCGGCAACCTGGTCTGGGACAAGGCGAAGGTGCAGCAGCTGGTCAAGCAGATCCAGAACGACGAGAAGGTCACCGTCCGGGGCCAGTGAACCGGCCGTCGGCGGCTCAACGGGGTCGGGAACGGCGTGAGATAACGCACCCGCTCGCGGGAGTGCATGGACATGCGCGTGAATTCCTCGTAAGACTGTGGTGTTCTGATGCGTCGGGGAAGTTCTCGGAGCGGCCGCCCGGCCAGCACGCCTGTCGAGCTTCCACGGGCCCCGCTGTCCCCGCCGCCCGCCTGCTCTGGAGCGTCGATGTCCCTGCCCCCGTTCCCGCCCCTCCTGGGCGACCGACAGCGGGACGCCTCTCAGTCCGCGCTACGGCCACCGCTGCCGACGCCGCGCGATGCCGCGACGCCGTCCGCGGCGCCGGCCCCCAGGCCGCCGCGGCTGTGGGTGCTCGACGGCCTGCGCATCGTCGCGGCCGTGATGGTGGTGTGCCACCACTACATGCGGGACGCGTTCTGGGGCGGGGACGCCTCCCAGCCGTTCGGCTGGCTGGGCACCGCGAGCCGGTACGGCTGGCTCGGCGTCGAGCTGTTCTTCATGATCAGCGGCTTCGTCATCTGCATGTCCGCCTGGGGCCGCTCCCTGGGTTCGTACCTGCGCAGCCGGGTGATCCGCCTCGGGCCCGCGTACTGGTTCTGCGCGCTGCTCACCGGGGCCGTCCTCACCGTGCAGGCCAAGGCCTTCGACACGACCGCGCCCACGCTGAGCCAGATCCTCACCAATCTGACGATGGTGCAGACCCCGCTCAGGGTCGACCCGCTCGACCCCTCGTACTGGACCCTGTGGGCCGAGGCGCGCTTCTACCTCATCTTCGCGATCGTCGCGTGGTCCGGCCTGACGTACCGCAAGGTCCTCAACTTCTGCTGGATCTGGACCGTCGCGGCCCTGCTCGGGCCGACCTCCGGACTGCCCCTCCTGGACATCGTCGCCGACTCCGTCTACGCACCGCTGTTCATCTCCGGCATCTGCTTCTACCTGATCCGCCGGTACGGTCCACGGGCCGGCGAGCCCTGGGTGCTCCTGGCCTTCTCCTGGCTCCTGATGCAGCGGTACCTCGTCGACATCGTCGGCTGGAACACCGTTGCCGGCGACAAGCTCTCCTGGAGCGTCTGCCTCGCCGTCGTGACGGGCTGCTACGCGATCATGGCGGCCGTGGCGCTGGGCTGGCTGGACCGGATCACCTGGCGGTGGCTGTCGACCGCCGGTGCCATCTCGTACCCGCTGTACCTGCTGCACCAGCAGATCGGCGTCACGCTGCTGCCCCGCCTGACGGACGATCTCGGCCCCTGGCAGCTGGTGTCCCTGCTCGTCGGCGGGATGGTCCTGACCTCGTGGCTGATCCACCGGTTCGTGGAACGGCCCGCCTCGCGCGCGCTGAAGCGCTTCCTGGAGAACCGGCCGACCAGGCCCTGAACCCGCCCGGCCCGCACGGGACATGCGAAAGGGGCACCCCCCGCGGGGGGTGCCCCTTTCGCATGTGCACGGGTCCGTGCGCGGCGGCTACTTGCCGGCGCGGGCGCGGAGCTTCCACGGCATGGCGATGGACTCCAGCTGGACGGCCAGGTTCATCTTGGACTCGCCGACGGTGCGGTCCTCGAAGTGGATCGGGACCTCCATCACCTGGAAGTCGCGGCGCAGGGCCTTGAACTTCATCTCCACCTGGAAGCTGTAGCCGGCGCTGCCGATCGACGCGAGGTCGATCGCCTTCAGCGCGTCGGCGCTCCACAGGTTGAAGCCGCCCGTGATGTCGCGGACGCGGGTGCCCAGGATGGTGCTCGCGTACGCGTTCGCCCAGCGGGAGAGCAGCTTGCGGTGCGCGCCCCAGGCGTCGGAGAGGGTGCCGCCGGGCACGTAGCGGGAGCCGACGACGAGACCGGCACCGGTGGAACGGGCGACGCCCAGCATCTCGGCGATCTTGCCGGCCGGGTGGGAGCCGTCCGCGTCCATCTGGAGCACGTACTCGGCACCGTTCTCGACGGCCTTGGCCATGCCGGCCGCGTAGGCGCGGCCGAGGCCGTCCTTGGCGGTGCGGTGCAGGACGGACATGCGCGGCTTGCCGTCCTCGGTGAGGAAGCCCTCCGCGAGCTCGTCGGCGATCTTGCCGGTGCCGTCCGGGGAGGAGTCGTCGACGATCAGCAGGCGCAGGCCCGGCTGGTCCAGCCCCATGAGCAGCTCGACCATGCCCGGCAGGTTGCCCGCCTCGTTGTACGTGGGCATGACGACGGTGAGCGGCGTGTGCGCCCAGGTGTCGGGGAGCTTCGTGGTAGCGACGTCGGTCGTGCGGGGAGTCTGCTGCTCGCCTATCACAGGTTGTGCCTCACTGGAGTTGGTCACAGGGTCAGCGGTCGGAGGAGAAGCGGACGGCGGCGTCGGGCAGTTCGGCCTCGCACCACACCCGCACCCCTGCGCGAAGTTCGTTGTCGGCTCCTACGACGGCACCGTCACCGATGACCGCGCCGTTCACCACCGTGCGCGAACCCACCGAGGCGCCGGCGCCGATGAGGCTGGCGCTCACCACCGAGTCCGGGCCGAGGGTCGCACCGTCCAGGACGATCGAGCCCCGGACGACCGCGCCCGACTCGATCCGGGCGCCGGCACCCACCACCGTACCGCCCGACAGCTTGGCGCCCTCCGCCACCACCGCGCCCGGGAGGACGAGGGCCTCACCGCGCGGGCCGGGGACGGCCGGGGAGGCCACGATGCCGCGCACGAGGTCGGCGGAGGCCTGCACGAAGGACTCGGGCTTGCCCAGGTCCAGCCAGTACGTGTCCTCGGTGACGCCGTGCAGCTTGGCGCCGGAGTCGAGCAGACCGGGGAAGGTCTCGCGCTCGACGGAAACCGATCGGCCGGCCGGGATGGAGTCGATGACGCTGCGGCGGAAGACGTAGCAGCCGGCGTTGATCTGGTCCGTGATGATCTCTTCGGGGGTCTGCGGCTTCTCGGTGAAGGCCAGCACCCGCCCGTCGGAGTCGGTGGGCACCAGGCCGAAGGCGCGCGGGTCTTCGACCCGCACCAGGTGCAGGGAGACGTCGGCGTCGGCCGCCTGGTGGGACTCGACCAGGCCGGCGATGTCCAGGCCGGTGAGGATGTCACCGTTGAAGACGAGGACGGGCGCGTCCGGGCCGCCGGTCAGCCGCTGCGCGGCGTTGCGGATGGCGCCGCCGGTGCCCAGGGGCTCGTCCTCGACGACGTACTCAAGGGTGATGCCGAAGTCGCTGCCGTCGCCGAAGTAGGGCTCGAAGACCTCGGCCAGGTAGCAGGTGGCCATCACGATGTGGGTGACACCGGCGGCGGCGGCCCTGGCTATCTGGTGGGCGAGGAAGGGAACTCCGGCCGCCGGAACCATCGGCTTGGGGGTGTTCACCGTCACGGGGCGCAGTCGCGTCCCCTGCCCGCCGACCAGCAGGATCGCTTCCGTCATTGTTTTCTCCCCAACCGGTTCGGGCGTACGAAGGTTCAAATTTAGCCCATCCGGGGACATGCCAAGGCCGTGGACGAGCCGGGCGGGGGGTGCTACGGCCACGTTCCGGTTACGGGCGGGCGCCCTCGCGGAGACGGGCGGATTGCGCGTACCGGACACCGCCGCGCACGGCTGTCCCCTATACAAGGGGCACGCCACGGCCAACGCCCGGCCGGTACCGGCATCACCGCTGGTCACAGCCGCGTCCCCGATCCGCCGCGCCCGCGGGGGCCGCTCGCCGCACCCCTGTTCCCCCGTACCGGACCGGGCCCGGGAGGGTGCCCCGGCCGCCGCGGTTGACGACGACTTGTTCCGAACCTGTCGGCAAGCCGTTACGAAGACGGGCTCACTCGCACCGCGGGCGGTACGGCGGCATGGCCCGGCTCCGCCTCCCGCCCCCGGGCTCCCGGGCCGGCCCGGGTCCCCACTCACCGTCACCGTCCCGCACGACGGCGGCGGCTCCCGCAGGGTGCGCAGGAGTGGGGACGGGTCGTGCGGTGGCGTCATGGACGACCGGGTCGGGCCACCCCGGCTCCCTCTGCGACCGCGACCGCGGATTCCCCCGCACTCAACGCGGGTGCGGGGGATCTCGGTCGCGGTCGGCCCTCGCCGCCAGTGGCCTACGGCAGGTTGCGGGCCATGACGATGCGCTGGACCTGGTTCGTGCCTTCGTAGATCTGAGTGATCTTCGCATCGCGCATCATGCGCTCGACCGGGTAGTCGCGCGTGTAGCCGTAGCCGCCGAGGAGTTGGACGGCGTCCGTGGTGACCTCCATGGCGACGTCGGAGGCGAAGCACTTGGCCGCGGCGCCGAAGAAGGTCAGGTCGGAGTCGACGCGCTCCGACTTGGCGGCGGCCGAGTAGGTCAGCTGGCGGGCGGCCTCGATCTTCATGGCCATGTCCGCGAGCATGAACTGCACGCCCTGGAAGTCGCCGATCGGCTTGCCGAACTGCTTGCGCTCCTGGACGTAGCCCTTGGCGTAGTCGAGGGCGCCCTGGGCGATGCCGAGGGCCTGGGCGGCGATGGTGATGCGGGTGTGGTCGAGGGTCTTCATCGCGGTGGCGAAGCCGGTGCCCTCGGCGCCGATCATGCGGTCGGCGGGGATGCGGACGTTGTCGAGGTAGACCTCGCGCGTCGGGGAGCCCTTGATGCCGAGCTTCTTCTCGGGGGCGCCGAAGGAGACGCCCTCGTCCGACTTCTCGACGACGAAGGCCGAGATGCCCTTGGAGCGCTTCTCCGGGTCGGTGACGGCCATGACCGTGTAGTAGTCGGAGACGCCCGCGTTGGTGATCCAGCGCTTGACGCCGTTGAGGACCCAGAAGTCCCCGTCGCGCACGGCGCGGGTCTTCATGCCGGCGGCGTCGGAGCCCGCGTCCGGCTCGGAGAGCGCGTACGAGAACATCGCGTCGCCCTTGGCCAGCGGGCCGAGGTACTTGGCCTTGAGCTCCTCGGACCCGGAGAGGATCACCGGGAGCGAGCCGAGCTTGTTCACGGCCGGGATGAGGGAGGAGGAGGCGCAGACGCGGGCCACCTCCTCGATCACGATGACGGTGGCGAGGGCGTCGGCGCCGGCGCCGCCGTAGGTCTCGGGCACGTGGACGGCGTGCAGGTCGCTCGCGACCAGGGCGTCGAGGGCCTCCTGCGGGAAGCGGGACTCCTCGTCGACCGCGGCCGCGAACGGCAGGATCTTCGCCTCGGCGAGCGAGCGGACCGACTCGCGGAGCATGTCGTGCTCCTCGGCCGGGCGGTACAGGTCGAAGTCGGCAGAACCCGCCAAGATCTCTCACTCCCCAAGGTGACGCGTCCCGCTGATGCGCGATGCGCGATGCTAACTACCGTTAAGTAACCCAAATCTTAGTGTCCGGTCACCGGGCAGCGATATGTACCGCGCACGTGAGCTGCGTGACAGCCCGGACCTCCGCCGGGGAACGTCCCCGCTCGGGGGCCCGACTATGCTCGGTGGCCGCAAACGGCCCCGCACCTCTGGAGCACCCATGGCCCCCCTCAAGATCACTGTGATCGGCACCGGCTACCTCGGCGCGACGCACGCCGCCGCGATGGCCGAGCTGGGCTTCGAGGTGCTGGGACTGGACGTGGTCCCGGAGAAGATCGAGATGCTCGCGGCGGGCCGGGTCCCCATGTACGAGCCGGGACTGGAGGAGATGCTCGCCGCGCACGTCGCCGGACTGCCGGGCTCGACGGGCCGGTTGCGCTTCACCACCTCCTTCGAGGAGGCCGGGGAGTTCGGCGACGTCCACTTCCTCTGCGTGAACACCCCGCAGAAGCACGGTGAGTACGCCTGTGACATGTCGTACGTCGACGCGGCCTTCGCCTCGCTGGCCCCGCACCTGACCCGGCCGGTGCTGGTCGTCGGCAAGTCCACCGTGCCGGTGGGCTCGGCGGCCCGGCTCGCGGCGCGGCTCGCGGAGCTGGCCCCGGCGGGCGCGGACGTGGAGCTGGCCTGGAACCCGGAGTTCCTGCGGGAGGGCTTCGCGGTGCAGGACACCCTGCACCCCGACCGGATCGTGATCGGCGTCGAGGGCGAGCGCGCCGAGAAGGTGTTGCGGGAGGTGTACGCGACGCCGCTGGCGGAGGGGACTCCGCTGGTGGTGACCGACTTCCCCACCGCCGAGCTGGTGAAGACCGCCGCGAACTCCTTCCTGGCCACCAAGATCTCCTTCATCAACGCGATGGCGGAGGTCTGCGAGGCCGCGGGCGGCGACGTGGCCAAGCTGGCGGAGGCCATCGGGCACGACGAGCGGATCGGCTCGAAGTTCCTGCGGGCCGGGATCGGCTTCGGCGGCGGCTGCCTGCCCAAGGACATCCGGGCGTTCATGGCGCGGGCCGGCGAGCTGGGCGCCGACCAGGCGCTGACCTTCCTGCGGGAGGTCGACTCCATCAACATGCGCCGCCGCGGCCACATGGTGGAGCTGGCCCGCGAGGCGGTCGGCGGCTCCTTCCTCGGCAAGCGGGTCGCCGTCCTCGGCGCCACCTTCAAGCCGGACTCGGACGACGTCCGCGACTCCCCCGCCCTGAACGTCGCCGGCCAGATCCACCTCCAGGGCGGGCAGGTCACCGTCTACGACCCCAAGGGCATGGACAACGCCCGCCGGGTCTTCCCCACCCTGGGGTACGCCGGCTCCGCGCTGGAGGCGGCCCGTGGCGCGGAGGTCGTCCTGCACCTCACCGAGTGGCGCGAGTTCCGCGACCTGGACCCGGCGGTCCTGGGCGGGGTCGTCACCGACCGCCTCGTCCTGGACGGGCGCAACGCCCTGGACCCGCAGCGGTGGCGCGCGGCGGGCTGGACGTACCGGGCGATGGGACGCCCGCACGCGTAAGGGAGTTGGGGGCCGCGGGGGGCCGCCGGGGCGGCCTTCCGTAACCCTTTTGTTGGGGCGCCGTCAAGTAAGTGGAATAAATGACTGGGTAGACTTCGCGCCGATGACCACGACCAGCAGCCCTCCGACCAACCCCACCGCATCTGCGACGGCGGCGCCCGCCACGCGTGACCGGCGGGGATCCTTCGAAGCAGCCATGCGAGGACGCGGCGCCCTTCTGGGCATCGCGGGCTTCTGGCTGGCCACCCGGGCCGCGATGCTCTGGATGCTCGTCAACGACTTCTACAGCTCGAACGTCGTACGAGTAGAGATCACCGCGACCTATCACAACTGGTACAACGTCCTCGTCACGTGGACGATGCCGCACAACGACATCATGTGGCAGTACCCGCCGGCAGCCGCGGCGATCTTCCTCTCGCCCGACCTGCTGCCGTTCCTCACCTACTTCCAGGCCTTCGTCGCCCTGACGGTGCTCTGCGACGGCGTGATCCTCGTCGGCCTCATGCGCGCCGCCCGGCGGGGCGACGGCAGCATGGCCGGCGCCGTGCTGTGGCTCGTGACGCTGCCGATGCTGATGGCGACCCCGTTCGCCCGCTACGACGTCCAGGTCACCCTGCTCGCCGTCGCCTCGCTGCTGTGCCTGCGCTACCGCCCGAAGCTCGGCGGGGTCATCGCGGGCATCGGCGCCATGGTCAAGGTGTGGCCGCTGCTCACCCTGCTCGGCACCCCGCGCGGCAAGTCGACGCGCGAGGCGTTCATCGCCGCCGCGCTGTCCTGCGTCGCGCTGCTCGCCGTCTTCGCCGCGCTCTTCCGCGACACCCTCGGCTTCCTGGGCAACCAGGGCGACCGCGGTGTGCAGGTCGAGTCCCTCGGCGGCAGCGCCCTGATGGCGGCCCGGCTCGTGCACCTGTGGCCCGGCAAGATCAACTTCCAGTACGGGGCCTTCGAGTACGTCGGCCCGTACGTCTCCAGCATCGCGCGGGCCTCGCTCGCGCTCACCGTGATCGGCTTCCTGCTGCTCCTGCTGTGGCGCGTGAAGGCCAACCGCTGGTCGACCGCGACGCCGTTCGACGCCGCGCTCTGCGCCATCATGGTGTTCACCGTCACCAGCCGCGTCATCAGCCCGCAGTACATGATCTGGCTGCTCGGCCTCGCGGCGGTGTGCCTGACGTCCCGGCACACCACCCAGCGTCCGATCGCCTGGCTGTTGGTGGCCGCCACCGCGCTCACCACGCTGATCTTCCCGGTCTGGTACGGCTCGGACATCCTGACCAACTCCACGCTCGGCACGATCCTGCTGTGCGGGCGCAACGGCATCCTGCTGTACGCGACCGTGTGGTCGGGCGTGCGGCTGTGGAAGGCCACCGTCCTGCCGAAGGGCGCCCTGGCCGCGGCGGAACCGGCCCCGGTGGCCGCGTCCCGCTAGGGAGTTCTGCGGTGCTGTGCGGCGCGGGCCGTGAACTCCGCGTCGCGCAGCACCCGCTGGGCGTTGCCCCAGGTGAGCAGGGCCAGGTCGGTCTCCGTCCAGCCCCGCTCCAGCAGTTCCGCGATGAGCTTGGGGTACCCGGAGGGGTCGGTGAGCCCGGCCGGGCGGGGGGCGCCCCCCTCGGCGCCGAAGGCGGCTCCGAGGCCGACGCCCTGGGGGCCCGCGAGGGCCCGTACGTGGTCCAGGTGGTCCGCCACCGCGTGCAGGGAGTCCCCGGTCCGGGCGGTGTCGAAGGTGACCATCGCCAGACCGTTCGCGGCCCGTAGCGCGAGCAGCACCTCGTCGGTGACGTTCCCCGGGTGCGGGTTGAGCGCCGCCGCGCCCGTGTTGGAGACGATCACCGGGGCCTTCGAGGCTCCCGCGAGCTGACGGGCCACCAACGGGGAACACCCCGTCAGGTCCAGCAGCATCGCGAGCCGGTTCACCTCCTTGACCACCTCGTGGCCGAAGGCCGTCAGGCCCTCCTCGGCCCAGGGCGCCCCGGCGGGCGCGAGGATCCGTACGCCCAGGGCGTGGAAGGCCCGCAGCGCTCCCAGCGAGCCGGTCAGCGCGCGGCCGGGCACGGGGCCGAGGAACGAGGCGATCCGGCCCCGGTTGCGGGCGTCCGCCATGTCGTCGGCGCTCAGCGCGAGGCAGAGGCCGTCGGGGTAGCGGCGCACCAGGGCGAGCCCGGCGTCGATCTGTTCGAGGGTGTCGGAGACCACCTGGTCAGGGTCCCGCGGCGTGGCACCGTCCCCGGCGGGCGCGCCGGGCGGGACGAGCAGCGACCAGAACTGGGCCCCCACGCCGCCGGCCCGCAGCCGCGGGATGTCGGTGTCCACGCCCAGGTCCGGGGTGTCGATGTCGTGGTACGGGCTCTGACGCAGGGTCCAGACGAGCGTGTTGCAGCCGTCCGCGACGGGGTGCACGGCGAGCAGTGCGGCGGCCCGGTCCAGGGCGCAGGGCGCCACCGCGGGGGCGGGTGCGTCCGGGACTCCCAGGGAGCCGGGCCCGCCGGGGAGGGCGGGGGCGGCGTGCGGGTCGTCCTGCAGGTCGGCCATGGCGTTCGCTCCGGTCTCGGCGGCAGCAGGGAGAGGCAGCGGGTGAGAGCTGTTGCCACCGTGACATGTGTGACGCGATTGCCGCCCGGCGGGTGTGGCGTTCGGGTGGCCGCCCGGGCCCCGGCCGGGGAGCGGCCCGCAGCCCCGCCCGGCGAAGCCCGCCCGGGGGCACGGACGAAGGCCCGGCCTGGGTACGGCGAAGGCCCGGCCGAAGACCGGCCGGGCCTCCTGCGCGGGATCCGGGTGGAGCCCCCGGGCGGGTGCCCGGGTGGGTCAGAGGAATGCGTTGGACGGGCCGCGGGCGGCCGAGAGGTCCCGGGACACCGCTTCGGCGTCGCGCAGCGCCCGTACCGCGTTCGACCAGGTCAGCTTGGCCAGGTCGGCGTGGGACCAGCCGCGTGCGAGCAGCTCCGCGATCAGGTTCGGATAGCCGGAGACGTCGTCCAGCCCGGCCGGGGTGAAGGCCGTGCCGTCGAAGTCGCCGCCGATGCCGATGTGGTCCACGCCCGCGACCTCGCGCATGTGGTCCAGGTGGTCGGCGACCGTGGCCGCCGTGGCGACCGGACGCGGCCGTGCCGCCTCGAAGGCGCGGTGCAGGGCCATCGCCTCGGGGCCGGTGTCCAGGTGGTGCAGGCCGTGCGCGCGCAGGTTCTCGTCGGCGGCCGCCGTCCAGGCCACCGCCGCCGGGAGGATGAACTTGGGCACGAAGGTCGCCATGGCCACGCCCCCGTTGGCGGGGAGCAGCGCGAGGACGTCGTCCGGAACGTTGCGCGGGTGGTCGCAGACCGCCAGCGCGGACGAGTGCGAGAAGATCACCGGCGCCGTCGAGACGGCAAGCGCGTCGCGCATGGTGGTCGCGGCCACGTGCGAAAGGTCCACCAGCATGCCGACGCGGTTCATCTCGCGGACGACCTCGCGGCCGAAGTCCGTGAGACCGCCGTGGCGGGGCTCGTCGGTCGCCGAGTCCGCCCAGTCGATGGTGTCGTTGTGCGTCAGGGTCATGTACCGCACGCCGAGCCGGTGCAGGGCGCGCAAGGTGGCCAGCGAGTTGTTGATGGAGTGGCCGCCCTCGGCACCCATCAGGGAGGCGATCCTGCCCTGCGCCCGCGCCGCTTCCATGTCGTCCGCCGTCAGCGCCCGCACGAGGTCGTCCGGGTAGCGCCGGATCAGCTGGCCGACCGCGTCCATCTGTTCCAGGGTGGCGCTGACCGCCTCGTCGCCCGCGAAGTCGGACCGTACGTAGACGGACCAGAACTGCGCACCGACCCCGCCGGCGCGCAGCCGGGGGATGTCGGTGTGCAGGTGCGCGGACTGGTCGGCGCCGATGTCGCGCCGGTCCAGGTCGTAGCGGACCTGGTTGCGCAGCGCCCAGGGCAGGTCGTTGTGGCCGTCGACGACCGGATGCGCGGCGAGCAGGCCGCGCGCCTCGTCCAGGCGGTCGGCCGCGCTCACTTGCCGAACCCGAACCCGAAGGACTCCGCGCCCGCGACCTTCGTCCGCAGCCGCTTGCCCTTCTCGGTGGCCTGCTCGTTCAGCTCCTGCTGGAAGTCGCGCATCCGGGCCATCAGCTCCTGGTCGTGCGCGGCCAGCATCCGTACGGCCAACAGGCCCGCGTTGCGCGCCCCGGCGACGGACACGGTGGCGACGGGAACTCCCGCGGGCATCTGGACGATCGACAGCAGCGAGTCCATGCCGTCGAGGTACTTCAGCGGCACCGGCACCCCGATGACCGGGAGCGGGGTGACCGAGGCGAGCATCCCGGGCAGGTGGGCGGCGCCGCCCGCACCCGCGATGATCGCCTTCAGTCCGCGGCCGGCGGCCTGCTCGCCGTACGCGACCATCTCGCGCGGCATCCGGTGGGCGGAGACGACGTCGACCTCGTAGCGGATCTCGAACTCGTCGAGGGCCTTGGCGGCGGCCTCCATGACGGGCCAGTCGGAGTCCGAGCCCATGACGATGCCGATGACGGGACCTGCGGAAGCGGTGCTCATGCGGTGATGGTTCCTCTGAGGTAGCCGGCAGCGTGACGTGCGCGCTCCAGCACATCGTCCAGGTCGTCGCCGTAGGTGTTGACGTGGCCGACCTTGCGGCCGTGTTTCACGTCCTTGCCGTACATGTGGATCTTCAGCTGCGGGTCGTGGGCCATGCAGTGCAGGTACGCGGCGTACATGTCGGGGTAGTCCCCGCCGAGCACGTTGGCCATGACCGTCCAGCGGGCCCGGGGGCGCGGGTCGCCCAGGGGGAGGTCCAGGACCGCGCGGACGTGGTTGGCGAACTGGGAGGTGATGGCACCGTCCTGGGTCCAGTGGCCGCTGTTGTGCGGGCGCATGGCCAGTTCGTTGACGAGGATGCGCCCGTCGGTGGTCTCGAAGAGCTCCACCGCCAGGTGGCCGGTCACGCCGAGCTCCTTGGCGATGCGCAGGGCCAGCCCCTGGGCCTCGCCCGCCAGCTCCTCGGAGAGGTTCGGGGCGGGGGCGATCACCGTGTCGCACACGCCGTCGACCTGGATGGACTCCACGACGGGGTAGGCGACGGCCTGGCCGTGCGGGGAGCGGACGATGTTCGCCGCGAGCTCGCGGACGTACTCGACCTTCTCCTCCGCGAGGACCGGGACGCCCGCCTTGAAGGGGGCGTGCGCGTCCTCGGGGGTGCGCACGAACCACACGCCCTTGCCGTCGTAGCCACCGCGCACCGTCTTGAGGATGACGGGGAAGCCCCCGACCTCCTCTGCGAAGGCCGCCGCGTCCGCCGGATCGGTCACGATCCGGTGACGGGGGCTGGGCGCGCCGATCGCGTCGAGCCGGGCGCGCATCACCCCCTTGTCCGCGGCGTGCACCAACGCGTCGGGCCCCGGCCGGACGGGGATGCCGTCCGCTTCCAGGGCCCGCAGGTGTGCGATGGGCACGTGCTCGTGGTCGAAGGTGATCACGTCACAGCCGCGCGCGAAGGCGCGGAGCGTCTCCAGGTCGCGGTAGTCGCCGATGACGACGTCGCTCACGACCTGGGCCGCCGAGTCCTGTGGGGTGTCACTGAGGATCTTGAATCTGATGCCGAGGGGGATGCCCGCCTCGTGGGTCATGCGGGCGAGCTGTCCGCCGCCGACCATGCCGACTACCGGGAACGTCACCTCTCCAGGGTATCCGCCGGTATTCCGCCATCCGGACGGGACCCTGGCGCATACCCGTGTGCCGTGCGTCGCAGGGGGCGCCAAGGCGCGTACGGAGCCCGGGGGCGACACTTAACATGACTGGGTTGACGAAATCGAGTGACGCTCCAGCGGGGGCGACGACGACGGACAGGGACTGAAGGATCACATGAGTACGCCGAAAGCAGCACCGCTGTCCGAGCGCTTCCGCGGTCTCGCCCGGGAGGCGGTCAAGTTCGGCGCGGTGGGCGGACTGGGCGTCCTGGTCAACTTCGGTGTGTTCAACCTGCTCCGGAGCACGACCGACCTCCAGACGGTGCGCGCGAACGTCATAGCCATCGTGGTGGCCATCGTCACCAACTACATCGGCTTCCGCTACTTCACCTACCGCGACCGCGACCTCGGCAGCCGCCGCCGCGAGATGATCCTCTTCATCCTGTTCAGCCTGATCGGCATGGTCATCGAGAGCGGCGTGCTCTACGTGGCCACGTACGGCTTCGGCTGGGACAGCTCGCTGCAGAACAACGTCTTCAAGTTCCTCGGCATGGCCGTGGCGACCGTCTTCCGCTTCTGGTCCTACCGGACCTGGGTCTTCCAGGCGCTGCCCACGCCCGCCGCGCACTCGCTGGTCGTCGAGCAGCGCGACGGCCACGAGGTGCCGGCCGTGGCCCTCGCCGCCGAGGCCGTGGTCCCCGTCGCGCCCGTGGTGCCCGCCGCGAAGTAGCCGCTACCGCACCGTGCGGGCCGGCTCCGGCCGGTCCGGTGCGGTCCGGCTGAGGAACAGCGCGAACACCGGCGGCTGTGCCTGGAGGAGCTCCAGGCGGCCGCCGTCCGCCTCCGCGAGGTCCCGGGCGACGGCGAGGCCGATACCGGTGGAGTTGCGGCCGCTGATGGTCCGCTCGAAGATCCGGTTGCCGAGGTCCGGGGGGACGCCGGGGCCCTCGTCCGTGACCTCCAGGACGGCCTGGTTGCCGGTCACCCGGGTGCGCAGCGCGACCGTGCCGCCCCCGTGCATCAGCGCGTTCTCCACCAGCGTCGCCAGCACCTGGGAGACCGCCCCGGGGGTGCCGACGGCCCGCATCCCGGTCTTTCCCGAGCGCACGATGGCCCGCCCGGCGCTGCGGTAGGCCGGCCGCCACTCCTCCAGCTGCTGTTTGACGACCTCGTCCAGGTCGAAGGGGACCGCCGAGCCGGTCCGCGGGTCCCGCGAGTTGGTGAGCAGCCGCTCGACCACGTCCGTGAGCCGCTCCACCTGGGTCAGGGCGATGGTCGCCTCCTCCCGTACGGTCTCCAGGTCGTCGGTGACGGTGATCTCCTCCAGCCGCATCGACAGGGCCGTCAGCGGGGTCCGCAGCTGGTGGGAGGCGTCCGCGGCGAGCCTGCGCTCGGCGGTGAGCATCCGGGCGATCCGCTCGGCGCTGGAGTCCAGTACGTCGGCGACCCGGTCGAGCTCGGGGACCCCGTAGCGCTTGTGCCGGGGGCGGGGGTCGCCCGATCCCAGCCGCTCGGCCGTCTCGGCGAGGTCGGTGAGCGGGGAGGCGAGCCGGTTGGCCTGCCGCACGGCGAGCAGGACGGCCGCCACGACCGCGAGCAGCGCCACCGCGCCGACCACGGCGAGGGTGCGCCCGACCTCCTTGGTGACGGTGGACCGGGACGCCTCCACGCTCACCGACTCGCCCTGTTCCCCGCGGGCGGTGCCCCGGATGACGCTGTCGGGGATCCGGTCGCCGACCTCGACGACCGGGCGGCCGGGGACGGTGATGCGGGCGTAGGCGCCGAGGTCGAGCTGTTCGGCGAGCGCGGAGGCGTCGACGGGTTTGTTCTCCAGTACGTCCGCCTCGACGATGCCCAGCAGTCGCAGCGCCTCGGACCCGATGCGGGCCTGGGCGCTGCTGGTGATGGTCCGGGTCTCCACGATGACGAGGGAGACCCCGAACACGGCGATGACGACGAGCACCACGGCGAGCGTGGAGTTGATCAGGCGGCGGCGCATGGTTGAGAGGATGCCCTAAAGGAGGGGCCTTGCTCCGCTCCGTCCGGTTCAGCTCTTCTCGAAGCGGAAGCCGACGCCCCGGACGGTCGCGATGTAGCGGGGGTTCGCGGCGTCGTCGCCCAGCTTCTTGCGCAGCCAGGAGATGTGCATGTCCAGGGTCTTGGTGGAGGACCACCAGGTGGTGTCCCAGACCTCGCGCATGAGCTGGTCGCGGGTGACGACGCGGCCCGCGTCGCGGACCAGGACCCGCAGCAGGTCGAACTCCTTGGCGGTGAGCTGGAGCTCCTCCTCCCCCATCCAGGCGCGGTGCGACTCGACGTCGATGCGGACGCCGTGGGTGGCGGGGGCCTGGCTGGCCTCGTTGGCGCCGCGCCGCAGCAGGGCCCGGACCCGGGCCAGCAGTTCGGCGAGACGGAAGGGCTTGGTCACGTAGTCGTCGGCGCCGGCGTCCAGGCCGACCACCGTGTCGACCTCGTCGGCCCGGGCGGTGAGGACCAGGATCGGGAAGCCGTGGCCCTCGGCGCGCAGGCGCCGGGCGACCTCCAGGCCGTCCATCCCGGGCAGTCCGAGATCCAGGACGACGAGGTCGACGCCGCCCTGCAGTCCGGCTTCCAGGGCGGTGGGGCCGTCTTCCCGGACCTCGACCTCGTAGCCCTCCCGGCGCAGGGCGCGGGCCAGGGGTTCCGAGATGGATGCGTCGTCCTCGGCGAGCAGTACACGCGTCATGTGGGTGATGGTAGTCCGCGGCGGCTCCCAGGAGGCGCGTGCCCGCAGACCCCTCTCTTCCTGGGCTTATGAACTACTAACGGCCTTCGAATATGGTGAAACGGTTCCCCGGAATCCTGTGATCCATATCTCAAGTCCTTCCATATCCCGCAGTGTCCTGTCGTATGGTGGCGAGACGCCTGATGCACTACCCAGGGGATCTTTGTGCCGAAAAGCGAGCCAAGGACCTCAAATTCTGCTCTGGTCGGTTTCAACCGGCCCAGATGACAGTGAATGACCTGTGGGCCGGGCCCCGAACGCGAAGGTGCGTTCGGGGCGTGGATCCCGGTGACTGCTGTTCCTTCGTCTCCCGATCGGAGCCGAGACCCCCGGGCGTGGGGTGGGACACCCGTCTGCCGGTGCCGGCCACCCCCCACCGGGCGCTGAACAGCTCACGAAGCCGAGCGTCCCGAGCAAGCAAGGATCGACCATGGCTTCCAGCCTGACGAAGGAACCGGCGGTTCCGTCCGCCGAGAAGACCTTCTTCGGACACCCCCGTGGCCTGGCCACTCTGTTCATGACCGAGATGTGGGAGCGCTTCAGCTTCTACGGCATGAAGGCCCTCCTCCTCGTCTACCTGCTCTCGGGCGGCCCGGACGCGAAGAAGGGCAGCCTGGCCGGCGGCATCGGGATGGACGAGGGCACGGCGATCACCGTGTTCTCCATCTACGTGTCCATGGTCTACCTGCTCGCCATGCCCGGCGGGTGGCTGGGCGACCGCGTGTGGGGTCCCCGCAAGACCGTGACGATCGCGGCCGTGACGATCATGTGCGGCCACATCGTCCTCGCCCTCCCGGGCGGCGCGACCTTCTTCGTCGGCCTCGCCCTGGTGGCGATCGGCTCGGGTCTGCTGAAGGCCAACATCTCGACGATGGTCGGCCAGCTGTACAAGGACGCGAACGACCCGCGTCGTGACGGCGGCTTCACGATCTTCTACATGGGCATCAACGCCGGTGCCTTCTTCGCCCCGCTGGCCATCGGCACGGTCGGCCAGAAGGTCAACTGGCACCTCGGCTTCGCGATGGCCGCCGTCGGCATGGGCATCGGCCTGGTCGCCTTCCTGCTGGGCACCAAGAACCTGAACCCGATCAGCTCGGTCGTCCCGAAGCCGCTGTCGGCCGAGGAGCGCACCTCCTGGATCCGCAAGATCGCCCTCGTCGTGGCGGTCGTGGCCGTGTTCTACACCGCCGTCGGCATGGCCGGCATGTTCACCAAGGCCTGGGCGACGATCCCGCTGACCCTCATCGGTCTGATCGTCCCGACCTTCGTCCTGATCCGCATCAAGCGGGACAAGGACCTCGACCGCGGCGAGCAGTCGAAGATGACCGGCTACATCTGGTTCTTCGCCGCCGCCGCCGTCTTCTGGATGATCTACGACCAGGGCGCCTCGACCGTCCAGTCCTTCGGCGAGACCAAGGCCTCGGGCGCGCTGCTCGGCTTCGAGTTCCCCTCGTCCTGGTACCAGTCGCTGAACCCGATCTTCATCATGGCGCTGGCCCCGGTCTTCGCCTGGATCTGGCTGTGGCTCAACCGCAAGAGCAAGGAACCCTCGACGGTCGGCAAGTTCGCCGCGGGCCTGTTCCTCGTCGGCGTCTCCTTCTTCTTCTTCCTGATCCCGATCGCCCTCGCGGCGAACGGCCAGGAGGTCAGCCCGATGTGGCTGGTCGGGATCTACCTGATCCAGACGGTCGGCGAGCTGTGCCTCTCCCCGGTCGGCCTCTCGGTCACCACGAAGATGGCGCCCGCCAAGTACGCCTCCCAGATGATGGGCGTCTGGTTCCTGGCGGTCACCGCCGGTGACTCCATCACCAGCCTGCTGTCCGACCCGGCCGTGTTCGGCATCGACCTCAACGGCACGGGTGCCGTCGCGATCGAGGCCACCCTGGCCTGCCTGGCGGCCGTCTCGGTCTTCATGTACCGCAAGAAGGTCAAGTCGCTCATGGGCGACGTGCGCTGACGCACCGCCCCGCACGGGGAACGGCCCGGCACACCGCGAGGTGTGCCGGGCCGTTCCTTTTGCCCGCGCGGTGCGCATGGCCGAAAAACACACCGGTATTGCGGCCGGAATCAGGCGCCCATCAGGCGCCCTTCACCTCTGCGGAAAATCCGACGAGGAACGACTTGAATCCGCACCCGACCTTCGCGTGCGATCCGGTGGGCGTCCACTTGCCGTGATAGGTCCGGCGCACGACGTGCTCGCGCGCGCCCTGGACCGTGTCGCAGATGATGACCGCGCGGTGCGCGGCGCCCGAGGGGAAGCGTCCCGTGCAGCGCGAGGTGACGTTCGGACGGCCCAGCCGGTCCAGGTCCGCGGTGGCCTTGCAGCCGCCGCCGAGGCCGCCCGCGGGCGCCGCGGAGGCGGCCGGAGCGGCGAACGCGGCCAGGGCGGCCAGGGCGGCCACCACGGCCGCAAGGCTGTTGGATTTCATCGATGACGCCCGCTTCCGAATGAGGGAAGAAAAGGCGAAACATAGCGGCGGCCCGGACCGGGCCGCGAACACCCTCCGGCATTTCCGAATTGGTGTGGTGATACCACCGGCATCACCGGTGATGCCGGAAAGAAAAGGAAAGCGCGCACCCCGTCGAGCGACGGGGTGCGCGCCTTTCTTTCACCGGGTGCCGTTCCCGGGTCTTCCGCCGCCTAGCGGTTGCCGCGCAGGCGGCGCCAGGGGGTGAAGGTGAAGACCGCCGCGCCGAGCAGGATCACGGTGCCGGCGACGAGGGCGAGGGCCTTGACGCCGCCCGCGTCCTCGGCGCCGGTCTCGGCGAGGCCGCCCGAGGCGGCGCTGCCGCCGGAGGTGCCGGACGTGGTCGAACCGGTGGCGCCGCCCGGCTGGGCGGCGGTGTCCAGCTCCAGCGAGACGCCACTGCTGGCCGCCTTGCAGGGCACGTTGATCGGCGTGGATCCGGGGGCCATCGTGACGTCGATCGTCAGCTGGTCGGGGCTCAGCGTCACCTTGCCCGACTTGCCGGGCTTGTAGGTGCCGCTCATGTCGCTCAAGCTGACCGGCGCCTTGTCCGGGATCGGCTCCGCGTTGGCCGGGCCGGTGACCTTCACCGAGCCGCTGTCGGCACCGCCGAGCTTGATGTCCATCGAGGGCTTGAGCGCCCCGGCGGGCAGGGCCATGGGCGCGGCCATCGCCCCCTTGGCGGTCTTGACGGTGAGGTCGAAGTTCCCGCCGTTCTTCTTGGCGCTGATGGTGACCGGGGTCTTGATGCCGCCGGGGACCACCGCGCCGCAGTCGTACGCGACCTCGACGGCCTTGCCCGGGAAGTCGGTCTGCCCGCCGCTGCCGCCGGTGGTGGAGCCCGCGGTCGACCCGGCCGTGGAACCCGCCGTCGACCCGGCCGTGGAGCCGGCCGTGGAGCCGGCGGTGGAACCCGCCGTGGAGCCGGCCGTCGACCCGGCCGTGGAGCCCGCCGTGGAGCCCGCCGTCGTGCCGCCGGTGGAGCCTTCGGAGACGTCGATGGTGGCTCCGCCGGTCACGGCGCCGACCGGGGCGCACTTGGTGACGAAGGTGCCGAACGGGAAGGAGACGGCGACCTCGTAGCGGCCGGGCGTCAGGGTGACCTTCCCCGCCTTCGTCAGCTTGAGCTTGCCCTTCATGGTCGACATGACCATGGGGGCCTTCTTCGGGATCTCCGGGTTCTTCTTCTCCCCGACGACCTTCAGCTCACCCCCCGGCCCGCCGCCGACCGTGAACCAGCCGGTGGGCACCACGGCGTCCTTCGGGATGACCATGAGGTCGGTGTTGTTGGAGGCGGGCTTGACCGTCTCCCACGACACGTCGACCTCGTCGCCCACCTTGGCCGTGGCCGGGGCCGTGATCTTGGCGGTGGTCTCGCCCTCCACCGGGTCGCCGCCGCCGGCCGGCGGTACGCACTTGACCTTGAACGTGGCGTCGGCGGCCTGGGCGGGCGATGCCGCCATGGCGATTCCCGCGCCGCTGAGCAGCAGCGCAACCACGGCCGCGCTCACCCTCCGTTGGGTCTTCACGAGTGTCCCTTCGTCGTCGGACTGGTGTCCTCGGTCGGTGCGGATGTCTGTGGGGCGGCCGGGTCCGGGCCGGGGGCCGGGTCCGGGGTGAACCAGGGCAGGACCGCCGCCCCGGGCGCGGGCCCGGGCCGCGGCGGTACGGGTCCCCGCGCGTCGGCGATCCGCGGCAGCCGGGCCGTCACCGCCGAGGCGGCGTGCCGCCGTCCCGCGCCGGGGGCCGCGGCGCGCGGGCGGACCCGGTCGACGACGGCCATGCCCACCCGGAAGAGGGCGGTCGGGATCACCACCAGGAGCAGGCCCCAGAACAGCAGCACCCCGTACGGGCGGTCCACGCCCCAGGGCTGGCCGGCCAGGACCGTGTCCCCGTACTTGAGGGAGACGGTGTAGTCGCCGTGGGCGCCGGCCGGGAGTTCCACGTCCAGGGCGATCTCGGCCTTGCCGCCGGGCGGGATGGTGCCCTTCCAGCGGGCCTCCTCCCACTGCGGGGCGAAGACCCCGTGGGCGGTGCCGAGCTGGAAGACGGGGTCCTTGACGGGCGCCGAGCCGAGGTTGCCGACCGTGGCCGTGAACTTCCGGCCGGGCGGGGCCCCGAACCAGGTGAGCACTCCGTCGTCGCCGCGCAGGCGCACCCCGGTGAGCAGGGCGAGGCGGGCGGTGCCGGATTCCGCGGGCAGCGCGGCCACCGGATGGTCGGTGATCTTCAGCGGGACGGCGACGGTGGACTGGTCCCCGTTGACCGAGGTCACGTTCACCACGCAGGGGCACGGCTTGGGGGGTGCCACGACCGGCAGCCGGGCGCCGAAGTGCCCGTCCTCGCCGACCGCGACGGCCACTCCGTCGGCGTTGGCGCAGCTGTTGGTGCCGCCGATCATGTTCTGGCCGCAGACCAGCAGCATCACCATGGTCCTGGCCCGCCAGCCGGTGCCCCCGACGCTGAGCTCGGTGCCCTTGGCCGCCTCGGAGAGGGACAGGGTCACGGCCGGCTTGCCGGTGTCGGCGGCGGCCGGGGCGGGCGGCGGGAGCAGAACCAGGGCGAGGGCCGCCAGGAGGGCCGCGACTCGGCCGCGGATGCCGTTCACCTGGGTGCTCCCGTCAGCTCGGATGCGGATGCGGATGCGGATACGGATACGGATACGGGGCCGTCGTGCGCCCGCTCCGGAGCGCCGCCCGGTGGCGGCCCGCCGGCCCGGCGGCGGGCGGCCCTGCGGCGGGAGCGCAGCAGCACGGCGGCCCCGGCGGCGGCGCCGAGGGCGAGCAGACCCGCGCCGGTCCGGGCGGCGGCGCCCCCGGGCAGGAACCAGGCCGTGGTGTGCGCGGTGGCGGGGGCCGCGCCCGGGGCGGTGACCGTGAGGGTGAAGGCCACCCGGTCCAGGGCGGGCGCGCCGGGCCAGGGCTCGGTCAGCCGGACCCGCTGGCCGGGCAGCAGCTCGACCGGCAGGACGCGGGCGGCGCGGCCGGGGAGGGCGCCGAAGCGGCCCTCGGCCCGGAGCTCCAGCCCGGGGGTGAGGGCGACGTTGCCCCGGTTGACGAGGGTGTAGGCGACGGCGGCGGCCGCGCCCCGGCCGCGTACGGAGACGTCCTCGACGGTGAGCGCGGCGAGCGCCGGGCCGCCGACCCGCAGGTGGACCCGTACGGCCGCCTCGTGTCCGGACTCCGCGGCGACGACGGCGGCCGGGTGGTCCCCGGGCTGCGCGCCGGGCGGCACGGTGACGGTGAAGGGGATCACGGCGCGGGTGCGGGCCGGGACGGTGACGGTGGCGGAGCCGCCGAAGCTGATCCAGGACCCGGCGTCGGCGGTCCGGCCGGCCGGGCGGACCGCGAGGGCGCCGTCGGGGGTGTTGTAGGCGTCGGCGCCGCGCAGGGTCAGCACCCTTTCCCGGTCCGCGGTGTTGGTCAGGGCCACCCGGTCCTCCAGTACGGCTCCGGCGGGGCCCGCGAGGTAGAAGTACGGGCGCGGGGTGCCGGGCCGCCCGGCGGCCGGCCCGGCACTCCAGCCGGGCTCGTCGGCGGCCGCGGCCGCCGTCGGAGCGCCGTGGAGGGCGGCGGCGGCCAGGAGCACGGCGCCGAGCCGCTGGAGGGTGTGGAGCACGCGCATGGACGGGGCGTCTCCGTTCAGGGCCGGCTCTGCTGGGTCCGGCGGCCGCGCCGGGTCAGCCAGAGGGTTCCGGCGGCGCCGGAGAGCAGCACGGTGGCACCGAGGGTGCCGAGGGCGAGCGCGGAATCGGCGGGGCCGGTCTGCGGCAGGGTGTCGCCGCCCGCGGCGTTGCCGGGCGGCGGGGCGGCGCCGCCGCCGGCCGCGGTGACCTCCAGCTCCAGGGAGGGCTTGGGGCTGTTGCCGGGGGTGCAGGTGGTGGTGGTCCCCATGGCCTTGATGGTGAGGACCCCGGCGGTGAAGGTGACCTTGCCGCTCTGCTTCGGGGTGTAGGTGCCCGACAGGTCGGTGATCTTGATGGGGGTGTTGGCGGGTACCGCTTCGGAGTTGGGCGGGCCCGAGACCGGGACCGACGCCTTCTCCGCGCCGTCGGCCTGGATGACGGCGCTGGGGGTCATCGCGCCCTTGCCCAGTTCGATGGGGCTGGAGGAGACGCCCTTCTGGAAGGACATCGTCAGCTTGTAGCCGTCGCCCTCCTTGACGGCCTTGATGTCGATGGGCGAGACCGCCGACTTGTCCCCGATGGGGGTCTGGCACTTGTACTCGACGTCGACGACGTCGGCGTGGGCCGCGGGGGCGGCGAACAGGACCGCCGATCCGGCCACTGCGGAGGCCAGCGCGAGCGCGGTGGAACGTTTCCGGTCGGACACCTTCGTCTTCCCCTCGGGCCACAAGTTACTGACGACACATCAGATTGGTGGCTCAAGGTACGCCCGGGACCTTACGGAGGGAAGACAAAGGACGGCCCGGATCAACGGCCCGCCGGACGGGCCGTTTCACGCCCTTTCGGGCCGGTTCGTACGCCGTGCGGGGCGGCGGCGTGAGCGGCGCGCGGGGCGGCGCGCGGGGCGGCGCGCGCAGTGTCAGACGGCGCGCACCCCGCGCTGCCAGACCGCCGAGACGAGCGGGACGCCGGGCCGGTAGGCGAGGTGGACGTGGCTCGGCGCGTCCAGCAGCGCCAGGTCGGCGCGGGCGCCGGGGACGACGCGGCCCACGTCGGTGCGGCGCAGCGCGGCGGCGCCGCCCGCGGTGGCCGACCACAGGGCCTCGTCGGGGGTCATGCGCATGTCCCGGACGGCGAGGGCGACGCAGAACGGCATGGAGCTGGTGTAGGAGGAGCCGGGGTTGCAGTCGGTGGACAGCGCGACGGTGGCGCCCGCGTCGATCAGCCGCCGGGCGTCGGGCCACCGGGCGCGGGTGGAGAACTCCGCGCCGGGCAGGAGCGTGGCCACGGTGGTGTCCGCCGCCTGGGCCAGGGCGTCGACGTCGGCGTCGGTGAGGTGGGTGCAGTGGTCGGCGGAGGCGGCCGCCAGCTCCACGGCGAGCTGCACGCCGGGGCCGTGGGAGAGCTGGTTGGCGTGGATCCGGGGGATCAGTCCGGCGGCGGCGCCGGCGGTGAGGATGGCGCGGGCCTGGTCCCCGTCGAAGGCGCCCTTCTCGCAGAAGACGTCCACCCAGCGGGCGTACGGGGCGCAGGCGGTCAGCATCTCGCCGGTGACGAGGTCCACGTAGCCGGCCGGGTCGTCGGCGTAGTCGGGGGAGACGATGTGCGCGCCGAGGTAGGTGACCTCCTCGGTGTGTGCGGCGGCGATGCGCAGGGCGCGGGCCTCGTCGGCGACGGTGAGCCCGTACCCGGACTTGGTCTCGAAGGTGGTGGTGCCCTGCCGGCGGGCCTCGTCGAGGTGGCGCACCAAGGTGGCCTCCAGCTCCTCGTCGGTGGCGGCGCGGGTGGCGGCGACGGTGGTGCGGATGCCTCCGGCGGAGTAGGCGCGTCCGGACATCCGGGCGTTGAACTCGGCGGTGCGGTCGCCGGCGAAGACGAGGTGTGAGTGGGAGTCGACGAATCCGGGGATGACGGCGCGGCCGGCGGCGTCGACCGCGGAGTCGGCGGCCGGGGCCGCGGCGGCGGGGCCGACCCAGGCGATCGTCTCGCCGTCGATGACGACGGCGGCGTCCTCGATCAGGCCGAGCGGCGAGCCGTCCCCGAGGGCGGGGTCGTTGGTGACGAGGCTGCCGATGTGGGTGATGACGGTGGTGGACATGCGTTCCTCTCAGGGCGGTTCCGCCCCGCCGGCCCCAGTGCTGCGAAGGGGCGGGGCGGGGCGGGAACGGCGGGCGTCAGCCGCGCAGGGCCGCGATGGACCGCGCCAGGGCGGACGGGACGTCGGGGACCAGGGTGTGGACGCCGTCGCGGACGATGTGGCGGCCCCCCACCACGGTGTGGCGGACGTCGGCGGACGTCGCCGCGAACACGGCGGTCTCGGCGCCGAGCCGGGGCAGCGGTCCGGCCGTGCGCACGGAGTCCAGTGCGACGGTGGTGAAGTCCGCGAGCGCGCCCGGCTCCAGGCGTCCGGCGTCGGGCCGGCCGAGGGCGGCGTGCCCGTCGGCCGTGGCGGCGGTGAGCAGGGCGTTCGCCGTCCAGTGGCCGCGCGTGTGGCTGCGCAGGCGCTCGTTGAGCTCCATGGCCCGGGCCTCTTCGAACAGGTCGATCACCGCGTGGCTGTCGCTGCCGAGGGACAGCGGGCTGCCGGCGCGCTGGAGGCGTCCGGCCGGGCCGGTGCCGTCGGCGAGGTCGCGTTCGGTGGTGGGGCACATGCAGGTGCCGGTGGTGGTGGTGCCGAGCAGCGCGATGTCGGCGTCGGTCAGGTGCGTGTTGTGGACGCCGGTGGTGCGCGGGCCCAGCACTCCGTGGTCGGCGAGGAGCTGGGCCGGGGTGCGGCCGTGGGCGGCGAGGCAGGCGTCGTTCTCCGCCGTCTGCTCGGAGAGGTGGACGTGCAGCGGGGCCTCCCGCTCCCCCGCCCAGGCGGCGACGGTGGCGAGGGCGCCGGCCGGGACGGCCCGCACGGAGTGGATCGCGGCGCCGATCAGGGCGTGTTCGCGGGGCTTGAGGGCGGACACCCGCTCGGCCCAGGCGTCGGCGGTGCCGTCGCAGAAGCGCAGCTGGTGCCGGTTGGGGCCCTCGCCGAAGCCCGAGGCCAGGTAGGCGGTGTCGAGCAGGGTGATGCGGATGCCCGCGGCGGCGGCCGCCTCGATCAGGGCCTCGCCCATGGCGTTGGGGTCGGCGTAGCGGGCGCCGCCGGGGGCGTGGTGGACGTAGTGGAACTCGCCGACGTTGGTGATGCCGGCCAGCGCCATCTCCGCGTACACGGCCCGCGCGAGCGCGAAGTAGGACTCCGGGGTGAGGTTCTGGGCGACCTGGTACATGAACTCGCGCCAGGTCCAGAAGGTGCCCGAGCCGACCTGGACGAGGGAGCGCAGGGCCCGGTGGAAGGCGTGGGAGTGCGCGTTGGCCAGGCCCGGGAGGGTCAGGCCGCGCAGCACCTCGGCGCCGGGCGGCGGGGCGTCCGCGTCCGGCCCGGTGCGCAGGGCGGCGATCCGCCCGTCGGGGGCGACGTCCAGGGCGACGCCCGGCTCGACGTGGGTGCCGAGCCAGGCGTGCTCCAGCCAGTACGTCTTGTGCGCGGTCAGCGGCACGCGAGACCTTCCAGTACGTCGGCGAGGGCGAGGACGCCGGCCACGCAGTCGTCCTCGGCGGCGAACTCCCGCGGGGAGTGGGAGACGCCGGTGGGGTTCCGTACGAACAGCATCGCGGTCGGGACGGCGGCGGAGAGGATTCCGGCGTCGTGTCCCGCCCCCGTACCGAGGACGGGGACGGCCCCGCCGAGGATCCGGTTCAGCTCGTCGCGCAGGGCGTGCTCGAAGTCGACGACCGGGGTGAAGGACTCGCGGACGACGTCGAGGGCGGTCCCGTCGCGGTCGGCGCGCTCGCGGGCGGCCTTCTCGATGGCCGTGACGACCGTGTCGAGGGTGGCCTGGTCGGCGGCGCGGGAGTCGAGCCAGCCGCGGACGAGCGAGGGGATGGCGTTGACCCCGTTGGGCTCCACGGAGATCTTCCCGAAGGTGGCGACGGCTCCGGCGAGGGCCGCCTCGGTGCGGGCCGCGAGGACGGTCGCCGCGTAGGTGAGCATCGGGTCGCGGCGGTCCACCAGGCGGGTGGTGCCCGCGTGGTTGGCCTCGCCGTGGAAGTCGAAGCGCCAGCGGCCGTGCGGCCAGATCGCGGAGGCGATGCCGACGCGGTCCCCGGACAGGTCCAGGGCGCGGCCCTGTTCGACGTGCAGCTCGACGAAGGCTCCGATGCGGGCGAGGCGTTCGGGGTCGGCCCCGATCGTCTCCGGGTCGTAGCCGGCCCGCTCCATCGCCTGCGGCAGGCTGACGCCGTCGCCGTCGCGGAGCTCGTACGCCTTCTCCTTGGTCAGCTGTCCGGCGGCGAGCCGGGAGCCGACGCAGGCCAGCCCGAAGCGGGCGCCCTCCTCGTCGCCGAAGTTGGTGATGGCCAACGGCCGGGTGAACCGGGCGCCGCGGCGGCGCAGTTCGTCCAGGGCGGCGAAGGAGGAGACCACCCCGAGGGGGCCGTCGAAGGCGCCGCCGTCGGGGACGGAGTCCAGGTGGGAGCCGGTCACGACGGCGTCGCCCGCGAGGGGGTCGCCGAGCCAGGCCCACTGGTTGCCGTTGCGGTCGCTCTCGTACGTGAGCCCGCGCGACTCGGCCTGCGCCCGGAACCAGGCACGGCAGTCCAGGTCCGCGCCGGTCCAGGCGTAGCGGCGGTAGCCGCCGGAGCCGCGGTGGCGGCCGATGGGGGCGAGGTCGGCCCACAGGGTGTGGAAACCGCCGCCCGCCGGGGCGGCGGACCCCGGGCCGGAGCCCGGGGCCGCCGGCCGGCCGGTGTCGGAGGTCACTCGGAGTCACCCTCGCGCATCGGGACGCGCACGCCCCGCTCGTCGGCGACGCCCTCGGCGATGTCGTAACCGGCGTCGACGTGGCGGATGACGCCCATGCCGGGGTCGTTGGTCAGGACCCGGCGGATCTTCTCGCCCGCGAGCTTGGTGCCGTCGGCGACGGTGACCTGACCGGCGTGGATGGACCGGCCCATGCCGACGCCGCCGCCGTGGTGGATGGAGACCCAGGAGGCGCCGGAGGCGACGTTGACCATGGCGTTGAGCAGCGGCCAGTCGGCGATGGCGTCGGAGCCGTCGAGCATGGCCTCGGTCTCGCGGTAGGGCGAGGCCACCGAGCCGCAGTCGAGGTGGTCGCGGCCGATGGCCAGCGGCGCGGCGAGGGTGCCGTCGGCGACCATCTCGTTGAAGCGCTCGCCGGCCTTGTCGCGCTCGCCGTAGCCGAGCCAGCAGATGCGCGCGGGCAGGCCCTGGAAGTGGACCCGCTCGCCCGCCATCTTGATCCAGCGGTGCAGGGACTCGTTCTCCGGGAAGAGCTCCAGCATCGCCTTGTCGGTCTTGTGGATGTCCGAGGCCTCGCCCGACAGCGCCGCCCAGCGGAAGGGGCCCTTGCCCTCGCAGAACAGCGGCCGGATGTAGGCGGGGACGAATCCGGGGAAGGCGAAGGCGCGGTCGTAGCCGGCCAGCTGGGCTTCGCCGCGGATGGAGTTGCCGTAGTCGAACACCTCGGCGCCGGCGTCCATGAAGCCGACCATGGCCTCGACGTGCTTCGCCATGGACTCGCGGGCGCGGGTGGTGAAGCCGGCCGGGTCCTTGGCCGCGCTGGCCGCCATGTCGTCGAAGTCGACGCCGACGGGCAGGTAGGCGAGCGGGTCGTGGGCGGAGGTCTGGTCGGTGACGATGTCGACGGGCGCGCCCTCGGCCAGCATCTGCGGGAGCAGTTCGGCGGCGTTGCCGAGGAGGCCGATGGACAGCGGCCTGCGCGCGTCGCGGGCCTCGACGGCCAGCTGGAGGGCGTGGCGCAGGTTGTCGGCCCTGACGTCCAGGTAGCGGTGCTCGATGCGGCGCTCGATGGCGCGCGGGTCGACGTCGATGCAGATGGCGACGCCGTCGTTCATCGTCACGGCCAGCGGCTGGGCGCCGCCCATGCCGCCGAGGCCGGCGGTCAGGGTGATGGTCCCCGCGAGGGTGCCGCCGAACTTCTTCGCGGCGACGGCGGCGAAGGTCTCGTAGGTGCCCTGGAGGATGCCCTGGGTGCCGATGTAGATCCAGGAGCCGGCGGTCATCTGGCCGTACATGGTCAGGCCCAGGTGCTCCAGGCGGCGGAACTCCTCCCAGTTGGCCCAGTCGCCGACCAGGTTGGAGTTGGCGAGCAGGACGCGCGGCGCCCACTCGTGCGTCTGCATCACGCCGACCGGACGGCCGGACTGGACCAGCATCGTCTCGTCCTGCTTGAGGGTCCGCAGGGTGCGCACCATGGCGTCGTACGAGCGCCAGTCGCGCGCGGCCTTGCCGGTGCCGCCGTAGACGACCAGCTTGTCGGGGTGCTCCGCGACCTCGGCGTCGAGGTTGTTCTGCAGCATGCGCAGGGCGGCCTCCTGCTGCCATCCCAGGGTGCTGAGCTCGGTGCCGCGCGCGGCCCGTACGGGGCGGGGTCCTGACATGGCGGTGCCTCCAGACGATGTTGGTCAATCCATTCACATCCTCGCGGTATGAATAGATCCAGTCAACAGCTGCGGGGGGACCGGCCCGGTGATGGGATGGCGGACATGGCCGCCCAGACGCACCTCCCCACGCCCGATCCCGGCCCCGCCGCCCTGCGTGACCTGGCCGTACGCGCCGCGGTCCAGCAGGGCCTGCTGGAGCGCGAGCCCGTCGTCTGCCTGCTGGACGTGGCCGGGATCCGGGCCTCCGCTGCCGCCCTGACCACCGCCTTCGCAGCCGCCGCCCCCGCCGCCCCGGTCCTGCACACCTTCGCGGTCAAAGCCGCCCCCCTCGTCCCCGTCCTGCGGCTGCTCGCGGACGCCGGGATCGGCTGCGAGGTCGCCAGCCCCGGCGAGCTCGCGCTGGCCCGGGCGGCCGGGGTGCCGCCCGGGCGCACGGTCCTGGACTCCCCGGCGAAGACGGAGGCCGAGCTGCGCGAGGCCCTGGCCCTCGGGATCGCCGTCAACGCCGACAACCCCCAGGAACTGGCCCGGCTCGACGCGCTGACGGCCGCGGCCCCGGGAACGGCCCCCCGCTCCCCCGTCGGGCTGCGCATCAACCCCCAGACCGGCGCCGGCGCCATCGACGCCCTGTCCACGGCCACCGCCACCGCCAAGTTCGGCTTCCCGCTGCGCGACCCCGGCGCGCGGGAGCGGCTCGTACGGGCCTTCCTCGACCGGCCGTGGCTGACCCGGCTGCACACCCACTCGGGCTCGCAGGGGGTACCGCTGAAGCTGATCGCCGAGGGAGTGCGGGAGGTCCACGCGCTGGCCGAGGAGGTCAACGCGGCGGCCGGCCGCCGCCAGATCGACACCCTCGACATCGGCGGCGGCCTGCCGGTGAACTTCGCCTCCGACGAGCACGCGCCCTCGTACGGGGCCTACACGGACGCCCTGCGCACGGCCGTCCCGGCCCTCTTCGACGGCTCCTACGGGCTGGTCACCGAATTCGGCCGGTCCCTGCTGGCCAAGCACGGCCTGATCCTGGCCCGGGTCGAGTACACCAAGGAGACCGGCGGCCGCCCCATCGCCCTGACCCACGCGGGGGTCCAGCTCGCGACCCGCACCGTCTACGCCCCGGCGTCCTGGCCGCTGCGGATCCTCGCGTACGACGCCGGGGGCGCCCCGCGCACCGGCGACCGCGTCGCCCAGGACGTCGCGGGCCCGGCCTGCTTCGCCGGGGACCTGCTCGCCACCGCGCGGGACCTGCCGCGGCTGCACCCGGGGGACGTGATCGCCGTCCCGGACACGGGCGCGTACTTCTTCACCGCCCACTACGGCTACAACAGCCTCCCGCGGCCCGCCGTGCACGGCTTCACCGCCACCGCGCGGGGCGGGGTCCGCTTCGCCCTGGCCCGGGCGGCCCAGCCGCTCGCGGACCTGGTCGCCGAGGCGGGCGGCGGCCTGCGCGACGCACTGCTCCCGGACGCGCCGCCGTAGGAACGCCCCGGCGCCCGCCCGGCCCTCAGTCCACGAACAGACTGCGCGCCGCAGCCCTGGCGTCGAAGGCCTCCAGCCGGGCCTGCGCGTCCGGCAGCGCGTCCGCCATCGCCTCCAGCAGCACCCGCCCCAGCAGCATCGGCGCGCACGCCGTGTCGAAGGCCAGTCCGGTGCCGACCGGCGCCGGGATGAGCAGGTCGCTGAGGCGGGCGACGGGCGCGAACGCCGAGTCGGCGACCGTCACCACCGTCAGCCCGGCCCCCCGCGCGTGATCCAGGGCCTCCACGACCTCCCGGGGGTGGCGGGGCAGCGCGAAGCACAGCAGCGCCGAGGCCCCGGCGGCGGCCGCCGCGTCGATCCGGTCGGCCAGCATGGAGCCGCCCTCGTCCAGGAGCCGTACGTCGGGATGCACCTTCGCCGCGAAGTACGCGAACCCGCGCGCCTGCGAGGAGGCCGCGCGCAGCCCCAGCACCGGCAGCGGGGCCGACCCGGCCAGCACCCGGCCCGCCTCCTCGACCGGCGCCGGATCGGCGAGCATCGCCGAGAGCCGCCGCAGGTTCTCGATCTCCCCCTGGACGGCCTGCTGGTACTCGTTGTACGCGTCCTCGCGCGCGGGCTCCGGCCGCCCGGCGGGGGCCACCTCGCGCAGGTGGCGGCGCAACGCCGGGTACCCGTCGAAACCCAGCGCCACCGCGAACCGGGTCACCGAGGGCTGGCTCACCCCGGCCAGCTCGGCGAGTTCCACGCTCGACAGGAAGGGCACCTCCGCCGCGCCGCGCACCATGCAGTGCGCGATCCGCCGCTGGGTCGGCGTCAGCCGGTGCCCCTCGAACAGCTTCTGCAGCCGTGCGGCCGGGCTGTCGCTCATGGCCGTCCCCTCCGTCCCGGGTGAGTTATTCAGTCACCGTGCACTCTGCATGTGGTTATGCAGCTCGGCAAGCCGCGCCCGCGATCCGGATACGGGGGCTATCCCCAGTGCCGGGGGCTCCGCCGGTTCCTACGGTGGGCGCATGACAGCCTCAGCCCACTCCCCGCAGGCCCAGGAGCTCGAGAAGGAGCTCGCCGCGACCCTCGACGCCCGGCGCGAGCTGGGACCGGAGTACGAGGCCGCCCTCGTGGACTCCTTCGTCGAGAAGGTCGACACCCAGGTCCGGCGGCGGCTGGCCGAGGAGCGGCTGCGCTCGGCGCGCGGCGGTCCGGAGGGCGTGGACCGCGCGGCGGCCGCCTTCGGGGAGCGGTTCGGCTTCGCGATCGTCACGCTGGTGCTGGCGATCCCGCTGTCGGCGATCGGCGCCGTCCAGGCGGGCATCGGCGGCCTCCTGGTGACCTGGGCGGGCATCCTGGGCGTCAGCGTCGCCCACGCCGCCGGCCGCTTCCGCCGCCCCGCCCCCGACGCCTGACGCAGCCCGCACCGCCCTCCCGGGCCGAAGGGGCGCGCCGGGGGAACAGGCCCGGCCGCGCGCAGCAAGCGCGAGGAACGAGGGCTTGCGAGCACGGCCGGGCCTGTGAGCCCGGCATCAGCGCCCCTTCGGCCCGGGAGGGCGCAAAAAAGGGAGAGGCGGGAACCGCCGCACCCCCGGTTGCCCGGGGGGCGGGACGACGGCGGTCCCCGCGAGGGACACGGGCCGGGTCAGGGCCGTCCGCGTCCTTGGCGTCCGCGCGGTCCGGGAGCCGCTCCGGAGGCGCGCCGACGCCGTTCGTGGCGCCGGCCGGGTCCCGGTCTCCCGGGCCCTGCCGACGACCACCACTGTGCCGCGCCCGTGTTAAGCCGGTGCTGCCGTCACGTGTCGGGCCCGTACCGTTTGCGCGTCGTGTCTACTTCGCGCCCTTGGCGAGGAACGCCAGCAGGTCCTGGCGGCTGACGACGCCGGTGGGCTTGCCCTCGACGAGCACGATCGCCGCGTCGGCCTCGCCGAGCACCGTCATCAGTTCGGAGACGGGCTCGCCGGAGCCGACCTGCGGCAGCGGCGCGCTCATGTGCTTCTCCAGCGGGTCGCCGAGGGAGGCGCGCTGCGCGAAGAGCGCGGCGAGCAGTTCCTTCTCCACCACGGAGCCGATGACCTCGGCGGCCATGACGTCGGGGTGGCCGGCGCCGGGCTTGACGATCGGCATCTGCGAGACGCCGTACTCGCGCAGGACCTCGATGGCCTGGCCGACGGTCTCCTCGGGGTGCATGTGGACCAGGGAGGGGATGCCGCCCTCCTTGTCGGCGAGGACCGCGCCGATGCGCGCCGCGGGGCCCGCTTCCTCCAGGAAGCCGTGTCCGGCCATCCACTCGTCGCTGAAGATCTTGCTGAGGTAGCCGCGGCCGCTGTCCGGCAGCAGGACGACGACCACGTCGTCCGGGCCCAGGCCCTCGGCGGCCTTCAGCGCCGCGACGACCGCCATGCCGCAGGAGCCGCCGACGAGCAGGCCCTCCTCCTTGGCGAGGCGGCGGGTCATCTGGAAGGAGTCCTTGTCGGACACCGCGATGATCTCGTCGGTGACGTTCGGGTCGTACGCGGTCGGCCAGAAGTCCTCGCCGACGCCCTCGACGAGGTACGGGCGGCCGGAGCCGCCGGAGTAGACCGAGCCCTCGGGGTCGGCGCCGATGACCTTCACGCGGCCACCGCTCGCCTCCTTGAGGTAGTTGCCGGTGCCGGAGATCGTGCCGCCCGTGCCGACGCCCGCGACGAAGTGGGTGATCTTCCCGTCCGTCTGCTCCCACAGCTCGGGGCCGGTGCTCTCGTAGTGCGAGCGCGGGTTGTTCGGGTTGCTGTACTGGTCGGGCTTCCAGGCGCCGGGGGTCTCGCGGACCAGGCGGTCGGAGACGTTGTAGTACGAGTCCGGGTGCTCGGGGTCGACGGCGGTCGGGCAGACCACGACCTCCGCGCCGTATGCGCGCAGCACGTTGATCTTGTCCAGGGAGACCTTGTCAGGGCAGACGAAGATGCACTTGTAGCCCTTCTGCTGGGCCACGATGGCGAGTCCGACACCGGTGTTGCCACTGGTGGGCTCCACGATGGTGCCACCGGGCTTGAGGGCACCGCTCTGCTCGGCGGCCTCGATCATCCGGACGGCGATCCGGTCCTTCACGGATCCGCCGGGATTGAAGTACTCCACCTTCGCGAGGACGGTGGCCCGCAGGCCTTCGGTCACACGGTTGAGCTTCACCAGCGGGGTGTTGCCGACGAGGCTGATCATCGAGTCGTGGAATTGCACCATGTTCTCCAGGGAGGGGACTCCACGGGTTCTCCGGGAGGTTTGGCCAGAGTATGCGGAAAGGGATTGGCCGACCGGCCGTACGGGGCAGGAAGGTCAACAAGACCGATGGAGGTGGCCTGAAGGGTGTCCAGGGCGAGAACGGCCCGCCGGATCGCGGCGGGGGCAGCGTACGGCGGGGGCGGTCTCGGACTGGTCGGGGTCGCCGCGGTGGGGCTGGTGCTGGCCGAGGTCCAGTTCGCGAAGCGGACGGTGGGCAACGGGCTGGCGGATCCGCCGCGGGCCGACGGCCTGTACGGGAGCGAGTTCTCCGGTCCCGAGCTGAGTCCGGGACCGCTGCGCATGGGCATGCTGGGTGATTCGACGGCGGCCGGACTGGGCGTGCGCCGGGCCCGTCAGACGCCGGGCGCGCTGCTGGCCTCCGGGCTGGCGGCGGTCGCGGAGCGGCCGGTGGAGCTGCGGAACGTGGCGCTGTCCGGGGCCATGTCGGACGACCTGGACCGCCAGGTGGGGCTGCTGCTGGACGGGGACGCGCCGCCGCCGGACGTCTGCGTGATCATCATCGGCGCGAACGACGTGACCAAGCGCATGCCGCTGACCCAGTCCGTCCGGCTGCTGACCGCGGCCGTGCGCAGGCTGCGGCTCGCGGGGGCCGAGGTGGTGGTGGGCACCTGCCCCGACCTCGGCACGATCGAGCCGGTGTACCAGCCGCTGCGCTGGATGGCCCGGCGGGTCTCGCGGCAGCTGGCCGCCGCGCAGACCATCGGGGTCGTGGCGCTGGGCGCCCGCACCCTGTCCATGGGGGACCTGCTGGGGCCCGAGTTCGCGGCGAACCCGCGCGAGATGTTCGGCCCGGACTCCTACCACCCGTCGGCGGAGGGGTACGCGACCGCGGCGATGGCCGTGCTGCCGACGCTGTGCGCGGCGCTGGGCCTGTGGCCGGGCTCGGACCGGCTCGACGTCTCGCGGGACGAGGACATGCTGCCGGTGGCGAAGGCGGCGTCCGCGGCGGCGGGCGAGCCGGGCACCGAGGTCACGGCGGCCCGCGGTCCGTGGGCCCTGCTCAAGCACCGCCGCCGCCGGCGGGTCCCGGCGGAGGAGCCCGTCCTGGAGGCCCCGTCCCCGCCGGGCCGCTGAACCGGCCGGGGGCGGGCCGCCGGCCGGCCGGCGCGACCATGGAGGGGGTCCCCCGGTCGCGGGCCGGCCGCGCGGAGCGACCGGCATCACACGCCCGGGCCGGTGACCTCGACCGTACGGGGCGGTAACTTCGCTTGCGGTCCCGCAACGACGCACCCCTTGGAGTCCCGATGCCCGAAGCCGTCATCGTTTCCACCGCCCGTTCCCCGATCGGGCGCGCCTTCAAGGGGTCCCTCAAGGACGTCCGCCCGGACGACCTGACGGCCACGGTCATCCAGGCCGCCCTCGCGAAGGTCCCGGGGCTGGATCCGCGCGACATCGACGACCTGATGCTCGGCTGCGGCCTCCCGGGCGGGGAGCAGGGCCACAACCTGGCCCGCATCGTCGCCGTCCAGATGGGCATGGACTTCCTGCCGGGCGCCACCATCACCCGGTACTGCTCCTCCTCGCTCCAGACGTCCCGCATGGCCCTGCACGCCATCAAGGCGGGCGAGGGCGACGTGTTCATCTCGGCCGGCGTCGAGATGGTCTCGCGGTCCGTCAAGGGCAGCTCCGACGGCATGCCGGACACCCACAACCCGCTCTTCGCGGACGCCGAGGCCCGCACGGCCGCGGTCGCCCAGAGCGAGGGCGCCTCCTGGCACGACCCGCGCGAGGACGGCCTGGTCCCGGACGCGTACATCGCGATGGGGCAGACCGCCGAGAACCTGGCCCGCCTCAAGGGCGTGACCCGCCGGGACATGGACGAGTTCGGCGTGCGCTCGCAGAACCTCGCCGAGGCCGCGATCAAGAACGGCTTCTGGGAGCGCGAGATCACCCCGATCACCACCCCGGACGGCACCGTGGTCTCCGCCGACGACGGCCCGCGGGCCGGCGTCACCCTGGAGGGCGTCGAGGGCCTCAAGCCCGTCTTCCGCCCCGACGGCCTGGTCACGGCCGCCAACTGCTGTCCGCTGAACGACGGCGCCGCCGCGCTGGTCATCATGAGCGACACCAAGGCCCGGGAGCTGGGCCTGACCCCGCTGGCGCGCATCGTGTCCACGGGCGTCACCGGCCTCTCCCCCGAGATCATGGGCCTGGGTCCGGTGGAGGCCTCCAAGCAGGCCCTGAAGCGGGCCGGGCTGACCGTGGGCGACATCGACCTGTTCGAGATCAACGAGGCCTTCGCCGCGCAGGTCATCCCCTCCTACCGGGATCTGGAGATCCCCCTGGAGAAGCTGAACGTCAACGGCGGAGCCATCGCCGTCGGTCACCCGTTCGGGATGACCGGTGCCCGCATCACCGGCACCCTGATCAACAGCCTGCAGTTCCACGACAAGCAGTTCGGTCTGGAGACCATGTGCGTCGGCGGCGGCCAGGGCATGGCCATGGTGATCGAGCGCCTGAGCTGAGTCCGGGCGCCCGGGCCGGGCCGTAGCGCAGGGTGAGGGTTCGGTACGGCCCCAGCGCGGCCACCCAGGCCCCGCAAGGGATCCTCTAGATCCATGCGCTGTACTGACGTCGAATCTAATCCCGTCGCGGCCGAGCTGTGACCGAATCTCCCCCAGGATGTGACCTTTGTCCTGGGGGTTCGGCATTTGCCCAGGTCAGAGGCCATCCCCCGAAGGCTGCCAGGACGAAAGACCTGTCCAATTCATGACGTAATGCACTGCACGCCATTCACAGCACAGGACAAGCTGATGTAGGAAGTCGGGGGATCGAATCAATCAGGAGTTAGTCAGTGAGCGCCATGTCTCTTGCCCTGCTGCTGACCACGGCCGCTGCCACGGCCGTGGGCGCTGCTGCGCTGCACGCCGTCCACGGACTGCGCAAGCAGGTCACCGCCCTGCGCGGTGAACTGACCGCGCCGCCCCACGCGCGCGCCGCGACCGTCCCCCACGCCCGCTCCGCCGCCTCCCCCGCGGCGGAGATACGAGCCGCCGTCGCCGAGGCCCTGGCCGAGGAGCGCGAGCGGGAGCTGGCCGAAGCGCGGGCCTTCTGGGCCGCGCAGGAGGCCCGCGACGCCGCCGACGCCCCCTCGCTGCTGGGCGGCCTGGCCGGCCTCGGCGAGGACGGTCCGGTCTTCCTGCCCCGGCAGGCGGACCTGGTGGGCCTGGAGCCGCTGCCGGGCGAGGACCTCGCCGCGGGCGCCTCCCTGGCGGAGGCGGTCGGCGAGTACCCGGAGGATTCGGCCGAACTGGCCGCCGCCCGCCGGCGCCACCCCTCGCACCCCGACTTCGTCCCGGCCCAGTCGCACCCCGGCGCCGACCACGAGCGCACGGTCAGCCGCCTGGAGGAGCTCGCCGAGGCCCGTACGGCCCTCGCGGACGTCCGGCCGGGCCCGCTGGGCACCCTGGACGTGTACGTCTTCACGGACGGCACCACGCTGTGCATGACCCCGGGCCACCGGGAGACCGCGGAGCGCCTCGCCGAGGCCCTGCGGTCGGGCAGCGCGCCGGTCCTGCTCGGCGGCTCCGGCATCTCGGGCGCCTACGCGCTGACCTTCTCCTGCGGCAGCTCCGAGGACCCCGACAGCAACGTCTACATCCTCGCGGACCGCGTCATCGCATCGCTCTGACTTCCGCCCGCTCCACCAGCGCCACGGCCTCGTCCAGCAGCTCGGACGGGGCCTTCGCGCCGTCCCCGCCCGCGTCCCCGTCCCGCAGCGCGGCCAGCGCCTCGGCGAGGTCCAGGCCGGCCACCGCCACCTGGTCCCCCACGACGAAGATCCCCTCGTCCGGCATGACCCGCGCCGGGAACGCCCCGGACGCGGCGGCCTCCAGCCGCTGCGCCCGTACGGCGAGCTCCCGGGCCAGCTCCAGCGCCTCGGCGGCGGCACCGCGCTGGAGCCGGCTCTGCGGGGCGGCCCGCAGCCGGTCGGCGAATCGTTCCACGGCGGCCGTCAGGGGCGAGGTATCGAGCACCCGGCCGACCCTACGCGCCGCCCCGGCACCATTGCCAACGGGCGAACTCTCCGGCACGGTGACGTGAAGGGAACAGCACGGCGACACCCCCGGAGGCGCCCATGTCCGTAGAGTTCTCCGAGCAGACCCACCGCAACATGATCGACAGAATCCCCCAGACCACCGGTCGTGAGATCACCGACTGGCTCCAGACCGTCGACGAGGGCCCCTCCCTCGTCCGGTTCGAGGAGAAGGTCAGCTGGCTGCGCGGCGCGCACGAGCTCTCGTACGGCCAGGCCAAGGCGATCATCCACGAGTACGACCTGCGCAGAGCCGCACGCCGGTTCGGCTGACCGGTCCCCCCACCCCGCACACGGGAAGGCCCCGCGAGCACGCGCTCGCGGGGCCTTCCCCGTGCTGTGGACGCCCCCGCGGCCGGGAGGCGGTCCGGCTAGTCGTCGCCGGAGAGGATCTGGAAGAGCCGCAGCAGCTCCAGGTAGATCCACACCAGGGTCAGGGTGAGGCCGAAGGCCGCCAGCCAGGACTCCTCGCGCGGGGCGCCGTAGTTCACGCCGTCCTCGACCTGCTTGAAGTCCAGGGCGAGGAAGCAGGCGCCGAGCAGGACGCCGACGAGGCCGAAGACGATGCCCAGGCCACCGCTGCGGAAGCCGAGGCCGTCACCGCCGCCGAACAGCGCGAACAGCGAGTTGGCGAGCATCAGCAGGACGAAACCGAGGGCCGCGGCCATCACGAAGCCGGTGAAGCGGCGCGTGACGCGGATCCAGCGCATCTTGTACGCGAAGAGCACGGCGGCGAAGACGCACATCGTGCCGAGCACGGCCTGGACGACCACACCGGGGCTGATGTAGGTGCTGGTCACCATGCTGATGACGCCGAGGAAGACGCCCTCGAAGGCGGCGTAGCCCAGGATCAGCGCGGGGGACGGCTTGCGCTTGAAGGTCTGGATCATCGCCAGGACGAAGGCGACGATCGCCGCGCCGACGGCGATGCCGTACGACTTGTTGACGTTCGCCGGATCGACGGGAAGCGCGATCCACGCGAGCGTCGCCGTCACGATCAGGGTGCCGAGCGTCATGGCCGTACGGCTCACGACGTCGTCGATCGTCATGGCGTTGCCGCGCACCGGGGCCGCCGGCATGCCGGTGGCCGGGTCGGTGGCGTAAGGATTCGTCGCGTACGGGTTGGTCGCGGTCCCGGCCTGCGCGTGCTGCGCCTCGAAGCCCGCGTAGCCGCCGTTGTCGCGGCTGAACCCCCGTCGCGAGAAGACCGGGTTGCTGCTCCTCATCTCACTCCTCCATGGCCACCGTGCGCGGCCTTGCGTCAAGAGTAATGCGCTCGCAAAGAAAGCACCCTACTGCTGGAGGAGGATCTTAGGAGAAGGCGCGGCGAAGCGCCGGAGACAAAGGTCAGGGGCTGCGGGAGTGCCCGGAGCCGGACTTGAACCGGCACGGCCCGAGGGCCAGCGAGGTTTAAGCTCGCCGTGTCTGCATTCCACCATCCGGGCAGCGCGGCGGGCCCCCGTAAAAGCCTTGAACGCTAAGCCGAGCCTATCGGGAACGCCCTGCCGGGAAGACGGCCGTCTATCCGATGTTGTCTGATTTTATTGGTGATTGAGGGGGCGTCAGCGCCGATAAGTCACGGTCGGCACCGTTCCGGGCGATGCTCTCCGCCGCCCCCGGAATGACGTGATTTCGCTGCCCCGCGCCACCCCGTACGCCACCCCCGGCCACCCCCGGCCACCCCCGCGCCAGGCCTCCCCGGTCCGCCCCCGCGCGGGCGCCCGGCCCGGCCCGGCGGCCGCCGCCCCGGGACTCCTGTCATACCAAAGGAGGAGGCGGACGCGCTCCCGGTCAGACTCCAGTGGGCCTGCGAACGGGCACCGCGGCTGATCCGGAGCGGGGGTGGCCGCCGTGAGGATGGAACGGTCCCACCCCAATCGCAGCAGCCGCTCGACAGGAGTCCCCGTGACCGCCATGAACTACGCCCCGCACCACACCTCCCAGGCCGTGGCCGCCCGTGCCACGCAGCTGTCGAAGGTGTACGGCCAGGGCGAGACCCAGGTGGTCGCGCTGGACAACGTCTCCGTCGACTTCGCCCAGGGCCAGTTCACCGCGATCATGGGCCCCTCCGGCTCCGGCAAGTCCACGCTGATGCACTGCGTCGCCGGCCTGGACACCTTCTCCGCCGGCTCGGTCCGCATCGGCGAGACCGAGCTCGGCAGCCTCAAGGACAAGCAGCTGACCCAGCTGCGCCGCGACAAGATCGGCTTCATCTTCCAGGCCTTCAACCTGCTGCCGACCCTGACCGCGCTGGAGAACATCACGCTGCCGATGGACATCGCCGGGCGCAAGCCCGACCGCCAGTGGCTGGACAGCGTGATCTCCATGATCGGCCTGTCCGAGCGCCTCTCCCACCGCCCCACCCAGCTCTCCGGCGGCCAGCAGCAGCGCGTGGCCGTCGCCCGCGCCCTGGCCTCCCGCCCCGAGATCATCTTCGGCGACGAGCCCACCGGCAACCTCGACTCCCGCTCCGGCGCCGAGGTGCTGGGCTTCCTGCGCAACTCGGTCCGCGAGCTCGGCCAGACCGTCGTCATGGTCACCCACGACCCGGTCGCCGCCTCCTACGCGGACCGCGTCATCTTCCTCGCCGACGGACGCATCGTCGACGAGATGCGCGAGCCCACCGCCGACGGCGTGCTCGACCGGATGAAGGCCTTCGACGCCAAGGGCCGCACCAGCTGACACGGGGCCGCCCGGCGGCACCCCGCAGCCCTCCGCACAGACTTCCAGCCCCAGGACTGAGACCCCCATGTTCCGTACCGCCCTGCGCAACGTCCTCGCGCACAAGGCCAGGCTGCTGATGACGGTCCTCGCCGTCACCCTCGGCGTCGCCTTCGTCTCCGGCACCCTCGTCTTCACCGACACCCTCAGCAAGGCCATGTCCAACCAGTCCGCGAAGTCCTACGAGGGCGTCGCGGTCTCCGTCACCGACCACGGCCGCACCCGCGGCGACGACGGCCAGAAGCAGGGCGACCCCGGCATCGGCCAGCCGGTCCTCGACAAGATCAAGGCCCTGCCGGGCGTCGACTCCGTCTCCGGCCGCGTCCAGGGCTTCGCGGGCGTCGGCGACCAGGACGGCAAGCTGATCGGCAGCGGCTGGGCCAACGCCGGATCCAACTTCGCCCCCGTCAAGGACGGCAAGGACCCGCGCTACACCTTCACCGAGGGCTCCGGCCCCGTCCAGGACGGCCAGATCGCGCTGGACAAGGACAGCGCCGCCAAGGGCAAGTACCACGTCGGCGACAAGGTCCGCGTCGCCACCAACGGCCCGGTCCGGGAATTCACCCTGACCGGCGTCTTCACCACCGAGGACGGCGCCGTCAACGCGGGCGGCAGCCTGGTCCTCTTCGACACCAAGGTCGCCCAGGAGCTCTACCTCCAGCCCGGCTTCTACAGCGAGCTCTCCATCGCGGCGAAGGCCGGCACCGACGCCGACCGGCTGCTCGCCGACGTCAAGCCGTTGCTGTCCGAGAGCTCCGACGCCAAGACCGGCGCCGCGCTGGCCGCCGAGCAGGCCAAGGACATCGAGCGCGCCATGTCCGGCATGAGCACCGGCCTGCTGATCTTCGCCGGCGTCTCCCTCTTCGTCGGCATCTTCCTGATCTACAACACCTTCACGATGCTGGTCGCCCAGCGCACCAAGGAGCTGGCGCTGCTGCGCGCCATCGGCGCCCACCGCGGCCAGGTCAAGCGCTCGGTCCTCGCCGAGGCCGGCGTCGTCGGCCTCGTCTCCTCCGTCATCGGCCTTGCCTGCGGCATCGGCCTGGCGGTCGCGATGCGCTCCGCCATGGAGCTCTTCGACGCCAAGATCCCGGCCGGTTCGCTGGTCATCGCCCCGGCGACCGTCCTGATCGCGCTGGTCATCGGTGTCCTGGTGACCATGCTCGCCGCCTGGCTGCCCGCCCGCCGGACCGCCAGGATCGCCCCGGTGGCCGCCATGGGCAGCGTCCACCTGCCCGCCACCATGAAGTCCCTGGTGCTGCGCAACATCATCGGCAGCGTCCTGGCCGTCATCGGCGTCGGCGTGGTCCTGCTCGGCGCCGGCCAGAAGAGCGAGGGGCGCACGACCATCGCCGCCGGTGCGTTCTTCCTGGTCATCGGCCTGTTCGTGCTGCTGCCGATGCTGTCGCGGCCGGTCATCGCCGCGATCCGCCCGCTGCTGGAGAAGGTCTTCGGCGTCTCCGGCAAGCTGGCCGCGCAGAACGCGGTCCGCAACCCGCGCCGCACCGCCGTCACCGCCGCCTCGCTCACCATCGGCCTCACCCTCGTCACCGCGATGTCGGTCATGGGCATCACCATCGGCCAGGCCGTCGACCGGCTGAGCACGCAGAACATCAAGGCCGACTACCGGGTCACCATGGCCGGCGAGGGCATGAACCTCGACAAGTCGGTGCTCCCCGCCCTGGAGAAGGGCAAGGGGGTCACCGCGGTCTCCCCCAAGACCATGGAGATCGTCAGGTTCGGCGGCGACTCCCGGACGGTCAGCGGCGTCAACCCCGCGGCCCTCGACGCCGTGCTGGCCGTGAAGACCACCGCGGGCGACCTGGCCTCCCTCGGCCGGGGCGAGCTGATGGTCTCCGCGAAGGAGGCGCAGAGGAAGGGCCTGTCGGTCGGCTCGACCGTCGACGTCCGCTACGACGACGGCCGGCAGGGCAAACTCCGGGTCGGCGCGCTGTACGACGGCAAGGACCAGCTCGAGGACTACGTGCTCGACAACAAGATCCTCGCCGCGCACAACGAGTCCCAGTACCTGCCCGAGGTGCTCGTGAAGACCACCGGCGGCACCTCCGCGGCGAGCCAGCAGGCCGTCGTCGACGCCCTGGGCAAGAACCCGGCGATCAAGGTCTCCGACAAGGCCGCCATGCGCGACGAGATGGCCGGCATGATCAACACGGCCCTGAACATCATGTACGGCCTGCTCGGCATGGCCCTGATCATCGCGGTCCTCGGCGTGATCAACACCCTGGCGATGTCGGTCTACGAGCGCCAGCAGGAGATCGGCATGCTGCGGGCGGTCGGCCTCGACCGCGGCAAGGTCAAGAACATGATCCGCCTGGAGGCCGTGGTCATCTCGCTCTTCGGCGCGGTCCTCGGCATCGGCGTCGGCGTCTTCCTCGCCTGGGCCGGCGGCCGGACGATCGCGGGCTCCGTCCCCGGCTACGAGCTGGTGATCCCCTTCGACCGGATCGGGATCTTCTTCCTGCTCGCCGGCCTGGTCGGCGTCCTGGCCGCCATGTGGCCGGCCCGCAGCGCCGCCCGGCTGAACATGCTGACCGCCATCAAGACCGAGTAGCGCGGGCGCGGCGCACGCAGCGTGAGGGCCCCGGGGCACGTGCCCCGGGGCCCTCACGCGTACGTCTTCACCCGTACGTCTTCACCCGTACGTCTTCACCCGTACGTCTTCACGCGTACGTCTTCACGCGCACGCCCTCACGCGCACGCCCTCACGCGCTCCAGGTGCGCGTCCGCAGCGGCATGCCCGAGGCCCCTCCGCCCCCGGGCCGTACCGCCAGGACCTGGTTGACCCCGAGCCGGTTGTGTTCGAACCCGAGCGCGGAGGCCGCCATGTAGAGCAGCCAGACCCGGGCGCGGCCGGGCGAGGTCAGCCGTACGGCCTCCTCCCAGTGCTCCTCCAGCCGGGCCACCCACGCCCGCAGGGTCAGCGCGTAGTGCTCGCGCAGCGCCTGGACGTCGCGCACCTCGAAGCCGGCCCGCTCCAGCTCGCCGACCGTGCCGCCGATCGGGGAGAGCTCCCCGTCCGGGAACACGTACGCGTCGATGAACTCGTCGATCCTGTACGCCTCTTCGTCGGGCTCCGGGCGGCGCGCGATCTGGTGGTTGAGCAGCCGGCCGCCGGGCGCGAGCAGGGCGTAGAGGTTCCCGGCGTACTCGCGGTAGCGGGCGGAGCCGACGTGCTCGGCCATGCCGATCGAGGAGATCGCGTCGTACGGGCCGTCCTTGACGTCCCGGTAGTCCTGCACCCGGATCTCGATCCGGTCGGTCAGGCCCTCCTCGGCGATCCGCTTGCGGGCGTACGCGGCCTGCTCGCGCGACAGGGTCACGCCGGTGGCCCGGACCCCGTACTCGCGGGCCGCGTGCAGCACCATGGAGCCCCAGCCGCAGCCCACGTCCAGGAGCCGGTCGCCCTCGTTGAGGCCGAGCTTGCGGCAGACCAGGTCGAGCTTGTCCCGCTGGGCCTCCTCCAGGGTGCCGCCCGGGCTCCAGTAGGCGCACGAGTAGACCATCGAGGGGCCCAGCACCCGCTCGTAGAACTCGTTCCCCACGTCGTAGTGGTGGCTGATCGCCTGGCTGTCGCGCCGCTTGGAGTGGGCGGGGCCGGCCCGGCGGACGGCCTCCTCGGGGGGCGGCGGCGGCGCGGTCCAGGGCCGGGCCAGCCCCACGAGCTCCCGTACGGCGGCCCGGGCCGCCGGCTCGCGGAGTAACGCGGCCGTCCCGGCGGCGCCGGAGGCCCTGGCGGGCAGGTGCGGGCGCAGGACGGCCAGCTTGCCCAGCCCGGTGCGCGGCGGCGCCTCGGGGGCGGGGGCGGGCTCCCGTTCCCAGAGCAGTCCGGCCACCCGGTGCAGTACCTCGAACAGGTCGCCGTCGACCGTCAGGTCCCCGGCGACCCAGGCGCGGGCCAGCCCCAGCTCTCCGGGCTTCCACAGGATGCGGCGCAGGGCGCGCCGGTGGTTCAGCACGAGCGTGGGTCCGTCGGCGGGACCGGCTTCGCTGCCGTCCCAGGCCCGTATGCGGACGGGCAGGGGGGCGCCCAGCAGGGTCTCGGCCAGGGCGGCCAGCCGCGGCGCGGCGTCGGTCATCGTAGGCACCTCCATGAGTTCCGACCGAACGGCCTACCCATTCCGGGCCCGCGCCAACCGGAAACGGCGCCGGGGTACGCCGAAGGGGCCGCCCGCACCACGGATGGCGGGCGGCCCCTTCGGGGACGTGCTGGTACTGCTCAGGATCCTGCCGGAGCGCGCCGGGTCAGGAGGCCTTGGCCTTGGCGGCCGGAGCCGTCGCGGCGGCGGCCGGGGCCGGAGCCGGCTTGGCGGCCTCGTAGAACTCCTCGCGCGGGGTCTCCAGCGCACCGAGGGAGACGACCTCGCGCTTGAGGAACATGCCGAGGGTCCAGTCGGCGAAGACGCGGATCTTGCGGTTCCAGGTCGGCATGGCCATGCCGTGGTAGCCACGGTGCATGTACCAGGCGAGCCGGCCCTTGAGCTTGATCTTCATCTTGCCCATGACGATCATCGCGACGCCCTTGTGGAGGCCGAGGCCCGCCACCGCACCCTTGTTGGAGTGCGAGTACTCCGACTGCGGGAAGCCGCGCATGCCGGAGATGACGTTGTCGCCGAGGACCTTGGCCTGGCGCAGCGCGTGCTGGGCGTTCGGCGGGCACCAGGCGTTCTCGACGCCGGCCTTGCGGGCGGCCATGTCGGGAACCTGGGCGTTGTCGCCGGCGGTCCAGATGTAGTCCGTGCCCTTGACCTGGAGGGTCGGCTCGGCGTCCACGTGGCCGCGCGGGCCCAGCGGCAGGCCGTAGCGGGCCAGGACCGGGTTGGGCTTGACGCCCGCGGTCCACACGATGGTGTTGGAGTCGACCTCGAGGCCGTTCTTCAGCACCACGTGGCCGTCCACGCAGGAGTCCATGGAGGTGTTCAGGTAGATCTCGATGCCGCGCGACTCGAGGTGCTCCTTGCCCCAGGTGCCGAGCTTGGGCCCGACCTCGGGAAGGATCTTGTCGGCCGCGTCGACCAGGACGAAGCGCATGTCCTCGCGCTTGATCGTGGAGTAGTACTTCGCGGCGTCGCGTGCCATGTCCTCGACCTCGCCGATCGTCTCGGCGCCGGCGAAGCCGCCGCCGACGAAGACGAAGGTGAGCGCACGGCGGCGGACGTTCTCGTCCGTCGTGGACTCGGCCTTGTCGAGCTGCTCGAGGACGTGGTTGCGCAGGCCGATGCCCTCTTCCACGCCCTTCATGCCGATGCCCTGTTCGGCGAGGCCGGGGATCGGGAAGGTGCGCGAGACGGCGCCGAGCGCGATCACCAGGTAGTCGAAGGGCAGCTCGTACGCCTCGCCGACCAGCGGCGTGACGACGGCGACCTTGCGGTCCTGGTCGATGGTGGTGACCCGGCCGGTGAGAACCTCTGCCTTGGGCAGCACGCGTCGCAGCGGTACGACGACGTGCCGAGGCGAGATGCTGCCTGCGGCCACTTCGGGGAGGAAGGGCTGGTAGGTCATGTACGAGCGCGGGTCGACGACCGTGACGGTCGCCTCGCCGTAGCGCATCTTCTTCATGATGCGCTTGGCTGCGTACAGGCCTACGTACCCACCTCCTACAACGAGGATCCTGGGACGCTCCGTGGTGCTCATGCATTGAGTATCCAGCACCCCAAGGGGTGACGCTCGTGAGCCCCTTCACAAGGTGAGGCAGGGCCTCTGTTACACTGCGCGGCCCACGTGACCCAGATCATGGTCCGCGACGGGAACCACGCCCCTTCGGGAATCGTTGTTCACCCGTCCTGAACTGGCCTCCGAGGCCTGAACCGGACTGGACCACCGGCGTTCGTCCTTACCTCTGATACGAAACCCGTCGCGTCCTTTCTTCACACAAACGCACGGAGAAACGGCCCTGCGACCCCCTAGAAGGCCTCGAACGGACCTTCTGTTGACCTTGCGGCCCGGTTTTCCTTGTGAAGAACTTCACGAAGTTCATGTGGACGAAGGGACTTTCGGCCTCCGAAGGCCCCTTCCGGGCCCCTCGCGCGGTCCGCGCGCGGCCCCCGCGCGGCGCCCCCTCGCCCCGCCCACGACCCCGGCATCGGGCGGAACCCGATCTTCAGCCCCACCGGCACCCGGCCGGCACCCCCCGTGGGCCGACGAGTTGCCCGCGCGTGAGGCGGCGGCCGTGCTCGCCGCGGGCGAACCGACCGTGACCATGGCCGAGGAGCTCACGGGGCCCTCCGGCCGCCACAGGCTCCGGGTCGGCAGCTATCGGATCGCCTACCAGGTGCTGGACGGCGAGCTCGTCATCCTCGTCGTCAAGGTCGGAGACCGCCGCGAGGCCTACCGCAACATCTGAACCCGGAACGCGACGGCGGCGCTCCGGTGGACTCACCGGAGCGCCGCCGTTCGGCTGTGTTGCGGTCAGGACCGCTGCTTGCCGGCCTCGGCGTCTTCCGCCGTTTTGATGGCGATGCCGTCGAGGATGTCGTGCTCCGAGACCACGACCTCGCGCGCGCCGGTCCGCTCCATGATCGCCAGGAGGACCAGGGCGCCGGCGCCGATGACGTCGACCCGGCCCGGGTGCATCACCGGGATCGCGGCGCGTTCGGCGTGGGTGGAGGTGAGCATCCGCTCGCTGATCTCGCGGACCCGCTCGTAGGGGATGCGGGCGTGGTGGATCGCGGCGCTGTCGTACGCCGGCAGGTCCAGGGCGATGGCGGCGACCGTGGTCACCGAGCCCGCCAGCCCCACCAGGGTGCGGGCCCGCGCCAGCGGCACCGTCGCCCCGGCCAGGTCGAGCGCCGCCTCGATGTCGGCGCGCATGGCGGCGACCTGGGCGGCGGTCGGCGGATCGCTGACCTCGCCGTCCACCACCAGGTGGCGTTCGGTCATCCGGACGCAGCCCACGTCGACCGAGCGGGCGGCGCTCACGTGCTCCTCGCCGACCACGAATTCCGTCGATCCGCCGCCGATGTCCACGACCAGGAACGGCCGCTCCAGGTCGGTGCGGCCGGCCAGCTCCTTGGTCGCGCCGGTGAAGGAGAACTCCGCCTCCTGGTCTCCGGAGATGACCTCGGGCTCCACGCCCAGGACGTCCAGGACGCCCCGGACGAACTCGTCCCGGTTCTCGGCGTCGCGCGAGGCCGAGGTGGCCACGAACCGCACCCGCTCGGCGCCCAGTTCCTTGATCACCGCCGCGTACTCGCGGCAGGCCGCGAAGGTGCGCTCCAGCGCCTCCGGGGCCAGCCGGCCGGTGCGGTCCACGCCCTGGCCCAGCCGGACCACGGTCATCCGGCGGTCCAGCTCGGTGAGCTCCCCGGTGGCGGGGTCGTGGTCCGCGACGAGCAGGCGGATGGAGTTCGTACCGCAGTCGATGCCCGCGACCCGGGTCACTCGGACTCCTTCCGCTCCGCGCACGGGGTGACGCAGGCGCCCTTGGCCCACCACTCGGGCAGCATCGCCAGGGCCTCGTCGCCGAACGGGTTCACCCCGGGGCCGGCCGCCAGCGAGTGGCCGACCAGCACGTGCAGGCACTTCACCCGGTCCGGCATGCCGCCGGCGCTCGGGAAGCCCTGGAGCACCTCGATGGCGTCGCGGCGCTCGATGTAGTCCTCGTGCGCGGCCCGGTAGGCGGCGGCCAGCTCGGGGTCGTCCGCGAGGCGGGCCTGCATCTCCTTCATGACGCCGTTGGCCTCCAGCGTGCCGATGGCGGAGGCCGCCCGGGGGCACGTCAGGTAGTACAGCGTCGGGAAGGGGGTGCCGTCGGGCAGCCGCGGGGCGGTCTCGACGACGTCCGGCTGGCCGCAGGGGCAGCGGTGCGCGATGGCGCGCAGCCCGCGCGGCGGGCGGCCGAGCTGCTGCTGGAACGCTTCGATGTCCGCGTCGGTCGGCTCGGTCCGGTCGGTCTGGGGCGGGGGCGTCTGCATGCCTGGAGGAAGTCTCTTCGTTCTCGTGGATGGGTGCGGGCGGGCGCGGGGCTCACTCGCCGGGACGGTCGGCCTTGTCGACCCCGTCCCATACGTTGGAGTACCAGGGGCGGTCGGATCCGGCCTCCCCGCCGCGATGGTGTTCCGCGGCTCCGGAACCGGGGTCGGTCATGATGTAGCCGATCTCCCCCGGGCGCAGGAAGTGCAGGTGCCTGCGGGCCTGCTGCTCCGCGTAGGCGGGGTCCTGCCAGCGGGCCTTCTCGTCGCGGAGCTGGTCGAGGCGCCTGCGCGCATCGGCGGCGGCCCGCTGCTGGTCCGCGATCTCCGAGCGCTGGGACACGTACTGGCGCATCGGATACGCGAGGGCGACGACCAGGGTACAGAGGACGAGCACCAGCAGGGCCGCCCGTCCGGTGAGGCGGCTGCGGCGGACGACCCGGCGGGACTGCGAGCGGTAGACGTGCGCCGCGGTGCGTTCGCCGAGCTGGCGCAGCCTGGTCGCCGTCGAGAAGGTGGAGAACCGGTCCCGGTTCCCGGCCATGGTCCCGCCTCCCCTGTGCGCGCACTACGCAATACGTCCCCGCACACGGTACGGGACCGAGTGCGGGGACGTACGGAGGCGAGACCCGCAGGCCCCGATTAGCCCTTGAAGCGGGGGAACGCGGAGCGGCCCGCGTACACGGCGGCGTCGTCGAGGATCTCCTCGATGCGCAGCAGCTGGTTGTACTTGGCGACGCGGTCCGAGCGGGCCGGGGCGCCGGTCTTGATCTGGCCGCAGTTCACGGCGACGGCGAGGTCGGCGATGGTGACGTCCTCGGTCTCGCCCGAGCGGTGCGACATCATGCACTTGAAGCCGTTGCGCTGCGCCATCTCGACGGCGTCGAGGGTCTCGGTCAGCGAACCGATCTGGTTCACCTTCACGAGCAGGGCGTTCGCGGAGCCCTCCTCGATGCCGCGGGCCAGGCGCTCCGGGTTGGTGACGAAGAGGTCGTCGCCGACGATCTGGACCTTGGTGCCCAGCTTGTCGGTGAGGGTCTTCCAGCCGGCCCAGTCGTCCTCGTACAGCGGGTCCTCGATGGAGACCATCGGGTACGCGGAGACGAGCTCCTCGTAGTACTCGGTCATCTCGGCGGCCGAGCGGGACTGGCCCTCGAACTCGTACTTGCCGTCCTTGTAGAACTCGGACGCGGCGACGTCGAGCGCGAGCGCGATGTCCTTGCCCGGGACGTATCCGGCCTGCTTGATGGCCTCGACGATGAGGTCCAGCGCGGCGCGGTTGGACTCCAGGTTCGGGGCGAAGCCGCCCTCGTCGCCCAGGCCGGTGGACAGGCCCTTGGTGTGCAGGACCTTCTTGAGGGTGTGGTAGACCTCGGCACCCCAGCGCAGCGCCTCGGAGAAGGACTCCGCGCCGATCGGGGCGATCATGAACTCCTGGATGTCGACGTTGGAGTCGGCGTGCGACCCACCGTTGAGGATGTTCATCATCGGAACGGGCAGCAGGTGCGCGTTCGGGCCGCCGAGGTAGCGGAAGAGCGGCAGGTCCGAAGCCTCGGACGCGGCGTGCGCGACGGCGAGGGAGACGCCGAGGATGGCGTTGGCGCCGAGGGAGCCCTTGTTGTCGGTGGCGTCCAGGTCGAACATGGCCTGGTCGATCAGGCGCTGCTCGGTGGCGTCGTAGCCGACGAGCTCCGGGCCGATCTGCTCGATGACGGCGAGGACGGCCTTCTCGACACCCTTGCCCATGTAACGGTTGGGGTCACCGTCACGGAGCTCGATGGCCTCGAATGCACCGGTGGAGGCGCCGGACGGGACGGCAGCACGGCCGGTGCTGCCGTCGTCGAGGCCCACCTCGACCTCGACCGTGGGGTTGCCTCGGGAGTCCAGGATTTCCCGGGCTACGACGACGTCGATGGACGGCACGAGCATCTCCTTCTGGGATGTGACGCTGGGTGTGCGGTGGCGTGTCAGGCCGTGGGACGGCCTTGCCGACTAGAGCCTAACCGGCTCCGGGCACTCGACCGTCCGACCGCCCGGGTCCTGGGACGAAAAAGGGACCGAATACCCCTCTTCCCGGACATAAGACTCTGGGAACGGGGCCGGCCGCGGCGGCTCCGGGGGGCGCGCCGGGCGGCGGACAGCACGCCGCCGCCCGGCGCGTGGGGGGATACGCGTCGGGCGGCGGACGGTGTCACGGGTGCCGCGCCGTCAGGGGGCGCGACGGTGTTGCGCGGGAGTTCAGCCGACCTTCAGCTTCTGGCCCGGGAAGATCAGGTCGGCATCGTCGACGATGTCCTTGTTGAGCTCGAAGAGCTTCTCCCAGCCGCCCTGGACGTTGTTGGCCTGGGCGATGGTGCCGAGGGTGTCGCCCTCCTTGACCTCGTACGAGCCGTTGCCGGTCTTCACGGTGTCGGACTTCGGGGCGGTCTTGACCGGCGCCGGGGTCTCGGAGCGCTCGGAGCGGGTGACCGGGGCCTCGGCGGGGCGCTTGGACTCCGACTTCGGGGTGGCCGGCTTGACGGGCGCGGGCTTCGCGGGCTTCGCGGCCTCGGGCTTCGTGGCGGGCTTCGGCTTGGCCGGGGTGGAGGTCGAGCCGCCGCCGTTGTACGAGGAGTTGGACAGGCCGACGCCGCAGGACGGCCAGGCGCCCTTGCCCTGGCCCTTGAGGACCTTCTCGGCGATGGCTATCTGCTGCGACTTGGAGGCCTGGTTGGCCTGCGCGGCGTACGCCTTGCCGCCGTACGCGGCCCACGTGGAGGCGGAGAACTGCAGACCGCCGTAGTAGCCGTTGCCCGTGTTGATGGACCAGTTGCCGCCGGACTCGCAGGAGGCGACCTTGTCCCACTCGGTGGCGGTGGCGGCGCTGGCGGAGCCGGCGGCCATCAGCGGGGCCGCGACGGCGACACCGGCGACACCGGCGAGCGTGACGATGCGGACGGCCTTGGAGCCGCGACGGTGCTTGCCCTTGCCGGAAAGCAGCATGGAGTTCTCCTCACCGACGCCTTCGAGGTGAGCTGTCGGGTTCGGGCGGATGAGTTGCCCGGTCACGTGTCGAGCACGTGGCTTAACCCCTAGCCGGTCGTGACCGTCTCTCAACGGCCGTTCCCGGCGACTACCTTGGTTCCCCCGCTCCTGCCTTCGGCGCTTTACGCGACGACTGTTCCCTCCGTCCGCCGGCAGGATTCGGCGATGCGGTCGAAGGAGCTCGCGGTGGCGAGCGATTCAGAAGGTAGGCAGGTCTCTCCTGGATGTTCAACGCGAGACATCAGGGAGAAACCGGCCTACTTGCGTTCCGAAAGTGCACGTTTGCGCAGGTGGGGGCAGGGTTTGCGGAAGTTCCGGAACCAGACACGCCAGTTGACCGGAAGAGACGCATGTCTCACTTGCCGATAACGGACATTCAGCTCTTTCTGGATGCCCGAACTGCCCCTATTCCTTGGTTAGATCCAGGTTCTGACCGGGCTTGATGAGGTCCGCGTCCCCGCCGATGACCTGCTCGTTGGCCTGGTAGAGGGCGTTCCAGCCCCCCGTGAGCCCGTTGGCGTGGGCGATGGCGGTGAGGCTGTCGCCCGGCTTCACCGTGTACGTGGGCTCCGCGGCGGCGCCTGACGCAGCGCCAGGGGCCGCCGGCACCTCGATGGCCGCCGGGCCGCGGTGCTTGCCCGCGCCGTCGGTCTTCTCCCCCTCGGGGGTGGAGGGCGTGGCCCCGGGGGCGGTGGCTCCCACGGTGGCGCCGGGGACGGCCGGGGCCGTCGGGTCCACGGGGGCGGTCGGGCTGACCGGGGCCGTCGGGGCGGTCGGGTCCGCCGGGGTGGACGGCGTACCCGGGGTGGACGGCGTACCCGGGGTGGTCGCCGGCGGCACGGACGGGTCGGTGGAGGGCACCGGGTAGTCCGGGTCGGGCATGACGGGCAGTCCGCTGGTGGGACCCAGCGGGTAGTCCGGCAGGCCGCTCGGGCCGCCGGAGGGCGAGGAGCCCGGCTGCGGGGTCGGGGCGCCGAAGTCCGTCGGCTTCCCGCCCGAGCCGGTGGCGGGCACCGAGGCGTCCGGCCGGGACGGGGAGGGGGCGACCGGTCCGGGCGCGCTGCCCGGGTCCACCTGGGCGGCCGGCCCCTGCTGGGTCAGCCCGGCCGAGGCGGAGCACAGCGGCCACGCCTGGGGGCCCTGGGAGGCCAGCACCCGTTCGGCGACGGCGATCTGCTGGGAGCGGCTCGCGAGGTCGGGGCGCTCGGCGTAGGCGAGCCCGCCCGCGTTCTTCCACTGCTCCAGGGTGAACTGGAGCCCGCCGTAGGCCCCGCTGCCGAAGTTGGCGCTCCAGGTGCCGCCGCTCTCGCAGTCGGCCACCTTGTCCCAGGTGGCGGTGTCCGCGGCGCCCGCGCTGCCTGCCGCGAGCAGCGGCAGGGCCAGGGCGGAGCCGGTGACTCCGGCGGTGACGACCAGGGCGGGTACCTGGCGGGGACGTCTGTGGCGGCCGTTCCCGGAACGCATGAGGCTGCACCTTTCGCATAACGGCGGGGTAACGGCAGAACCTAGCCGCCTTCGAACGGATGTCACAAGTTCGACGGTGGACTGACTTCCGGTCAGCCGACCGGAAGCCGCCGCCCCGTTGCCGGGCGGCCGCGCCGCCGTCCGGCGGCGCGGCGGGCGCTCAACCGTTTCGGGGTGTGAAGCGGACCGGCAGGGTGCGCAGGCCCCGCATGATGAGCCCGCCGCGCCAGCGCAGGTCGGCAGGGGGAACGGCAAGTTCCAGATCCGGCAGACGCGTCAGCAAAGTCGCGAGCGCCGTCTGGCCCTCCAGACGGGCCAGCGGGGCGCCGAGACAATAGTGGATGCCGTGGCCGTAGCCGAGGTGCTGATTGTCACTCCGCGAAAGGTCCAGGGTGTCCGGGTCCGCGAACCGGTCGGGGTCGCGGTCGGCCGCCGCCAGGACCACCAGGACGGGGTCCCCGGCGGCGATCCCCCGGCCGCCGAGGGTCAGCGGCTCGGTGGCGAACCGCCAGGTGGCCAGCTCCACCGGGCCGTCGTAGCGCAGGAGTTCCTCGATGCCGGTCTCCAGGAGCGCGCTCTCCCCCGCCGCGAGGGAGGCCTGGAGGCGCACGCGCTGGTCCGGGTTCATGAAGAGGGCGTGCAGCCCGTTGCCGATCAGGTTCACCGTGGTCTCGAAGCCGGCGAAGAGCAGGATGAAGGCCATCGCGGTGGCCTCCGCCTCCGTGAGGTGGTCCCCGTGGTCGCTCGCCCGGATCAGGTCCGAGATGAGGTCATTGCCCAGATCATCCCGCTTGCGGTGGATGAGTTCCCCGAGGTAGGTCCGCATCTGCTTGACGGAGCGGGCCACTCCGCCCCGCGGGCCGCCGCCGTGGCGGATCATCATCCCGGCCCAGTCGCGGAAGTCGTCCTGGTCCTCGCGCGGTACGCCGAGCATCTCGCAGATGGCGTAGATGGGGAGCGGGAAGGCGAACTCATGGATGAGATCGGCCTCGCCCGTCGGCGCGTCCCCCGCCTTCTCGACGATCCGGTCGATCAGCTGGTCGGTGAGCTCCTGGACGCGCGGGGTGAACTCGGCGACCCGGCGCGGGGTGAACGCCTTCGACACCAGCCGGCGCAGCCGGGTGTGGTCCGGCGGGTCGATGTTCAGCAGGTGCGTCATCAGCTCCGCCTTGCGCTCCCCGGGGATTCCCGTCTTGCCCTTGGCGTGCGCGGGTTCCGCGTGGTGCGCGGGGTTCTTGCTCAGCCGCTGGTCCGCGAGGGCCTGCCGGGCGTCGGCGTACCGGGTCACGAGCCAGGCCTCGACCCCGCTGGGGAGCTTGGTGCGGTGCACCGGCGCGTGCTCGCGCAGCCAGGCGTAGGCCGGGTAGGGGTCGGTCGCGAACTCCCAGTCGAAGAGCGTCGGGCCCTGGGGGGCGGCGGGGTCGGCGGGGGGCGGAGAGGTCTGCTCATGCACCCGATGACGTTATCCCGCCCGGAAGCCGCCACCCCATATAGGTGGTTCGCCGCGGCTGTCCGTAGATCGGCCGTCGCTTGACCTCGCCTTCCCCGGCCTTCCTACTTTCGGTGTTGTGGATGTGAGGATCTTGAAACGCAGTTTCGCGGTGGTGGAACGACGGGCCGAGCACACGGTCAAGTTCTTCTACGCCCACCTCTTCTGGCACAACCCCGGACTCCGGGCCCTCTTCCCGGCCTCCGCCGACGGCATGGAACGCCAGCGCGACCGGCTCTTCGCCGCGCTCACCCATGTCATCGCCCACCTGGAGAGCGGGACGCTCGTCCCCTATCTGCGCGACCTCGGGCGCGACCACCGCAAGTTCCTGGTCGGCCCCGAGCACTACGCCGCCGTCGGCACCTCCCTGCTCGCCGCCCTCGCCGAGACCTCGGGCGAGGCCTGGACCCCCGACGTCGAGAAGGCCTGGAGCGAGGCCTACCAGTTCATGGCCGACGCCATGACGACCGGCGCCCGCTCCAGCGCCGACCCGCCCTGGTGGGACGCCGAGGTGGTGCGCCACCTGCGCTACGGCCGGGACATCGCCGTCCTGACCCTGCGCCCGCACGCCCCGCTCCCCTACCGGCCCGGCCAGTACGTCAGCGTGAACAGCGAGCGGGTGCCGGCGACCTGGCGCACCTACTCCCTCGGCAACGCGCCCCGCGCCGACACCACCGTCGACCTCCACGTCAGCCGCATCGAGGGCGGACGGCTCAGTACGGCCCTGGTCCGCGAGGTCGGGCCGGGCGAAGGGCTGCGGCTCGGCGCCCCCGGCGGCGGCCTGTTCCTGCGCCGCGCGGACCGGCCCCTGACCCTCATCGGCGCCGGGACCGGCTGGGCGCCGGTCCGGGCCCTGCTGGAGGACCTGGTGGAACGCCCTCCCGATCAGGACGTACGGCTCTTCGTCGTCGCCCGGGACGCCGCCCACCTCTACGACCGCCCGCTCATCGACGCGTACGCCGCCTCCTGCGGCTGGCTCGCCGTCACCTACATCACCCCCGCGCCCGGGCAGCACCGCGACCAGGCCACCGGCCGGCTGGCCACCGCCCTCGGCAACCGGGGCCTGTGGCGGGAGCAGGACGTCTACCTGAGCGGGCCGCCGCCGTTCATCGAGGAGACCGCCCGGCTCCTGGCGGAGCTCGGCACCCTCCCCGAGCGGCTCTTCCACGACGCGGTCCCCGCCCGCGGCGCCGCCGCGGCCCGGCCCCTCGGCTTCGGCGAATGGTTCCTGAGCCGCCCCGACCCGCACTGGCACAACCCCTCGGCACGCGCCCCGCGGCGCGAAGGCTGACCCGACCGCCGAACCGGCCGCCCGACCGGCCTGCGGATCAGCCGCCCGACCGGCCGCCCGCCGGGCCGACGCCCTCGGCCGCCCTGATCGCGTCCCGGTAGGCGCGGGCCGCCGCCCGCAGCGCCGTCTCGGGGTCCGTCCCCTGCTCCTCGGCGCGCGCCGCCAGCGCGAGCAGTTCGTAGCCGATCCCCTCGCCCCGGGGCAGTTCCACCCCGAGGTCCGCGGCGCGGGCCCGGCCGGCGAGCTTGGCCGCGAGCGCGAGCCCGGGCTGCGCGACCGGGATCCCGTCGGTGACCGACTCCCGCTGCTTCTCGACCGCCTTGGTGGCCTGCCAGTGCGCGTTGACGTCCTCGGGGGAATCGGCCCGCGCGTCCCCGAAGACGTGCGGGTGCCGGCGGATCAGCTTGTCCACCAGGTCCCCGGCGACGTCGTCGATGGAGAACGCCGGCGCGCCCTCCCCTTCTTCTCCCTCTTCTCCTTCTTCTCCTTCTTCTCCCGCGGCCGCCGCCTCCTGCGCGATGCGGGCGTGGAAGACGACCTGGAGCAGCACGTCGCCGAGCTCCTCGCGCAGGGCCGCCCGGTCACCGTCCTCGATGGCCTCGACCAGCTCGTACGCCTCCTCGATGGCGTACTTCACCAGGCCCTCGTGGGTCTGCGCGGAGGTCCAGGGGCACTCCCGGCGCACCCGGTCCATCACCTGCACGAGGTCGAGCAGCCGCGCACCCGGCAGGTCGTAGGAGCCGGGCAGCAGCTCCAGGTCGGGCATGCTGACGCGGCCGGAGCCGGCGAGGCGGGCCAGGCCGTCCGTCAGCCGCCGGTCCCCCTCGCCACCCGGCAGCACCACGACCGTACGGCCGCCCGCGCAGGCCCCGATCAGCCCTTCGGCGTCGGGCACCTCCCGCACCACCCGCACCCCCGCCTCCCGCAGGTACGGCAGCTGCGGGTGCTCCGGGTCGGCGCACAGGACGAGGTCCGCGGCGCGCAGGGTCTGCCAGGCCGGCCAGGACAGCAGCCCGGGGGCGACCCGGTGGCTGGCGGTCAGCAGGACGATCCGGCCCACGCCCACGCCCCCGGCGGGGGCGGATGCGGGGGCGCGCGCGGCGTCGGAAGCGGGAGCGGGTTCGGCGGTGTGGTCGGTCACCCTCCGAACCTACCTCCGCCCGCGCGTCACGCGCCGCCGAGGGCCGGTACCTCGGGCCGGGTGCGCTGGGTGATCCACGGGGTCTGCTGGTCGCCGAGGATGATCTGCTGCGCGTCCCACTTGCCGTAGCGCGGGTTCACCTCGATGTGCAGGGCCTTCGCCGCGGCCCCCAGCTGGGCCAGCGCCTTGTCCTGGCTGCCGTAGTGCGCGAAGAGCTTGTCGCGCAGCAGCTTGAAGCGGGCGTCCGCCTCCAGCTGGTCCGGCGCCAGCTGCGCCTGCTGGAGCGCGGCCGCCTCCAGCCCCGCCCGGCCGCCCGCCTGCTGGAGCTGCGTCTTGCGCAGCTCCTCGATCTCCTTGGTGGTCACGTTCAGGCCGGCGTCGTCGGCGGCCCGCTCCAGGACGGCGGTCTGGATCATCTTGTTGAGCTTCAGGCGTTCCAGTCCGGCGGTCGCCTCGATGAGCTGCGCGCCCTGATCGGAACGGTTCTGCGCCGCGCGGACGTCCTTGACCTGGGCCTGGAGGGCGGAGGTGGTGATGCGTTCCCCGCCGACGACCGCCGCCGTACCGGGACGGGTACCGCCGGAACAGGCGGCAAGCAGGGGGGCCGCCGCGAGCAGGGCGGCGGAGACGGAGAGCGCTGTGCGACGGTGCAAAGGAGCCTCCAGGGCCGGGAGATTGTGCGTCGGTGCACAAGGGCCGTGCGGTGATCGATGGTATGCAGTCAGGGTGGTCCGGGCCACCGCTTCGACCAACGATTCCGGGGGTGTTGGGGTGCGAGTTCACTCCCCGGCCACCACCGTGCCCTCCGTCCCTGGGATGGTCGTCTCACCATGTCGACTCAGCAGCTCGCCCCGCACCGCGCCGCGGACCGGCCGGCGTCCCCCACCGCACGGCGTTCCCCGCGCCGGTCCGGCCTGGCCGGATCGGCGTTCGCGGCCCTGGTCACCCTCGTCGCCGTGTGCGGCGGGGACGCGGTCGCGCGGGTGTTCCCGTACGGGCCCCGGCACCGCAGCGTCAACGACCTCGGCAACCAGTTCGTGCCGTTCCACGCGCACCTGTGGGACCTGCTGCACGGCCGGGCGCGGGGCGGGCTCCTCTTCAACTGGCAGTCCGGGTACGGCACCAGCTTCCTGCCCGACCTCGGTACCTATCTGACCAGCCCCTTCGCCGCCCTGGTGGCATTGTTCCCGCGCGCGGACATCGACCTCGCGGTGTACGTGGTCACGGTGCTGAAGATGGCGGCCGCGGCGGCGGCCATGGCCTGGCTGCTGCGCACGCAGCGGCGCGGGCCGTGGTGGGCGGCCGGGCTGCTCGCGGCCTCGTACGCACTGTGCGGCTGGTCGGTGATCGAGGCCTCCTACAACCCGATGTGGCTGGACGGGCTGATCGCCTTCCCGCTGCTGTGCCTGACCGGCGAGTGGGCGCTGCGCGGGCGGCGGCCCGTACTGGGGGTGCTGGTGGTGACCGTCTCGTGGACGGCGAACTTCTACACCGCCTACATGGCCACGCTCGGCGCCGCCCTGGTGCTGCTGGTACGGGTGGTGCTCACCCGGGAGGGGGCGCGCGAGCGGGCCCTGGTGGTGGGCCGGGCGGCGGGGCGGGTCGTGCTCGGCATCGCGCTGGCCGCGCCGGTGCTCGTCCCGCTGTTCCTCAGCTCGAAGCAGGCCTACCCGGGCTGGTCGCGGCAGTTCGGGCCGGTGCCGTGGTCCGACCTGTTCGCGCGGCTGATGCCGGCGACGTACTCCTTCAACTCCCCCGCCGTATTCGTGGGCACCGGAACGCTGCTGCTGGCGGCGGCGCTCCCCTTCCACCGCGCCGTGCCCGCCCGGACCCGCATCTGGTGGGCGGGGCTGGTCGCGGCGGTGCTGCTGTCCTTGCAGTGGGAGCCGACCCATCTGGCCTGGCACCTGTTCGCGACGCCCAACGGCAGCGCGTACCGGCAGACCTTCGTGCTGGCCGGGGTCGTGGTCATCGCCGCGTGGACGGGGCTGACGGCCGGACCGCTGCCGGCCCGGGCCCTCGCCGCGGGCGCGGCGGTGCTCGCGGCGGCGCTCGGCTGGGCGAGCGGCAGCCCCCTCGCCACCGGCTGGGGCTACGGCCTCTTCGGCGGCGGGCTGGCCCTGACGGCCGGCGCCTGGTGGGCGCTGCGCCGGCCGCGGCTGCTGCTGCCCGCGGCCGGGCTGCTGGCCCTGGCGCTGGTGGGGCAGGCCGCGGCGACGACGGCGTACGGGCACAAGGGGAAACTGGCCGGGCTGGACGACTACCCGTCCTGGAACGCGGCGCACGCCCGGCGCGCCGACGCCCTCGCGGAGGCCGACGGCTGGCCCGCGTACCGGACCGACGCGGGACGGCCCGCCCTGTCGGGCAACGACCCGATGCTGCTGGGCGGTGAGGGCGGCGCCTACTACAGCAGCCACACCCCGGACGTGTTCACCCGCACCATGCAGGCGCTGGGCGCGGGCTGGACCTCGCGCGGCCGCAACGTGCAGAGCATCGACAACCCGGTGACGGACGCGGTGTTCGCGGTCGGCGCGCGGCTGAAGCCGGACGGCACGGTGGCCCGCGCCGAGGTCCCGCCGCTGGTCACCGTCCATCCGGCGGAACCCGGCCTCGCCTACGGACCATCCCCCTTCGCCAACCAGGAACTGCTGCTGGGGGCGAAGGTGTACGAGGGCCCCGTCGCGCCCGGGGTCTGCCGGGCGGGTACGGACGCCTACCTGTGGGCGCCGGAGTACAACGCGACGGCCCGCCTGGCCGACGGCCGGCCCTGGCGGCTCGGCGGCAGCGCCCCGCGCAACCGGGCCGCGCTCCAGCCGCTGGGCACCTCGCGCGGGCCCGCCTCGAAGCTGGTCTTCGACCGGCCCGCCCCGCCCCTGTGGGCGCTGTCCTGCCTGGACCGGACCCGTCTGGCGGACGCGGTGTCGGCCCTGCGCGCCTCGGCCGCGACCTCGGTACGGGTGGGCTCCTCCGGGCTGCGCGCCACCCTGCCGCCGGGCAGTACCGGTACGGCGGTGATCGCGGTCCCGGCGGTGGCGGGCTGGACCTGTGACGGCCGGGCCGGCGGGTCCCGGCTCGGCCTGCTGGCGGTCCCCCTGGACGGCCGCACCACCACCGTGACCTGCTCCTTCCGTCCGCCGGGCCTGCTCGCGGGGACGGCGGCGGCCGGGCTGGCGGCGCTGGTGGTGCTGGCGGCGGCCGTCAGGCGCCGGCACCGGGCCCGGTGACCGGGCGCCGGGGCGTCAGCGCACCTGGCCCAGCCACTGGAGGGTGCGGCGGATGTCGACCGGGAGCGGGTGGCCCGGGCCGTGCACCCGGTCCGCGTCGAACAGCAGCCGGACCAGGGTGTCGTGGGCGGCCGGCCGGTCGCCCAGCGAGAGCAGCAGGTGCGCTATCCGGCGGCGGACCTCCAGCGGCAGGCCCGGGTCCGGGTTGGCGTAGTGGTTCTCGAACAGGGGCAGCAGCGAGCGGTACTCGGCGAGGGCGGCCGCGGGCTCGCCGAGCTGCTCCAGGCACTGGGCCGCGTCGTAGCGCAGGCGCAGCGCCTGCGGGTCACCGGCGGGGAACTCGTCGGCGAGGCGGCGCAGTTCGGGCAGGGCGCGGCGGAACTGGCCGTCGTCCATCAGCGTGGCGGCGTACTGCTTGCGCAGGGAGCGGACCACCGGCGAGTGTTCGCCGTGCTCGGTGGCGGCCGCCGGGAGGATGCCGCCGAGGATGTCCACGGCCCGGGTGAGCTGGCCCTGGTCCAGCAGTTTGCGGGCCTCGTCCACGGCGCCGGGGATGTCCGGGCGGGGCGGGGCCGGCGGGTCGGCCGGGCGGGGCGGGACGACCGCGGCCCGGTCCGGCCAGGGTGCCTGGGGGCGCAGGAAGGGGCGGGTGGGATCCATGGGGCCGCTCGGGGTGCGGCTGCCGCGGGCCGGGAGCAGGGGCGCGAGGGCCTCGTACACCTCCTGCGCGGAGCCGGGCCGGTCCTGCGGGTCCTTCGCGAGGAGGCGCTGCATCAGCACTTCGAGCTCCTGCGGGATCTCGGGGCGCTGCGGGCGCACCGGGGCGGGGGGCTCGTAGAGGTGGCGGTGCAGCACGCCGAGGGCGGTGGATCCGGCGAAGGGGACGTTGCCGCTGAGGAGTTCGTAGAGCAGCACGCCGAGGGCGTACAGGTCGGTGTACGGGCCGACCGCGCCGCTCATGGCCTGTTCGGGGGCCATGTAGGCGGGGCTGCCGATCGGGGTGCCGGTGCTGGTGAGCCGGGTGGTGTCGGTGTCCATCACGGAGGCGACACCGAGGTCCAGGACGAGGACGCTTCCGTCCGGGCGGACCATCACGTTGCGGGGCTTGAGGTCGCGGTGGACGATCGGCACCGCGTGCACCGCGGAGAGCACCGCGCACAGCTGGGCGACGACGGCGACCGCCCAGGTCCAGGGGTACGGGTCGTGCGCGGCGAGGTGGTCGGCGAGGTCGGAGCCCTCGACGTAGCCCATGACGAGGTAGAGCTCGTCGCCGTCGTTGCCCGCGTCGTGGACGATGACCAGCCCGGGGTGGTCGACCTGGGCGGTGACCCGGCACTCGCGCACGAAGCGGCGGCGCAGTTCCTCGGCGACCGTGCCGGGCCCGGCGACCTTGTCGGGGCGCAGCAGTTTGACGGCCACGCGCCGGTCGAGGCGCCGGTCGTAGGCCGTCCACACCTGGCCCATGCCGCCCTGGCCGAGGATGGTGGCGAGCTGGTAGCGCTCGCCGATCAGGCGTTCCCGCTCGGTCACCGGTTCGGGTCCTGGATCGCCGTGCTGTTCGGGTCCTGGTAGGGGCCGCCGGGCTGCGGGGGCTGCGGCGGGCGGTCCCGGCCCTGCCGGCGCAGGAGCTCGCTGAGCTCGTCGAGTTCGGCGCGGACCTGCCCGATGCGGGGCGGCGGGGTGTGCGGGGACGTCTGCGGCGGGACCTGCGGGGGCGGCGGCGCGGGGGCCTGGCCCCGCGCGGGCGGGTAGCCGTAGGAGGGGGTGGTCTGCTGCCCGGTGTACGGGGGCTGCGGGGCCACCGGGTACCAGGGCGCGGCCGGGGCGAGGGCCTTGGCCTCGTGGTGGCGGATGTCGCAGACGAGGTAGTACACGCAGATCGCGAAACCGGTGAGGATCGAGCCACCGGCACCCAGGTCGCTCTGCCAGCCGCTGGTGTCGGGCGTGTGGTCCATCTCGATGAAGGCGATCCAGACCACCATCAGCACCCCGCTGATGACGAGCAGGGCCCAGTCGCGGGCCTTGCGGGTGAGGATCGCGAGCCTCAGCATCGACCCCCAGGAGAAGAACCCGCAGCTGAGGACGGGCAGCGCCGTGAACAGCACGCGCAGCGTCATGTCGCTCCCCGACAGGGGGCGGTGGCCGTGGGGGCCGGGCTGCGGCGGGAGGCCGGGGCCGTGCATCGGTGCTCCTGACGAGGCGTACGGAAGGGGTCGGGGTCTGAGCGTATACAGCCTTTCCGGCCGTCCGTGAGGGGATGGACGCAACCGTTGCAGGGTCGCAGTACGGCCGGGACGGCGCGCACCGCCGCCCGCCGCGCCCGGCCGCCCCTGACCTACGCTCGGGGCAGGAACCGTTCTTCCACGGGGGAAACAGCATGCGCAGCCGTACCAGAACCACCGCCGCGGCCCTCGCCGCCACGACCCTGCTCGGCGCGGGGGCGGGCGCCTGCGTGCCCGGCGGGGGCGCGGGCAGGGCGGCGGAGGCCGGGCGCGCGGCCCGGGCCGAGGCGTCCCCGTCCGCCCCGGGCACGGCTTCGCCACCCTCCCCGGGCGGCGGCCCGCTCGCCGGCCGGTCGGGGCAGGAGGTCCTGAACCGGGCCTACGCGGCCACGCGGGCGGCCGGGTCGGCACACGTCTCGGCCCGGCTCGACTTCCTGGGCAAGGAGATGCGCATCGACCTCTCGCTGGACAAGAAGGGCGACTGCAACGGCGCCGTCCGCCGTGAGGGCATGGGCACGATGGACATCATCAAGTCCACCGAGCTGGTGCACTTCCGGGGCGACGCCGCCTACTGGCGGGGCGCGGCGAAGGAGCAGGGCACCCCGCAGTGGCAGACGGAGCAGGTGGTGGCCGCCTTCGCCGGCCGCTGGGTCAAGCTCCCCCTGTCGGACCGGCGTGCCGCCCCGCTGACCCGTGCCTGCGACCTCGGCATGCTGACCGACGGCTTCGGCAAGGGCAGCCCGCTCGCGCGCAAGGGCGAGAGCACCACGGTCGGCGGGAAGCCCGTCCTGGCGGTCACCTCCCCGGCCGCGAAGGGCGCGCAGACCGATTACGTCGCCACCGAGGGCGAGCCGTACGTCCTGAAGTCGGTCGTCAGCGGGGACCACGACGGCGAGGCGCTGTTCTCGGACTTCGACGTCCCCGTCGACACCGCTTCGCCGCGGGACTCCGAGGTCGTCGACCTGTCGGGGACCGGCGGCGCGGCGGGCGAGGCGATCTGAGCGGGACCTACGCGGACCCGCGCCGCCGTACGTGCAGGTGGCCGCTGAGCGGGAACTCGGGCGGCGCGGCGGGCAGTCGCCCCTCCAAGCCGTACCCGCTCTTGACGGCGACGCGGCAGGAGGCCTCGTTGTCCTCTTGGTGGAGGAGGTCGAGGCGCTCCAGCCCCGCGCCGGCGAAGGCCCCGAAGGCCCAGGCGGTGAGGGCCTCCAGGGCGCGCGGGGCGACGCCCAGGCCGCGGGCGTGCGCCGCCGTCCAGTAGCCGACCTCGGCCGACGGCCCGGTGACGGCGGGCCGCTTGAGGACGGTGGCCCCCACCAGCAGACCCGCCTCCTCCTCCAGTACCGCGAAGCCGTACCGGGTGCCCAGCTCCCGGTCCCGGGCGTGGTCCTCGACGAACATCAGGCCGTCGGACTCGCTGTCGACCGGGTACCGGGTCCGGCGGCGCAGCACGGGATCGGCGTACGCGCGCCGCAGCGCGGGCACGTCCGCCCGCCGCCAGGGGCGCAGGAGCAGGGCGGGGCGGCCCGCCGTCGGGGCGCAGCGGAGCGTGACGCTGGGGGTCATCATCCGATGATAGGCAGCCCCGCGGACGCGTCCCGGCCGGTCCGCGGGTCCGCCCCGCCCGCCGGACGGCCTACGAGCCGAGGATCGTGGTGAGGAACTCCCCGGTCCAGCCCAGCAGTTCGCGCCCGACCAGCGGCTTCCCGCCGACCCGGGCCGTCTTCGGCCGGGGCACCAGCACCTGCGAGGTGGCCGGCTTGAGCACCGTCCCCGGGTAGAGCCGCTTCAGCCGCAGTTCCTGCGACTCGCGCAGCTCCACCGGGCCGAAGCGGATGTTGGGCCCCTGGAGGGTGATGTCGCCGACCCCGCAGGCCCGCGCGAGCATCCGCAGCCCCGCCACCAGCAGCAGGTTCTCCACCGGCTCGGGCAGCTTGCCGTAGCGGTCGGTGAGTTCCTCCCGCACCGCCTTGACGTCCGCCTCGGAGTTGGCCGCGGCGATGGACCGGTAGGCCTGCAGGCGCAGCCGCTCGCCCGGCGCGTAGTCGTGCGGGACGTGCGCGTCGACCGGCAGTTCGATCTTGACCTCCAGCGGCGGCTCCTCCTCCGCGCCGCCCTCGATGGCCGCCCGGTAGTCGGCGACGGCCTCGCCGACCATCCGGATGTAGAGGTCGAAGCCGACGCCCGCGATGTGGCCGGACTGCTCGCCGCCCAGCAGGTTGCCCGCGCCGCGGATCTCCAGGTCCTTCATCGCCACGTACATGCCCGCGCCCATCTCGGTGTGCTGGGCGATCGTCGCGAGCCGCTCGTGCGCGGTCTCGGTGAGCGGCTTCTCCGGCGGGTACAGGAAGTACGCGTACCCGCGCTCGCGGCCGCGCCCCACGCGCCCGCGCAGCTGGTGCAGCTGGGAGAGGCCGAAGTTGTCGCCGCGCTCCACGATCAGGGTGTTGGCGTTGGAGATGTCGATGCCGGACTCGACGATCGTCGTCGAGACGAGGACGTCGAACTTCTTCTCCCAGAAGTCCACCACGACCTGTTCCAGGGCCTGCTCGGACATCTGCCCGTGCGCCGTCGCGATCCGCGCCTCGGGCACGATCTCGCGGAGCTTGGCCGCCGCCCGGTCGATGGACTCGACCCGGTTGTGGATGTAGAAGCACTGCCCCTCGCGCAGCAGCTCGCGGCGGACCGCGGCGCCGATCTGCTTCTCCTCGTACGGGCCGACGAAGGTGAGCACCGGGTGCCGTTCCTCCGGCGGGGTGGTGATCGTCGACATCTCGCGGATGCCGGTCACCGCCATCTCCAGGGTGCGCGGGATCGGGGTGGCGGACATGGTGAGCACGTCCACGTTGGCGCGGAGCTTCTTCAGCTGCTCCTTGTGCTCGACGCCGAACCGCTGCTCCTCGTCGACGATGACCAGGCCCAGGTCCTTGAACTTCGTCTCCTGCGAGAACAGCCGGTGGGTGCCGATGACGATGTCGACGGAGCCCTCGCGCAGGCCCTCCAGGGTGGCCTTGGACTCGGTCTCGCTCTGGAAGCGCGACAGCGCCTTCACGACGACGGGGAACTGCGCGTACCGCTCGGAGAAGGTCCCGAAGTGCTGCTGCACGAGCAGCGTGGTCGGTACGAGGACGGCGACCTGCTTGCCGTCCTGGACCGCCTTGAAGGCCGCGCGCACCGCGATCTCGGTCTTGCCGTAGCCGACGTCGCCGCAGATCAGCCGGTCCATGGGGACCGACTTCTCCATGTCCTCCTTGACCTCGGCGATGGTGGTGAGCTGGTCGGGCGTCTCCGCGTACGGGAAGGCGTCCTCCAGTTCCCGCTGCCAGGGGGTGTCGGGGCCGAAGGTGTGGCCGGGGGCGGCCATGCGGGCGCTGTAGAGCTTGATGAGGTCGGCGGCGATCTCCTTGACCGCCTTCTTGGCGCGGGCCTTGGTCTTCGTCCAGTCGGCGCCGCCGAGCCGGTGCAGCGTCGGGGCCTCGCCGCCGACGTACTTGGTGACCTGCTCCAGCTGGTCGGTGGGGATGTAGAGCCGGTCGCCGGGCTGGCCGCGCTTGGCGGGCGCGTACTCGACGAGGAGGTACTCGCGGGTGGCGCCCTGGACGGTGCGCTGCACCATCTCGATGTAGCGGCCGACGCCGTGCTGCTCGTGGACGATGTAGTCGCCGACCTCCAGGGTGAGGGGGTCGATGGACTTGCGGCGCCGGGTCGGCATCCGGCCGAGGTCCTTGGTCGCGGTGCGCTGGCCGGTCAGGTCGGTCTCGGTCAGCACGGCCAGTTTCAGCGCCGGGTCCACGAAGCCGTTGTCGAGGGAGCCGCACGTCACGTGGACGAGGGACGGTTCCAGGGTCCGCAGGTCGGACTCCAGCCGGGCCGCGATCCCCTCACCGCCCAGCACCTCGACGGTACGGGCGGCCGGGCCGTGGCCCTCGGTGAGGTAGACGGTGTGCCAGCCGTCCGCGATCCAGCCCTTGGTGTCGGCGAGCGCCCGGGCGGTGTCGCCCCGGTAGGCCTCGGGGGCGTGCATGCCGAGCTTCAGGGTGTCCGCGGCCAGGCCGGTGTCGTCGGCGGCGAACGGGGACACCGACCACCACATCATGCCGAGCTCGCGGGCGTGGTCGCGGACGTCCGCGATCCCGCGCAGCGAGGCCGCGCCGACGTCGATGGGGGCCTGGCCGCCGCCCGCGGTGGCCGCCCAGGAGGCCATCAGGAACTCCTGGGAGGTCGCCACGAGGTCGGCGGCGCGGGTGCGCACCCGCTCGGGGTCGCAGACCACGGCCATGGCCCCGGCGGGCAGGACGTCGATCAGCAGCTCCATGTCGTCGACGAGGACCGGCGCCAGGGACTCCATGCCCTCGACGGCGATCCCCTCGGCGATCTTGTGGAGCAGTTCGCCCAGCTCCGGATGGGCTTCGGCCAGCGCCGCGGCCCGCTCGCGCACCTCGTCGGTGAGCAGCAGTTCCCGGCAGGGCGGGGCCCACAGCCCGTGCTCGGCGATCTCCAGGGAGCGCTGGTCGGCGACCTTGAAGTAGCGGATCTCCTCGACCTCGTCGCCCCAGAACTCCACGCGCAGCGGGTGCTCCTCGGTGGGCGGGAACACATCGAGGATGCCGCCGCGCACGGCGAACTCGCCGCGCTTCTCGACCAGCTCGACGCGGGCGTACGCGGCCGCCGCGAGGGCCTCGGTGACCTCCCCGAGGTCCACGCTGCGCCCCTGTCGCAGGCTGACCGGCACCAGGTCGCCGAGCCCCTTGACCTGCGGCTGGAGCACCGAGCGGATCGGCGCCACGACCACCGAGACGGGGCCGGCGGCCGGGTCGTCCTTGCTGGGGTGCGCGAGCCGGCGCAGCACCGCGATGCGGCGGCCGACGGTGTCGCTGCGCGGGCTGAGCCGCTCGTGCGGAAGCGTCTCCCAGGACGGGTAGTCCACCACCTCGTCGGGCGGCAGCAGCGAGCGCAGCGCGGCCGCGAGGTCCTCGGCCTCCCGCCCGGTGGCGGTGACCGCGAGCACGGTCCGCTCGGTCCGGGCGGCCAGCGCGGCGATCGCGAAGGGCCGGGCGGCGGGCGGGCCGACGAGGTCCACGTGCATGCGGTTGCCGTCCCCGGCCGCGGTGACCGCCTCGGCCAGCGCGGGATCCCGGGTGACGGCGTCGAGCAGTCCGTGCAGGCTCATGAAGGGGGCTTTCCATCCTGGGGAAGGGCGTGGAGGGACAACGCGAAGGGCCCGACACGAGAACGGGCCGGGGGTTCCCACCCTACGACGCGACGATGTCCCCCGCGCGGGGGATTGCGGCCCCCGCGGGGTGACACCGGCCCGGAGCGGGGGGTTCCGCACCGGGATGACAATCTGTCCGTATGTCCACGTCCGGGATCCCCCAGGCCGCCCGGGAGCCCGGCGCCGCCGCCGCCGCATCCAGCCCGCCGCCCGTTCCCGGCCCCCCGGTCCCGCGGACGGACGGGCGCCCGCGGGCGCGGGCGCGCCTGTCGGCGGCCCTGCACCCCGCCCGGATGCGCAACCTGCCCGGAGTCCTGCGCCGCCCGCCCCGGGGCGGGCTCCCCGCGCGGCCGGGACGGGCCGCGCACCGGGCCCCGTACGCGCTCGTCGGCGCGCTGTTCCTCGCGTACGCGGTGCTCTCCGTCTCCCGCCACCGCCGGCTGGAGGAGAGCTCCTGGGACGTGGGCATCTTCGAGCAGGCGGTCCGCGCGTACGCGCACCTGCGCCCGCCCGTGGTGGACCTGAAGGGGCCGGGGTTCAACATCCTCGGCGACCACTTCAGCCCCGTCATCGCGCTGATCGCCCCGCTCTACCGGGCCTTCCCGACACCCGTCACCCTGCTGCTGGTGCAGGCCGCGCTGTTCGCGCTGTCGGCCCTGCCCGTCACCCGGGCCTCGGTGCGGCTGCTCGGGACGGCGCGGGGGCTCGCGCTGGGGGCGGCCTACGGGCTGTCCTGGGGGATCCAGCGGGCCGTCGACTTCGACTTCCACGAGATCTGCTTCGCCGTGCCGCTGCTGGCCTTCTCCCTGGAGGCGCTGCTCGCGCGCCGCCGGCGGGCCGCGCTGGCCTGGGCGCTGCCCCTGCTGCTGGTCAAGGAGGACCTCGGCGCCACCCTCGCCGCGCTCGCGCTGGTGGTCGCCTGGCGGGCCCGGGGCGAGGGCCTGCGGGCCGTGCGTCCGGCGCTCGCCACCGCCCTGGCCGGGGTACTGGCCGCCGCGGTCGTCTTCACGGTGGTGATACCCGCCTTCGCCGCCGACGGTTACCCCTACTGGGAGAAGCTCGACGGCGACGGCGGCCCGCTGGGCGGCCTCGGCACGAAGCTCACCACCCTCGGCTGGGTCCTGGTCCCCACCACCGGGCTGCTGGCGCTGCGCTCCCCGCTGCTGCTGGTGGCCGTGCCCACCCTCGGCTGGCGGTTCCTGTCGGGGGACGCGCACTACTGGTCCACCGACTTCCACTACAGCGCCGTCCTGATGCCGGTCGTCTTCCTCGCGCTGGCCGACGCCCTCGACGCCGCCCGGCGCGACCGGCGGCCGTGGCTGCGCGCGTACGCCCTCCAGCTGCCCGGCGCCCTGCTCGCCGCTGCCCTCGCGCTGAGCGCCACGAGCCTGCCGACGGCCCGGCTCGGGGAAGCGGCGACCTACCGGGAGCCGGCCCGGGTGGCCGCCGTCGAGGCACTGCTCGCGCGGATCCCGGACGGGGCGGACGTGGAGGCCGACAACGGCGTGCTGACCCGGCTGACCTCGCGCTGCCGGGTCTTCTGGATCGGCAACACCCAGGGGGTGCTCCCGGCGTACCTGGTCTTCGACAACTCCACCGGCTGGGCCGGGGAGGACCCCGTCGCCTACGCCGCCCAGCTGCACCCGGGGTCGCGGTTCGTCCCGGTGGGCGCGGCGGGCGGGGTGGTCCTGCTCCGGCGGGTGCTCTGAGGAACGGCCCGGACGGACGGCGGCGCCGGTCCGGTGCCGCCCTCGCGGACGGCCCCGGACCGGCGCCCCTTCCCCCGTGCTCCCCCCGTTCCCCCGTTCCCCCGTACGACCGCCCCGCGCCGGTTACTCGCTGGCGATCGCGTTCAGCACGTTCATCCGCCCCGCCCGGAACGCCGGGACCAGCGCGGCGAACAGGCCCACCAGGGCCGAGCCGGCGAACACCCCGAGGATGGTCGGCCACGGGATCTCCAGCACCTTCAGGCCCTGGAGGGCGAGGAGCTGCTGGGCGGTGGCGCCCCAGCCCATGCCCAGCCCGAGGCCGAGCAGCGCGCCGAACAGGGCGATGACCACCGACTCCAGGCGGATCATGCGGCGCAGCTGGCGGCGGGAGAGGCCGATGGCGCGCATCAGGCCGATCTCGCGGGTCCGCTCGACCACCGAGAGGGCCAGGGTGTTCACGACACCCAGCACGGCGACGATGATCGCGAGCGCGAGGAGGCCGTAGACCATGTTGAGCAGCTGCCCGACCTGGTCCCTGAGGTTCTCCTTGTAGTCGGTCTGGTTGCGCACCGTGTACTGCGGGTACTCGGCGAGCGCCGTCTTCAGCGCCGCGTACGCGCTGTCGGCCTGCCCCGGCTGCGCCTTGCCCATCAGCATGAAGGGGTGGGCCAGCTGCTCGGCCGGGACGTTGGCCTCGGCGGTCGCGGTGCTGATGTACTTCACGCCCTTGTCGATGTTGCCCTCGTCCGAGGTGATCGCGGCGACCTTCAGCCGGACGGTCTTGCCGCCGGTGAAGGCGACCGTCAGCTCGTCGCCCACCGTGACGTGGTGCGCTTCGGCGTAGAGCGAGCCGACCGACATGGCGCCCGGCGCGTACGCGTCCTCGTGCCGGCCGGCGAGCGTCTTGCGGCGCAGGTCCTGGGCGTAGGTCGGGTCGGTGGCGCTCAGGTCGCCCTGCAGGCTGGAGCCGTCGGGAGCGGTGATCTTCGCCTTGACCTCGCGGTAGGCGGTGACGTGGTCGAGGCCCTTGACGGCGCGCATGGCCTGCTCGGCCTGCGGCACGACCGGCTGCATGGCCGCGGAGTCGACGATGTAGTCGGCGCCGACCGTCCGGTCGAGTTCGTCGGTGGCCGAGGACACCATCGAGGAGCCGACCACCGAGAGGCAGGCGACCAGCGCCAGTCCGATCATCAGCGCGGCGGCCGTGGCACCCGTACGGCGCGGGTTGCGCAGCGCGTTGCGCTCGGCGAGCCGGCCGACGGAGCCGAAGGGCCGCAGCACCGGGGCGGCGAGCAGCCGCACCACGACGCCGGCCAGCAGCGGGCCGATGACGATGAAGCCGATGAGGCTGAAGAACACCCCGAGGGCCAGCCACAGCGATCCGGTCCCGGCCTTGTCCGCGGCGGCGGCCAGGAAGAGGGCCGCGCCGCCGACGGCGGTCAGGACCAGGCCGAGGGCCGCGCGGATCCGGCCGGCCTTGCGGTCGCCGGGGGTTCCGGCGTCGCGCAGCGCGGCCATCGGGGAGACCTTGCCGGCCCGGCGGGCCGGGACGTAGGCGGCGACGACGGTGACGACGGTGCCGAGGGCCAGGCCGATGACCGGGGTCGTCCAGCTGACGGTCAGATCGTCGGTGGACAGGTGCATGCCCATCTGGCCCATGAGCTTCATCAGGCCGACGGCCAGGCCCACGCCCGCCGCGACTCCGGCGAGGGAGCCGGCCACACCGAGCAGCAGGGCCTCGATGAGGACGGACCGGTTGATCTGCGAGCGGTCGGAGCCGATGGCCCGCATCAGGCCGATCTCGCGGGTGCGCTGGGCGACCAGCATCGAGAAGGTGTTGAAGATCAGGAAGATTCCGACGAGGAAGGCGATCCCGGCGAAGCCGAGCATCACGTACTTCATGACGTCGAGGAAGCCCATGTCCTTCTTGTTGGCGGCCGCGGCCTCCTTCGCGGTCTGCAGCTCGTAGGTGCCGGCGCCGACGGCGGCGGCCACGTTCTCCTTGAGCCGCTCGTCGCTCACGCCCTCCTTGGCGGTGACGTTGACGTGGGTGAACACGCCGGTGGCGCCGAGCAGCTTCTCCTGCGCGGTGGCGGTGTCGAAGTAGACGACGGCCGCGCCCGGGTTGGTCACGGTGAAGGCGGCGATGCCGCTGATCTTCGCGCGGACGTCACCGGTGACGGCGATCGTGCGCAGCTCGTCGCCGAGCTTCAGGTGGTGGCCCGCGGCGGTGTCGGCGTCGACCATCACCTCGGTGGGGCCGCGCGGCGCCCGGCCGGAGGTGATCTTCATGGACTTGAGTTCGTTCTCGGTCCAGTTGCCCGCGATGGTGGGCGCGCCGGTGGTCGAACCGAGGTTCTCGTTCTCGGCGTTGACGACGGTGACGGCGGTCGAGAAGACGCCGCCCTCGGCGGCCTTGACGCCGTCGGCCCTGCGGACGCTTTCGAGGGCGGCGGCGGGCAGCACCCGCGGCTTGCCCCGCATCGCCTCGTCGCCGCCCTCGCCCTCGCCCCCGGCGGGCGCCTTCGGGCTGACGGTGACATCGGAGCTGGTGACCGCGAACAGCTTGTCGAAGGTCGTGTTCATCGTGTCCGTGAAGACGAGCGTCCCGCAGACGAAGGCGACGGAGAGCAGTACGGCGATGGCGGAGAGCGCCATCCGCCCCTTGTGCGCGAAGAAGTTGCGTCGCGCGGTCTTCATGACGGTCACGAGGTCCGCCCGCGCGCGTCGAAGTCCTTCATGCGGTCGAGGACCTGGTCCGCGGTCGGCGCGTGCATCTCGTCGACGATGCGTCCGTCGGCGAGGAAGACGACGCGGTCCGCGTAGGAGGCGGCGACCGGGTCGTGGGTGACCATGACGATGGTCTGGCCCAGTTCGTCCACCGAGCGGCGCAGGAATCCGAGGACCTCGGCGCCGGCCCTGGAGTCCAGGTTTCCGGTCGGCTCGTCGCCGAAGATGATCGCCGGGCGGGCGGCCAGGGCGCGGGCGACGGCCACGCGCTGCTGCTGGCCGCCGGAGAGTTCGGTCGGACGGTGCTTCAGGCGGCCGGCGAGGCCCACCGTCTCGACGACCCGCTCCAGCCACTGGGGCTCGGGCTTGCGGCCCGCGATGTCCATGGGGAGGGTGATGTTCTCCAGGGCGTTGAGCGTCGGCAGCAGGTTGAAGGCCTGGAAGATGAAGCCGATCTTGTCGCGGCGCAGCCGGGTGAGCTTCTTGTCCTTCAGACCGGTGATCTCGGTCTCGTCCAGGTGGATCGTGCCGCTGGTGACGGTGTCCAGTCCGGCCAGGCAGTGCATCAGGGTGGACTTGCCGGAACCGGAGGGGCCCATGATCGCGGTGAACTGGCCGCGCAGGATGTCCACGTCCACCTCGTCGAGGGCGACGACGCGGGTCTCGCCGGAGCCGTAGGCCTTGACGACCTTGCGCGCCCGGGCCGCGACGGCGCCCCGGCCGCCGGTCCCTTCGTGCCTGGTTTCGGTCATCGCCGTTGTCACGGTGTCCCCCATGTGGTTCGTCTGCCGGTGCGGCCGCCGCTGCGGCGTCCCGTCCGCCCGGCGCCCCGCGGGTGCGCGGCGCCGACGTGAAGTCTGTGGTGCGGGGGGTGTCCGGCGCCCTGGTGCCCTTCGCCGTATCCGCCGGGGGGTTAACCCCACCCCCCGGCGCCCTCCCGTAGGAACCAGTTAAGGACGCCCCGGGACTTCCGGCCTCCTCCGGCGGGACGAAAGACCCCTGGCCCCTTGTGCTGAGGAACCCCTAGGGGACGTGCGCCCTTCGGCGGACCCGGTGTAGGGGATACCGACGGCCGCACCCCCGGTGAGATGGTGTTCTCCGCAGACGAGGGGGACGTGGTGGGGTCAGGGGAGAACAGGACGGACGCGTCCGGGGGGCGGGCGGCCGCCGGGGACGCCGCGCACCGGGGGGCCGCCGGGCAGGTGCCGCGCGGGCGGCCGCCCGCCGCCGTGGTGCTCTCGCTGATGCTCGGCATGGCCCTGGTCGCCCTGGACAGCACCATCGTCTCCACCGCCGTCCCCCAGGTCGTCGGGGACCTCGGCGGCTTCTCCGTCTTCACCTGGCTCTTCTCCGGATACCTGCTCGCCGTCACCGTGACCCTGCCCGTGTACGGCAAGCTGAACGACACCCTCGGCCGCAAGCCCGTCCTCCTCTTCGGCACGGCCCTCTTCCTGCTCGGCTCCGTACTGTGCGCGTCCGCCTGGAACATGGCCGCCCTGATCGCGTTCCGGATCGTGCAGGGGCTGGGCGGCGGCGCCCTGCAGAGCACCGTTCAGACCCTGGCCGCCGACCTCTACCCGCTGCGCGACCGCCCGCGCATACAGGCCCGGATGACCACCGTGTGGGCGAGCTCCTCGCTGCTGGGCCCGGCCCTCGGCGGTCTGCTGACCACGTACGCGGGCTGGCGCTGGACGTTCCTGATCAACGTGCCGCTCGCCGGCCTCGCCCTGTGGCTGACCGCCCGTCACCTCGTGGAACCCGTCCGCTCCCCGGGCCGCCGGGGCCCGGTGGACTGGGCCGGAGCGCTCGGCGTGTTCGCCTGCGGCGGGCTGCTGCTGTGCGCGCTGGTGCAGGGCGGGGTGGCCTGGCCGTGGGTGTCGGCGCCCTCGCTCGCGCTGTTCGGCGCGAGCGCGGTGCTGGCCGCCGTGGTGGTGCGGGTGGAGCGCCGGGCGGCGCAGCCGATCCTGCCGGGCTGGGTGTGGCGCCGGCGCACCATCGCCGCCGTGAACCTGGCGCTGGGGGCCCTGGGGCTGCTGATGGTCGCCCCCATGGTGTTCATGCCGACCTACGCCCAGTCCGTACTCGGCCTCGGGCCCGTCGGAGCCGGGTTCGTGATGGCCCTGATGACCCTGAGCTGGCCGCTGTCGGCCGCCCTGTGCCAGCACGTGTACCGGCGCATCGGCTTCCGCGACACCGCCGTCCTCGGGATGTCCCTGGCCGCGGTGATCCTGTTCTCCTTCACCCTGCTCCCGCACCCCGCCCGGCCGTGGCAGCCCGCCCTGGTCATGCTGCTGCTGGGCGCCGCCCTCGGGCTGTTCCAGCTGCCGCTGATCGTCGGGGTGCAGTCCACGGTGGGCTGGGCCGAGCGGGGCACCACGACGGCCTCCGTGCTGTTCTGCCGCACCGTCGGGCAGAGCGTGGGGGCCGCGCTGCTGGGGGCGGTGGCCAACGCGACCGTCGCCGCCCGGCTGGCGGACGCACCGGTCGCGGGGCTCCCGGAGCGGCTCGACGACGTGTCGCGGGCCCTGGCCGAGCCCGCCGCCCTCTCGCCGGCCGCCGCCGCGCACCTGCGGGACGCGGTGGCGGCGGCCGTGGACCACATCTTCCTGGGCGCGACCGCCGCGGCGGTCGCGGCCCTGCTGGTCCTGCTGCTGGTCGCGCCCCGGCGGTTCCCGGTCCTGCCCGAGGCGGAGTAGCCGCCACGCCGCCGGAGCTGCTTGTCATGCTCGGGATCAGTGAGTGACCCTCTTCACCGGACACCGCACCCGGGGGGACCCATGGCTTCCGCACTCTGCGCACTGGCGTTGCTGGCCGCCCTGGCCGGTCCCGTCGCCCTGCGCCTGTACCGCAGTCCCGGCACGGTCACCGGCCGCGACGGCCGGCTCTCCACCTCGACCACCCTCGCCCTGGCCTGGACGGTGATCCTGGTCTGGCTGCTGCTCGCGATCCTCGCGTACGGGCTCACGGCGGGCGGCGGCATCGGCTACTTCCAGCGCCCCGACGGCCCCCTGTCCACCCTGACCACGGTGTACCTGCCGCTGCTCGGCGGCCCGTACGCGGCCCTGATCGCCGCGAAGACGGTCGTCGGCAAGCGCGTGGAGAGCGGCACCCTGGCCAAGCCGGCCCCGCGGCCCACCGCCACCGGCCGCCGCCCGCTGCGCGAACTGATCGCGAACGACAGCGGCCGCACCGACCTCGTCGACCTCCAGTACGTGGCCCTGAGCGCGGTCACGATGCTCTACGTCGTCCTCTTCTTCCTCTGCGACGTCGGCGCGGGGCTCCCCCGGCTGCCCGCCGAGATCTGGGCCCTGACCGGCGCTCCGGCGGGCGCCTACCTGCTCAACAAGCTGGCCACCCGCGCCAACCCGGTCATCACCGGCGTCCACGTCGCGGACGGGCTGCTCACGGTGGCGGGCGGCGGCTTCGCCGAACCCCGCCTCACGGTGGACGACACCGCCCTGGCGGCCGCCCCGGACCCGGTGACGGGAGACCTGACGGCCCTGCTGCCGGCCGCCGCGCGTCCCCCGTTCACCGTGGTGGTCACCTCCCGCGGACTGCGCAGCGACCCGTACCACTACGCGCCGGCCACCGCGCCCGCCACCGCAGCCGCGCCCACCGCGACCACCGCGACCGTGCCGATCGCGCCCATCGTCCCGGCCGCATCCGACGCCCCCGCCGCCCCCGACCGCGGGCCCGACGCGCCCGCGCCCCGGCCCGCCTAGGGGGTGTCCTCCCGCTCCTCCTTGTGCCGGGCGTAGTAGCGGGCCACCCGCGCCCGGTTGCCGCAGACCGCCGCCACGCACCAGCGGCGGCGCGGGTGCGCCGGGAGGAACAGCAGCACGCAGCCCTCCCCCTCGCAGCGGCGCACCTCGCCCACCCGGGGGTCCGTCAGCAGCTGCGCCACGGCCTCTGCCAGCTCCGCCGCCAGCCGCCGGGGCGGGTCGGCCGTCCGGTGCGGGGCCGCAGTCAGCCCGGCCCCCGCCGTCCAGGACAGCTCGTGGTGGGCCGGGGCGCCCGCGAGCGCGGCGTTCAGCGCGGCCAGCGGCCGCGCTGGGGGCCGGTCCCCGTGCCGGGCGGCCTCCAGCAGCGGCCCGGCGGCTTCCCGCACGGCCCGTACGGCGGCCACCTCGGCCGGCCCCACCGGTCCGGCCGGCGCCAGCCGTCCGTCCTGCGCCGCCAGCCAGGCACCGAGGCCGCCGGGGTCCGCGACACGGTCCCCCGCGTTGATCAGGTCCAGGGCGAGCGGCTCGCCGAGAAGAGGGAACGACGTCATATGACTAACTCTACAGAACCCCCTTGACCCATTAGCAGCAGCTCGGCAAGACTAATGCCAACAAACCCCAAGGAGGCATGTGATGGCGATTCACCACCGCACCGTCGACGTGGCCGGAGTGTCCGTGGCCTACCGCGAGAGCGGCCCCGCGGACGCGCCCGTGCTGCTGCTCCTGCACGGCTTCCCCACCGCCTCCCACCAGTTCACCCGCCTGATGGACGCGCTCGCGGGCACCCCGTACCGGCTGATCGCCCCCGACTACCCCGGCTTCGGGCGCACCACGGCCCCCGCCGGGTTCACGTACTCCTTCGACCGGCTCGCCGACATCGTGGAGGGCTTCACCGACGCCCTCGGCCTGGAGCGGTTCGCGCTGTACGCGTTCGACTTCGGCGCACCCGTCGGACTGCGGCTGGCCACCCGGCGGCCGGAGCGGATCACGGGCCTGGTCGTCCAGAACGGAAACGCCTACGACGAGGGACTCTCCGACGCGGCCCGGGAGTTCGCCGCCCTCGCCCGGGACGTCCCCGGTGACGAGGAGCGCGTGCGGGGGCTGTTCAGCGAAGAGGGCACCCGCTTCCAGTACGAGACCGGCGTCGCGGACACCTCTCTCCTCTCCCCCGACCACCAGATCCTGGACGTCCACTACCTCGGCCTGCCGGGCCGCGCCGACGCCCAGGCCGACCTGGCCTTCGACTACGCCTCCAACTTCGCCCACTACCCGCACTGGCAGACCTGGCTGCGCACGGCCCGCCCGCCCGTGCTGGTCGTCTGGGGCGCGGGCGACCCCTTCTTCACCCCGGCGGGCGCCAAGGCCTACCTCCGCGACGTCCCGGACGCCGAGGTCCACGTCTTCGACGGCGCGGGCCACTTCGCCCTGGAGACCCACCTCGACGCCATCGCCCCGCTGATCGCCGGCTTCCTGACGAAGCTCCCCTGACCGGCGGGCCCCCGGCCCCGGCCCCGCCCCCGCCCGGCTCCGGGGGCCGCTACCCCTCCGCCGGGGCCCGGCCCGTCAGCGCCGCCAGACTGGAGCGGACGTGGTCCATGTGCGCCCGCATCTCCTCCTGCGCCTCCGTGTGCTCGCGCAGGATCCGCTCCGTCTCCCGGCCGACCCGCTCCTCGCGCACCCGGGCCTCCGCCAGCACCTCCGACGCCCGCGCCTCCGCGTCCTCCTGGCCGTGCCGCGCCGACTCCTGCGCCTGCGCGAGCCCCCGGCGCGCCTCGGACAGCCGGGCCTCGGCGTACCGCTCCTGCTCCGCGTACCGGGCCTCCTGCTCGGCCTCCCGGGCCGCCTGCTCCCGCCCGGCCGCGTCCCAGCGCTCCGCGTGCTCCTTCTCCTGCTCGGCCAGCAGCGCCTCCCCCCGGCGCCGCGTCTCGGCGGCGGCCGCGACCGCCTCCGCCCGCCAGCCCTGCGCGTCCTCCCGCGCCTCCTCGCGGGCGCCGTCGGCCTCCCGCTGCGCCCGCATCAGCCCCTGGCGCGCCCGCACCTCGGTCTGCTCGCGCACCGCCTCCGCGTCGTGCCGGGCCAGCTCCTCGACCCGGGCGGCGTGCGCGTCGGCCGCGCCCATCGCCTCCGCCGCGTCGGCCCGCGCGTCGCCGCGCAGGACCTGCGCCTCCTCCTCGGCCAGCGCCAGGATCCGCCGGGCCCGCTCGCTCAGGTCGTCGTACGTCTGCGGGGCCAGCGAGGACACGGCCTCGCGCAGCCGCTCCGCCTCCGTCTCCATCCGGTTGGCCAGGACGGTCAGCCGCGCCACGCGTTCCCACGCCTCGTCCCGGCTCCCGGACAGCCGGCTCAGGTAGCGGTCGACCTCCTCGGTCCGGTAGCCGCGGCCCCGCACGGTCGAGAAACCCTGGGGTCCGTGAGGTGACATGGGTGCACTCATCCTGGAAGCGCCTCTCTCGCGGGGATTGCTGTCAAGGATGCGTCATTTGGTGACAGAAGCCGCAATGGCCGGGCCGGGACCCCCGTCGGGGACCCCGGCCCGGCCACACATCCGATCATCCGATCAGAGCAGGCCGTCCCACATCTGCTCCAGCAGCACCGACCACCAGCTCTCCGGAGAGGCCAGTGCCGCGCTGTCGAGACCGGCCAGATTCGCCTGGAAATCGACGGTCCAGCGGCCCGCCTGTTCCGGCGTCAGATGCTGGCGCAGGCGCCACATGTGCCCCAGCATCGCCAGTGACCGGGCGAACTGCGGCAGGCTGGAGTTGACGAACTGCGGGGGCACCGGCGCCCCGCCCGGTCCGGCCTCCACCGGCACCGCCACGATGTGCGCGGTGCCGTACTGCACGCAGAGCGCCTTGCCGAAGTCACTGCCGACGACCAGGTACGAGCCCGCGTCGGACGCCGGCTGCACCTGCCGCTGGGCCGCCAGTTCCGCCAGCGTCGGCACCGGCTGGCCGGGCACCGCCTGCGCCCAGAAGAAGGGCCCGAAGTCCACGGGCAGGCCCGCCCACATCAGGGTCTGCGCCACGATCTCCGGGACGCCCTGGCGGGACACTGCCCGCTGGTCGAACCGGAACACCCCCTGCGGCCCGAACGCCCCCATCAGCTCCTGCGCGATGGCGTCCATCGGGATGGCCGGCTGGAGCGGAACCTGCGGCAGCGGCGCGCGTACGGGCGCCGGGCGGGCCGGACCGTCCGCCACCTGGTGCAGCTCACCCTGATGGGTGAGCAGGTGCCGCATGCCCTGCTGACGTCCCGCGTGGTCGGTCCCGTACGGGGCCACGCTCGTGATCCGCACCTGCGGCCAGGTCTCCCGGATCATCCGGGCGCAGTAGCCGCCCGGCAGTTCGCACGAGGCCAGCTCCGTGTGCAGCTCCAGCACCTGCTGCGGCGGCACGTTCATCGCGCGGAGCTCGTAGAGGATCTGCCACTCGGGGTGCGGGGTGCCGGGCGCCGAGCGGCGGATGAGCTGCTGCTCGGAACCGTCGGGCGCGCGGTAGCGCAGTACGGCCTGGTAGCCGGGGCCGACCGTGGGCGCGCCGGAGGGCGCCGGGGGCTGCGGCGCGGGCGGCCGCCCGCCACCGGGGGCGCCGGGAGCGCCGGGCGGCGGCACGGCGGCGGGACCGGCGAGCATCGTCGCGGCATGGTCGATCCCCCCGCCGGGAGCCCCGGGCGGCCCCGGAGGCGTCGGCGCACCGGGAGCACCCGGCGGCCGCGGTGGCTGCACCACGGCGGGACCGGCCAGCATCGTCGCGGCATGGTCGATCCCCCCACCGGGAGCACCAGGAGCCCCGGGCGGACCGGGAGGCGTCGGCGCACCGGGAGCACCCGGCGGCCGCGGCGGCTGCACCACGGCAGGACCGGCCAGCATCGTCGCGGCATGGTCGATCCCCCCACCGGGAGCCCCGGGAGCACCAGGAGCCCCGGGCGGACCGGGAGGCGTCGGCGCGCCGGGCACACCCGGCGGCGGCGTCGGCGGACCGGGCGGCCGCGGCGGCTGCACCGCGCCGGGAGCGGCCAGCATCGTCGCGGCGTACTGCGGCGCACCCCCGGGCGCACCCGGAGCACCGGGCGGCGCGGGCGGCTGCGGAGCACCCTGCGCACCCGGCCGCGGGACGTGCGCCCTGCTCGTCGGCGCGTCGGCGATGTCGGCCGCCTCGGCCCCGAGCCCCAGCGCCGGCGCCACGGCCGTGTTCGGCAGCCGGCTGCCGCCCGCCATCAGCGTCGTCTTCGCCTCCGGGGCCACCCCCGGTCCCGCCGGGCGCTCCTCCAGGTCCGAACCGGACAGGGGCGGCGCGAACACCGTCGCGGGCAGCGGTACGGAGGCCTCGTCGGCACCGGAGTTCACATCGGTGCCGGCCCACGGCGTGGCCCCCGAGGGCACCCCGTCGTTGGCGGTCGGCTCGTGGGGGACCTCGGCGCCCCGGCGGGCCGGTACCGGCTCCGCCGCGGCCGGCCCGGCGGCGGACGGCACCGCCGGCGGGATCCCCGCCCGGTCCGCCGCCTCCTGGAGCCACTCCGGCGGGCTCAGCATGAAGGAGGTCTGCTCCGAGTCGATCCGCGGCTGCGGCACCGAGGCCTGCGCGGCCGTCGCGGCCGCCCCGTACTCCTCCTCGTAGCGCCGGATCACCTCACCGACCGGCAGCCCCGGCCACAGGGTCACCTCGCCGCTGTCCCGGGCGATGACCAGCCGCTGCCGGCCGCCGCCCGACACCGGCCCGGCGGACCGGTCCTCGGCCCACACCACGAAGCCCAGCCCGAACTCCCGTACCCGCACCTCACGGTGCTGGTACGCGGGCACGTCCCCGTTGATCCACTCCTCGGCGCGCTCCTGCGCCTGCGCGAACGTCACCATGGCGCGATCACCCCTCACCCAACGCGGCGTCGGTCACCGGAACCGAGCGTGCGAATCCGCCGTCCACCATCAGACCGGCCACCGTCTCCAGCTCCGGCGGGTTGCCCGCCAGCCCCTCCAGGAAGGCATCGAAATCGGCACCGCACGGCAGCAGCAGCCGCTCCACCCGCTCCTGGACCGACCAGCCGTCCCGGTCGCGGGCGTCGTCGTACGGGGAGAACCAGACGGACCCGACGCCCTCGCCCCGCACCTTGACCGCGAGCAGCCCGCCCTGCACGAAGGCCACGCACAGGTAGTCCTTCGTCAGGTGGTCCCGCAGGCACTTGTTGACGTAGACGAGGTCGTTGACCGCCGCCTCCTCGCGCACCGTCAGGAACGGCTGGTCCACCAGCATCCCCAGCTCCACGAAGAGCCCGGCACCGGACGGCGCGCAGCCGCCCGCCGCCTTCAGGAAGGAGCGGTACGCCTCCGGCAGCCGGTAGCCGAGGTCCTCCTCGACGCCCTGGACCTGCTGCTCGGACACCGACACCAGGGTCTTGGGCAGTCCCAGGTGCGCCGGACGGGACTCCTGGAGCGGCCGGGTGCCGCGCTTGCCGTGGTCCACCGGGGCCGTCGCCAGACCGGCGTGGTGCCGCAGCAGCGCCTTCACCTCGACCGGTACCAGCTCCATGCGGCGGGACCCCGCCACGTGGTGCCAGGTCCAGCCGTGCGGGGTCGCCACCGGGCCGACCGTGTCCCACAGGGCGTGCCCGGCCTCCCGCATCGCCGCGTTGGCGGACACGATGTCCGTCAGGCGCAGCTCGTCCACGCCGAAGCCCTCCGGCGGCTCGGCGATCTCCACCGCCGCGCGCGCGTACCGCGAGAAGTCGGGATGACCGTCCCCGTCCATCCGCACTCCGTGGGGATGGCGGGCGGCCCGGACCGGGTCCGGGAAGTGCACGACCTGCCCCGAGTAAGCGGCGTTGGGTGGCGCGGCCTGCTGCCCGAGCCGACCTGTCGTCATGGCGGTAGCCCCCTGCTGGATCTGGCTGGTTCACCACAGCCTATGTGGTCGGGCAAGGGCCCCGGCCGTCCGCGAGCCACCCGTGCGCGCACGGGGCGGGAACATCCGAATTGATACGAATATTCGACCCCGCTTCCACACCACAGGGGACATTTGACAGGCTGTCCCCGCGACACGGGGGCGTGCGCGACAGCGGCCACCACCGCGGCCACGGGAGGGAAGAAGCGACCATGCAGACGGCGACCACGCACAATCCGGCGAGCCGGGCGGACGGCACGGACCACGCCGAAGCGGCGGAGGCCGGCCCCGCCGGCGATCCCCGGCTGCGCTGGAGCAGCACCGACGGACCCACACCGGCGCCCGTCCTGCGCTTCCGCCGCGACGGGATCCTGCCGACCGTCGCCGCCGCCCTCTCCGTCCGCGGCGAGACCCTCACCGGCACCGCGGGCAAGGGCGACCGGCCGCCCGTCCTGCACCCGCTCGTCCAGGACTTCCTCGACACCCTGACCAGCGGCCAGCGGGAACGCTTCACCGGACGGTGTCCCGAGGCGCTCCTGCTCTCCCGCCACCTCGCCGCCGTCGAGGGCGCCCGCAGCCGGCGCGCCTCCCGCAAACCGCTGACGGCGAGCGAGGCCCGCCGTTCCCTGAAGCACTCCCGCATCACCGCCCGCCGCATCCGCGAGGACGGCGACCCGCTGCACGGCAGCTACGCCCCGCCCTGCCGCTCCTGCGACGCGCTCCTCACCCACTTCGGCGTACGCCCCGTCGACCTCACCCACCCCGAGTAGCAGCCATGACCGCCTCCTCCGCCTCCTACGACCGCTCCTCCGCGACCCGCTTCCCGGGCCCGGTGGACTCGGCCCTGCGCACCGCCGGCTGGGAGCCCGGCCGCTGGGACATCAAGCAGGCCGAATACTGGGCCGGCGCCCTGCGCGACCACACCACCCCCGCCGGGCACCGGCACGCCGTCTTCCCGGCGGCCGTCGAGGCCTGGGCCGAGTTCGGCGGGCTGACGGTGACCGGCCCCGGTCCGGGCCGCCAGACAGCGCCCGCCACCCTCCGCTTCGACCCGCTGTCCGGCCTGCACCTCGCCCGCACCTTCGCCGACCTGGGGCGGGCCCTGTCCACCCAGCTCTGCCCGCTCGGCACCGACGCCGACGGCGGCTCCCACCTCGCCATCGACCGCGAGGGCCGGGTCTACGGGATCGACCACACCGGCGACTGGTACCTGGGCTCCGGCCTCGACGAAGCCCTCACCCTCCTGCTCACCGGCCTCCAGCCGGCCCGCCTCACCACCGAACCCTGACCGCCGCCGCCGACGGCCTAGCGGGCCGCCGGCAGCACCGCCGACACCTTGAAGCCGCCCTCGTCCGTCGGCCCGGACACGAACACGCCCCCCAGCGCCAGCACCCGCTCGCGCATCCCGAGCAGGCCGTTCCCGCCGCTGGGCAGCCCGGGCTGCTCCACGTCCGCCCCGCAGGGCCCGTTCTGCACCTGCATGGCGACCTCCCCGTCCCGGTGCGCGAGCCGTACGACGACCCGCGCGCCCGGGGCGTGCTTGTGGCAGTTGGTCAGCGCCTCCTGCACCACCCGGTACGCCGTCTGCTCGACCTCCGCCGGATAGTGCGGCCGCTCGCCGTCCACGCACACCTCGACGGCCATCCCGGCCGCCCGCGACTGCCCGACCAGCGCCTCCAGCCCGTCCAGCGAGGGCCCGTCGTCGAAACTCCCCGCCAGCGCCACCGGCGCGGCCACCGCCGCCGCCGGCCTGGGCCTGGGCGCTCCGGCGCGCAGCACGCCGAGCATCTCCCGCAGCTCCGTCAGGGCCTGCCGGCCCATGTCGCCGACCAGCGCGGCGTTGCGCGCCGCCTTGACGGGGTCCTTCGCCGCCACCGCCTGGAGCGCGGCCGCGTGCACCACCATCAGGGACACCCGGTGCGCCACCACGTCGTGCATCTCGCGCGCGATCCGCGTGCGCTCCTCCGTACGGGCCCACTCGGCCCGCTCCTCCGCCCGGTCCGCGAGCAGCGACAGCTCCCGCTCCAGCGAGTCCGCCCGTTCCTGGAGGCTCTCCATCAGCCGCCGCCGCGCCCCTATGTACAGGCCGAGCAGGACGGGCGGCACGGTCAGCGCCACCGCCATGAACGCGGAGAGCACCAGCACCAGGGTGGTGTCCCCCTCCAGGTCCCCGCGGGTGCGCAGGTACATCACCACGAAGGTGCCGGCCAGCGACATCGAGGCCAGGGTGGCGGTGATCCGGCGGGGCACCTCGCAGGTGGCGAGGGTGTAGAGGCCGACCACCCCGAGCAGGAAGCCCATCGCGGCGGGCGCGACCGCGATGGAGACCAGCACCACGGCGATCGGCCACCGTCGCCGCAGCAGCAGCACGGACCCCACGGCGATCCCGAACAGCACCCCGAGCGGCACCGGGACGCCCGCCTCGCGGGCGAAGGCCACCCCTTCCACGCCGCACTCGACGGCGGACACCGCGGCGAGCCCCGCGTCCAGGAGCGCGGCCCGCCGCCGCTCCCACCACCAGGGCCCGTCCCGTCCCGCCCCATCACGCTCTTCCCCCGTACCGGTCATGCCGTCCAGCGTACGGGCGGCCCCCGCGGCGGCCCGGGGACGACCCGGGGGGCACCCGGGGTCACCGGGGGCACGACCGGCCGCGAGTACCGTCGCGGGGAAGGCGGGTGGTACGGCATAGTAGGGACGGCCTGCTTGATCGGTACCGCGCAACGCCCGATCCGGCTTGACCCACCATCCCCTGTGGTGTAATTGGCAGCACTGAGGCTTTTGGTGCCTTATGTCCGGGTTCGAGTCCTGGCGGGGGAGCCCTGCACGTACGGGTCCTGACCTTCACGGTCGGGACCCGCCTTCGTTTGCGGGTGCGGGCCCCCCGCTATCCTTCCTGGGTCCACCCCCGAAGCCGAAGGGCACACCCGTGAGCGCAACCCGCCCGGCAGCCGTCGTCGTACTCGCAGCGGGTGAAGGCACCCGCATGAAGTCGGCCACTCCCAAGGTCCTGCACGAGATCAGCGGGCGCTCGCTCGTCGGTCACGTCGTCGCCGCGTCCCGCGAGCTCGACCCCGCGCACCTGGTGGTCGTCGTCGGCCACGCGCGCGAGCAGGTCACCGCGCACCTCGCCGACGCGGACGCCGGTGTCCGCACCGCCGTGCAGCACGAGCAGAACGGCACCGGGCACGCCGTCCGGATGGCCCTCGAAGAGCTCGGCGGCCCGGTCGACGGCACCGTGATCGTGGTCTGCGGCGACACCCCGCTGCTCACCGGGCAGACGCTGCACGCCCTCGCGGCCACCCACGGGGCCGACGGCAACGCCGTCACCGTGCTCACCGCCGAGGTGCCCGACTCGACCGGCTACGGCCGCATCGTGCGCGACGGCGCGACCGGCGCCGTGACGGCCATCGTCGAGCACAAGGACGCCACCGAAGCCCAGCGCGCCATCCGCGAGATCAACTCCGGCGTCTTCGCCTTCGACGGCAGGCTCCTCGCGGACGCCCTCGGCAAGGTCCGCACCGACAACAGCCAGGGCGAGGAGTACCTCACCGACGTGCTCGGCATCCTGCGCGAGGCGGGCCACCGCGTCGGCGCCGCGGTCGGGCCGGACCACCGCGAGATCCTCGGGATCAACAACCGGGTGCAGCTGGCCGAGGCCCGCGCCCTGCTGAACGCGCGCCTGCTGGAGCGGGCGATGCTCGCGGGCGTGACGGTCGTGGACCCGGCGAGCACGTTCGTGGACGTGACGGTGACCTTCGGCCAGGACGCCCTGATCCACCCGGGCACCCAGCTGCTGGGCGCCACGCACGTCGCCGAGGGGGCCGAAGTCGGCCCGAACACCCGGCTGAAGGACACCCGGGTGGGCGCGGGCGCCCGCGTGGACAACACCGTGGCGGACGGCGCCGTGATCGGGGACCGGGCGAGCGTCGGCCCGTTCGCGTACCTGCGGCCCGGTACGAACCTCGGCCCGAAGGCGAAGGCCGGCACGTACGTCGAGATGAAGAACGCGACGATCGGCGAGGGCACCAAGGTGCCGCACCTGTCGTACGTGGGCGACGCGACGATCGGCGAGTACACGAACATCGGCGCGGCCAGCGTGTTCGTGAACTACGACGGCGAACACAAGCACCACACGACCGTCGGCTCACACTGCAAGACGGGTTCGGACAACATGTTTGTGGCGCCCGTCACCATCGGGGACGGGGCCTACACGGCCGCCGGGTCGGTCATCACGAAGGACGTGCCGGCCGGCGCCCTGGCCGTGGCCCGGGGCCAGCAGCGGAATATCGAGGGCTGGGTGGCCCGCAAGCGTCCCGGCAGCGCCGCCGCGACGGCGGCGCAGTCCGCGCCGGAGGGGGACTCCGGCCGCCCTTGAGGTGAACTGGCCGGAAACGGGTACGCCCGGGACGGCGTACCGTGATAGGTGCACGCAATTCGGCTGGCTCACCGTGTGCGGGACGGACGCACACGGGGGCGAGCAGCTTTCAACACGTCTGAGGAGACTGTGCTGTGACCGGGATCAAGACGACCGGCGAGAAGAAGCTCATGCTCTTCTCCGGCCGCGCCCACCCCGAGCTGGCCGAGGAGGTCGCACACCAGCTGGGGGTCAGCATCGTGCCGACCAAGGCTTTCGACTTCGCGAACGGCGAGATCTACGTCCGCTTCCAGGAGTCGGCCCGTGGCGCGGACTGCTTCCTGATCCAGAGCCACACGGCTCCGATCAACAAGTGGATCATGGAGCAGCTGATCATGATCGACGCGCTGAAGCGCGCGTCGGCCCGCTCCATCACCGTGATCATCCCCTCCTACGGCTACGCCCGTCAGGACAAGAAGCACAAGGGCCGCGAGCCGATCTCGGCCCGCCTGGTCGCGGACCTGCTGAAGACCTCGGGTGCGGACCGCATCCTCACGGTCGACCTGCACACCGACCAGATCCAGGGCTTCTTCGACGGCCCGGTCGACCACCTCTCCGCCCTGTCGGTCCTCGCGGACTACGTCGGCGCCAAGGTGGACCGCAGCAAGCTGACGATCGTCTCCCCGGACGCCGGCCGCGTGCGCGTCGCCGACCGCTGGTGCGACCGCCTGGACGCGCCGCTGGCCATCGTCCACAAGCGCCGCGACAAGGACGTCGCCAACCAGGTGACCGTCCACGAGGTCGTCGGTGAGGTCAAGGGCCGCGTCTGCGTCCTGGTCGACGACATGATCGACACCGGCGGCACCATCTGCGCCGCGGCCGACGCGCTCTTCGCGCACGGCGCCGAGGACGTCATCGTGACGGCCACGCACGGCATCCTGTCGGGCCCGGCCGCCGACCGCCTGAAGAACTCCAAGGTCAGCGAGTTCGTCTTCACGAACACCCTCCCGGACCCCTCGGACCTGGAGCTCGACAAGATCACAGTCCTGTCGATCGCCCCGATGGTCGCCCGCGCGGTGCGCGAGGTCTTCGAGGACGGCTCGGTCACCAGCCTCTTCGAGGAACAGCAGTAACCACTGCGCGGTAGATCCTTTTTGGTACGGCCTCCCTCCCCGGGTACACTCCACGAGTTGCTCGGCGAGGGAGGCCGTACCCGTATCGCGGGTCCGGACGCTCCGTTATCGACGCGCTCTTCGTAGCAGGCCGTTCCGGCCGGGTGACCGTCGTCCCAATTTCCGTCACCCCACGAGGAGTGAGCATGTCCGAGGTCAAGCTTTCCGCCAAGATCCGTGACACCTTCGGCAAGGGCTCCGCCCGCCAGGCCCGTCGCGACGCCCTGACCCCCGGTGTCATCTACGGCCACGGCACCGAGCCGAAGCACGTGAACGTCGACGCCCACGCCCTCCAGCTGGCGCTGCGCACCCCGAACGTCCTGCTCTCCCTGGACCTCGGCGACGCCGGCACCGAGCTGGTCATCCCGAAGGCCGTGCAGAAGCACCCGCTGAAGCGCTCGATCTCCCACGTCGACTTCCTGATCGTCAAGAAGGGCGAGAAGGTCACCGTCGACGTCGCGATCGTCACCGAGGGCGACCTGGCCGCCGGCGGCAACATGCTGGAGACCCTCCAGAACACCATCTCCGTCGAGGCCGAGGCCACCCACATCCCGACCGAGGTCACCGTCTCCATCGCGGGCCTGGAGGCCGGCGCCACCATCCACGCCAAGGACCTGGTCCTCCCGAAGGGCACCACCCTGGCCGTCGACGGTGACATCGCCGTCCTCCAGGTCGTCGCCCCGCAGGCCGAGGAGCCGGCCGCCGACGCCGAGGGCACCGAGGCCTGAGCCTCGCCCCACCCCCTCAGCAGTTGCTGACCGACCGCCGTCCGGCTCCACTGGAGCGGGACGGCGGTCGTCTTCGTTCCAGGCACGTAAGGAGCTATTGATGTCGGACGACGCGGCGCCCTGGCTGATCGTCGGTCTCGGGAACCCCGGACCGGAGTACGCCGGCAACCGCCACAACATCGGCTTCATGGTGGCCGACCTGCTGGCCGAACGGATCGGCGGCAAGTTCAAGGCGCACAAGGCCCGCGCCCAGGTCGTCGAGGGCCGCATCGGCCCGCCCGGCCCGGCGAACCGGCGCGTCGTCCTGGCCAAGCCCATGTCGTTCATGAACCTGTCGGGCGGTCCCGTCACGGCGCTGCGCGACTTCTACAAGGTGCCGCTGGAGCGGATCGTCGCCGTACACGACGAGCTGGACATCGACTACCCGACGCTGCGCCTGAAGCTGGGCGGCGGGGACAACGGGCACAACGGCCTGAAGTCGATGACCAAGGCGATGGGCCCGGACTACCACCGGGTGCGCTGCGGCATCGGGCGCCCGCCGGGCCGCATGCAGGTCGCCGACTTCGTCCTGAAGGACTTCTCGTCCACCGAGCGCAAGGAGCTGGACTGGTTCGTGGACCGGTCCGCCGACGCCGTGGAGTGCCTGGTCCAGGAGGGCCTGGAGCGGGCGCAGTCGACGTACAACTCGTAGGCCGTACGGGAAGGCCCCCGCCGCCGGAGGGATCCGGTGGCGGGGGCCTTCGCGCGTGCGGGACGGGTCAGCCGGTGTTGCGCAGGCCGGCGGCGACGCCGTTGACGGTGAGCAGCAGGGCGCGGGCCAGCAGCGGGTCCGCTTCCTCGCCGCGGGCGGCGGCGGCGCGCTGGCGGGCCAGCAGGGAGACCTGGAGGTAGGAGATCGGGTCCAGGTAGGCGTCGCGGACGCCGAAGGTCTGCTGGAGGACCGGGTTGGAGTCCAGCAGCTTCTCGCCGCCGGTGATGCGCAGCACCTCGCGGACGGTGAGCTCGTGTTCGGCCTCGATGCGGGCGAACACGTGCTTGAGCTCCCCGGGCACGAGGGTGTCGACGTAGTGGCGGGCGATCCGCAGGTCGGTCTTGGCCAGCGTCATCTCGACGTTGGACAGGAAGTTGCGGAAGAAGTGCCAGCGCTCGCCCATCTCGGCGAGGGAGGCGTCCTGGCCGGCCTCGCGCAGGGCCTTGAGGCCGGAACCGACGCCGTACCAGCCCGGGACGATCTGGCGGGACTGGGTCCAGCCGAACACCCACGGGATGGCCCGCAGCCCGTCGAGACCGGCACCGGAGTCGGGGCGGCGCGAGGGCCGCGAGCCCAGGTGCAGGTCGGCGAGCTGGTCGACGGGGGTGGCCGCGAAGAAGTACGCGGGCAGGTCCGGGTCCTCGACCAGCGCGCGGTAGGCGCCGTGCGCGGCGTCCGAGACGATGTCCATCGCCGCGTCCCAGCGGGCCAGGTCGTCGTCGGACTGGCGGGGGGCGGTGTGCAGGGCGGAGGCCTGGAGGGTGGCCGCGACGGTCAGCTCCAGGTTCTCGCGGGCCAGGGAGGGGACGAGGTACTTGTCGGAGATGACCTCGCCCTGCTCGGTGACCTTGATCTCGCCCTCCAGGGTGCCCCAGGGCTGCGCGAGGATCGCGTCGTGCGAGGGGCCGCCACCGCGGCCGACGGTGCCGCCGCGGCCGTGGAAGAGGCGCAGGCGCACCCCGTAGCGGTGGGCGACGTCGCGCAGCCGGCGCTGGGCGCGGTGGATCTCCCACTGGCTGGTGGTGATGCCGCCGAACTTGGAGGAGTCCGAGTAGCCCAGCATGACCTCCTGCACGTCGCCGCGCAGCGAGACCAGGCGCCGGTAGGAGGGGTCGGCGAGCATCTCGTCGAGGATGACGTCGGCGGCGCGCAGCTCGTCGGTGGTCTCCAGGAGCGGCACGATGCCGATCTTGGCCCAGCCGGCGTGCAGGTCGATCAGTCCGGCCTCGCGGGCGAGGACGGCGGCGGCGAAGACGTCGTCGGCGCCCTGGCACATCGAGATGATGTACGACTCGATGACCTCGGGGCCGAACTTCTCGAAGGCGTCCTTCACGGCCCGGAAGACGCCGAGCGTCTTGTGGCCCGCCGCGTCGAGGGGGGCGGGGGTGGGCGCGAGGGGGCGGCGCGAGCGCAGCTCCTTGGCGAGGAGCTTCTGCCGGTAGTCGCGCGGCATGTCGGCGTAGCGCCAGGACTCCTCGCCGAGCCGGTCGAAGAGCTGGCCCAGCGCGTGGTGGTGGGCGTCCGCGTGCTCGCGCACGTCCATGGTGGCGAGCTGGAGGCCGAAGGCGGCCAGGGTGCGGATGGTGCGGTCCATGCGGCCGTCGGCGAAGAGCGCGCCGCGGTGTTCGCGCAGGGAGGTCTGGATGAGGGTGAGGTCGGTGAGCAGCTCGGCGGTGCCGAGGTAGTCGCGGCCCTCTTCGTGGGCGGTGCCCTTGGCGAGGCGCGCGCGGGTGTTGACGAGCTTCTGGCGCACGCAGGTGGCCTTGAGCCGGTAGGGCTCCTCGGCGTTGAGGCGCTTGTAGCGGGGGCTGATCTCCGGGAGGCGCTCCAGGTCGGCCTGGAGGGAGGTCAGGAGCTCCTCGGTGGCACCGGTGTAGCGGATCGAGTTGGAGAGCAGTCCGCGCAGGAAGTCGACGAGTTCGAGGGCGTCGGTGATGCCGTGCTCGTGCTGGAGGATCAGCACGTCGCGGGTGACCTCGGGGGTGACGTTGGGGTTGCCGTCGCGGTCACCGCCGATCCAGGTGCCGAAGGTGAGCGGCCGGGTGCCGGCGGGCAGCTCGACGCCGACGCGCTGGAGCTCGGCGGCGAGGTCCTCCAGGACGTCGCCGACGGCTCCGGCGTGCAGCTCGTCGAGGTAGTAGATGGCGTTGCGGGCCTCGTCGGCGGGCTCCGGGCGCACGACGCGCAGTTCGTCGGTCTGCCAGACGAGGTCGATGTTCTCGGCCAGGCGCAGGTCGTGGCGGCGGCGCTCGCCGGCGCCGGAGACCGGCTCCTCCAGGAGGGCGGCGATGCGGCGCAGCTTGTTCAGGACGCTGCGGCGGGCCGCCTCGGTGGGGTGCGCGGTGAAGACGGGCCGCACGTTGAGGTTCTCGACCGTCGCGCGCAGGTGCTCGGGGTCGGCGTCCTTGAGCATGTCGGCGGTGCGGGCGAGGAGCCCGCCCTCGGCGGCACGGTGGGCGCGCAGCTCCTTGCCGCGGTGCACCTGCTCGGTGACGTTGGCGAGGTGGAAGTAGGTGGAGAAGGCGCGCACCAGCTTGGCGGCGGTCTCCAGGTCGGTGTCGCCGAGGAGGGCGGCGGCGGCTTCGCCGTCGGTCCGGGTCAGGGCGCGCACGCGTTCGACGAGGTCGAGGAGGTCCTGGCCCTCCTGTCGTACGAGGGTCTCCCCCAGGAGGTCGCCGAGGCGTCGGATGTCGGCGCGCAGCTCCGCGTTCGCCGTTTCGGCCGAGGTCGCGGAGGTGGGGGTGACGGGGGCCTGGGCGGCCTGGTCAGCACTGCTCACAGGTGCGGCTCCTTGCAGTGTTCGAGCGCTACTGGGCTGTGGGCTCCCGGGACGCGTGCGGCGGCGGTGCCTCCTGGTGCGCAGCCCGGGCTGCCCGTGCGGACCGCGCTGTCCGACGACACCAGGATAGGTGGCCCGTACTCGTGTCCCGGCAGCGCGGCCGACAGGTGGACAGCGGGCCCCCGCGGGCGGGGCGCCGCGGGCGTGCTCCTCTTGCCCCGCCGTTCACCTTTGCCATACTTACGATGCCGTAGGTTACGGATCCGTAGGGTCCGCTGCTGCGGTCCCCCCGACTCCTCACCCCCCAGGGGAAACCCATGACCATCGGTCCCGATCTGATCGAGGACGCCGCGGCGTCCTCCCCACGTCCGAGTGAGGCCGCGTCGTCCGCGACGCGCGGCGGTGAGCAGAAGCGGTCGGTGGAGCAGATCGCGCTGCTGCTCTTCATCACGGTGCCCTTCGTGGCCCTGCTGGCGGCGGTGCCGCTGGCCTGGGGCTGGGGAGTGAGCTGGCTGGACCTCGGCCTGATGGTGTTCATGTACTTCCTGGCCTGCCACGGCATCACCATCGGTTTCCACCGCTACTTCACGCACGGCTCCTTCAAGGCGAAGCGGCCGCTGCGGATCGTGCTGGCGGTCATGGGGTCGATGGCGGTGGAGGGGCCGCTGGTGCGCTGGGTGGCTGATCACCGCAAGCACCACAAGTACTCGGACCACGAGGGCGACCCGCATTCGCCGTGGCGGTTCGGCGAGACGGTGCCGGCGCTGATGAAGGGCCTGTGGTGGGCGCACATCGGCTGGCTCTTCGACGAGGAGCAGACCGACCAGCAGAAGTACGCCCCGGACCTGATCAAGGACCCGGCGATCCGGCGGATCTCCCGGGACTTCGTGCTGTGGACGATCGTCTCGCTGGCCATCCCGCCGCTGGTGGGCGGCCTGGTGACGATGTCCTGGTGGGGGGCGTTCACGGCGTTCTTCTGGGGTTCGCTGGTGCGCGTGGCGCTGCTGCACCACGTGACGTGGTCGATCAACTCGATCTGTCACGCGGTGGGCAAGCGGCCGTTCCGGTCCCGGGACCGCAGCGGCAACGTGTGGTGGCTGGCGGTGCTGTCGTGCGGGGAGTCCTGGCACAACCTGCACCACGCCGACCCGACGTCGGCGCGGCACGGCGTCCTGCGCGGCCAGGTGGACTCCAGCGCGCGCCTGATCCGCTGGTTCGAGCAGCTCGGCTGGGCCTCGGACGTGCGCTGGCCGTCCGCGGACCGCATCGACGCCCGGCGCAAGGAAAAGACGTCGAACGCGGCATGATGGGGGACGTGGCGATCGACGGCAGCAGTTCCAGCAGCGACAAGCCCCGGCGCGGTCGCCGGGTCCGGATGACGGGCGCCGAACGGCGTCAGCAACTGCTGGACATCGGCCGCACGCTCTTCGCGGCAAAGGGTTTCGAGGGCACGTCGGTGGAGGAGATCGCGGCCAAGGCCGGGGTGTCCAAGCCGGTGGTCTACGAGCACTTCGGCGGCAAGGAGGGCCTGTACGCGGTGGTCGTCGACCGCGAGATGCGCCAGCTGCTGGACGGGGTGACCGGGGCGCTGACGGCCGGGCACCCGCGCGAGCTCCTGGAGCAGGCGGCGTTCGCGCTCCTGGACTACATCGAGAACTACACGGACGGCTTCCGGATCCTGGTGCGGGACTCCCCGGTGGCCCAGTCGACGGGTACGTTCGCCTCGCTGATCAGCGACATCGCCACGCAGGTGGAGGACATCCTCGGCCTGGAGTTCAAGGCCCGGGGCTTCGATCCGAAGCTGGCGCCGCTGTACGCGCAGGCGCTGGTCGGCATGGTGGCGCTGACGGGCCAGTGGTGGCTGGAGACCCGCCGGCCGAAGAAGGCGGAGGTCGCGGCGCACCTGGTGAACCTGGCCTGGCACGGGCTGGAGAACCTGGAGGCCAGACCGCGCCTGGTGGGCCACCGCAAGAGCTGAGGGCCTGCGCGCCCGCGAGGACGGCGCCCCGTCCCGGGATTCCCGGGACGGGGCGCCGTCGTCCGTGCGGGGCGCGCCCGGGGCCGCTCAGGGCGTCGGGGCGTGCGGCTCCAGGAACTCCAGCCGGTTGCCGACGGGGTCCTCGGAGTAGAACCGGCGGTGGCCCGGGAGGTTCTCGTCCCAGACCACCTCGGCCCCGCCCGCGCGGAGCCGGCGGGCGTACTCCGCGATGCCGGTGACCCGCAGTCCGGGGTGCGCCTTGCGGGCGGGCCTGAAGTCCGCTTCCGTCCCGAGGTGCAGCCGGACGGTGCCGGCGGCGAACCAGCAGCCGCCCCGCGCGGCGAGGACGGCGGGCTTGGGGACCTCCGTCATGCCGAGGACGTCGACGTAGTAGGCGCGCAGGGCCGGCTCGGAGCCGGGGGGCGCGGCGAGCTGGACGTGGTCGAGGGAGATCAGCACGCGGGGGCCTCCTTGCGGGCGACGGCGAAGATGCGGCGGAAGGGGAAGACGGTGCCGCGGGGACCGGCCGGGTAGGCCTCGCGCAGCACCTCGCGGTAGGCGGCGAGGAACTCCTCGACGGCGGCCCGGTCGTCGCCCAGCGCCGTGAGGACGGGCCGCAGGGCGGTCCCCTTGACCCAGTCGAGTACGGGGTCGGGGCCCTGGAGGAGCTGGTGGTAGGTGGTCTCCCACACGTCCGCGGCGCAGCCGAGTCCGCTGAGGCGGTCCAGGTACGCGCCGGGGTCCAGGACGGGGGCGTGGCGGACGGCCCCGTGGCCGCCGAGGCGTTCGCGCCACCGGGCGCTCCCGCAGAGCTCGGCGAGCAGCCGGTGGCTGGGGGCGTCGAAGTTGCCGGGGACCTGGAAGGCGAAGGTGCCGCCGGGGCGCAGGCCGCCGATCCAGCGCGCGAAGGAGTCGGGGTGGCCGGGCACCCACTGGAGGGCGGCGTTGGAGACGATCAGGTCGTAGGTCTCCCCGGGCGTCCAGTCGGCCAGGTCGCCGTGGCGGAAGCCGAGGCTGCCGCCGCCGGGGGTGGGTCCGGCGTACTCGTCCTCGGCGCGCCGGAGCATCTCCGGGGACAGGTCGTAGCCGGTCACGCGGGCGTCGGGCCAGCGCTCGGCGAGCAGCGCGGTGACGTTGCCGGGGCCGCAGCCGAGGTCCGCGATGCGGGCGGGGGCGGAGGGCGGCTCGGGCAGGCGGGCCAGCAGGTCGAGGAAGGGGCGCGCGCGGTGCCCGGCGTGGCGGAGGTACTGCTGTGGGTCCCAGGTGGGCACCGGAGCCGCGGTGTCGGAATGCATGGTCGAGCCTCCCTGCTCGGGGGACGGTTGGAAGCGGAAGCCGCTGTGACGGCCCCTCCGCGCCCATGCTCCACCCCATTATCTCTCGATGTCAAGATTCTTGATTTGAAGAGACTTCATGTCGACAGACCCCTTACACTGATCCGCATGGAGGACGAGGTCGACCGACTGGTCGCGGCATGGCGGCGAGAGCGCCCTGACCTCGACGTGGAACCGCTCGAGGTGCTCAGCCGGGTCAGCCGGCTCGCGCGCCACCTCGACCGCGCCCGCAGGCTGGCCTTCTCCGAGCACGGCCTGGAGCCGTGGGAGTTCGACGTCCTCACCTCGCTGCGGCGCGCGGGCGCGCCCTACCAGCTCTCCCCCGGCCAGCTCCTGACGCAGACGCTCGTCACCTCGGGCACCATGACGAACCGCATCGACCGGCTCGCCAAGAAGGGCCTGGTCGAGCGGCTTCCGGACCCCAGCGACCGGCGCGGGGTGCTGGTGCGGCTCACCCCCGAGGGGCGCGACCGCGCCGACCAGTCGCTCGCCGGGCTGCTGGCCCAGGAACGCGCGATCCTGGCCCAGCTCTCCACGGCCCAGCGCGGCGACCTCGCGGCGCTGCTACGCCAGCTGACCGCTCCGTTCGACAACATCCCCGGCTAGTTCCGCGGGACGTACGCCGGCCCGCCGGGCCAGTGCCACGGCGGCCAGGGTGGAGTGCACGCCGAGCTTGCCCAGCACGTTCTGCATGTGGGTGCGGACGGTGTGCGGGGACAGGAACAGCCGTGCGGCCACGTCCTTGCGGCCCAGTCCCGCCACCATGCAGCGCAGCACCTCGTGCTCGCGCGGGGTCAGGGACTCCACGAGCCGTTCGCTGTCGCTGCGGTGCTTGCGCGCGGCCGTCAGCTCCCGCAGTACGCCGGTGAGCAGCGCGGGCGGCAGGTGGGTCTCCTCGCGCAGCACGCCCCGTACGACGGCCAGCAGGCGCGAGAGGGAGCAGTCCTTCGCCACCCAGCCGGAGGCCCCGGCCTGGAGGGCGAGCGCCGCGCGGCGGGGGTCGTCGCGCTCGGCGAGGACCACGGTGCGCACCCCGGGGTGGGCGACGCGCACCCCGGCGACCAGCGCAATCCCGTCCGACACGGGGGGCGGCGGCCCGGCGCCCGGCGCCCGCGGGGCGGGCACGGCACCGGTCGCGCCGCCGAGGTCGGCGTCGACGAGCAGCACGTCGAAGCGGCGGCCCTCGGCCGCCGCGCGGTCGAGGCAGCGCGTGGCGGCGGGGCCGCTGCCGGCCGCGGACACGTCCACGTCCGGCTCGGCCGCGAGCGCGGCTGCCAGAGACTCGGCGAAGATGCGGTGGTCGTCGACCACCAGAACCCGGATACGGACCACAAAACCCCCAAGGGTCGGGGAACGGACGACTACGGGTACGACGCCCGAGCCGGGTGGCCCACGGCCGCCACGGCCGCCGCCGCGACATCTGTGCACTACCCCGGACCGGACGCCGCACCCGGCGTGTCTCGACCCCTGAATCAACACCGGCCCCCACCGGTGTCACGCATCAGCGTAGAGCGGGTGGGGTCTCGCGGTTGGCCGAATAGCAGAAGTTTTTCCAGGGATTTTCCCGTGGGAGGGTCCGCAACGGGCGATCAGGTGGCTTGATTTCACCTGTCCTGAAGACCGGTGGGGCCGATTCCGGACGGGCCCGTGCCACGGGCAGTTGCACGGGGGGCATGTCACCCGGTGCACGCGCGCCGGGCGCCCGCGCGCAGGGCCCGTGGACCGCGCCCGCACGGCGCACGCGCGCCCCCCGCCGGACGTCGGTCCGTACGGGGGGCGCGGGGTGCGACGGGCTGCGCGGGGCGCGACGGGCCGTGCCGCCCGGGTCAGGAGCGCTGCGCGCGGGCGAAGTTCCAGGCGTCGGTCACGATGCGGGTGAGGTCCGAGCGGGTCGGGACCCAGCCCAGGCGCTCCCGCGCGGTCTGCGCCGAGGCGACCAGCACGGCGGGGTCGCCGGCCCGGCGCGGGGCGACCGTCTCGGGGATCTCCCGGCCGGTGACCTTGCGGACCGTCTCGATCACCTCGCGGACGGAGAAGCCGCTGCCGTTGCCGAGGTTGCAGATCAGGTGCTCGCCCGGGGCCGCGACGCGCAGCGCCGAGAGGTGGGCCTCCGCGAGGTCGGCCACGTGGATGTAGTCGCGCACGCAGGTCCCGTCCGGGGTCGGGTAGTCCTCGCCGAACACCGAGATGGACTCCCGCTCGCCGAGGGCCACCTGGAGGACCAGCGGGATCAGGTGCGTCTCGGGGTCGTGCCGCTCGCCGAACTCGCCGTGGGCGCCGGCCACGTTGAAGTAGCGCAGCGAGACGGCGGCCAGGCCGTGCGCCGCGCACTCCCCCGCGATCATGTGGTCGACGGCCAGCTTCGAGGCCCCGTACGGGTTGGTGGGGGCGGTCGCGGATTCCTCCGTCAGCAGCCCGCCCGCGGGCTCCCCGTAGGTGGCCGCGGTGGAGGAGAAGATCAGCGTGCGCACGCCCGCCTCCCGCATCGCGGTGAGCAGGGCGAGGGTGCCGCCGACGTTGTTGTCCCAGTACTTGCCCGGGTCGGCCACGGACTCGCCGACCTGCGAGGAGGCCGCGAAGTGCAGCACCGCGTCGAAGGAGGGGTCGAGGTGTTCGGCGGCGTCCTGGATGCGGCCCCGCACCAGGGTCGCACCGGCCGGGACGCCCTCGGCGTAGCCGGTGGTGAGGTTGTCGAGGACGCTCACCTCGTGGCCCTCCGCCAGGAGATGGGCCGTCACGACGCTGCCCACATATCCGGCACCGCCGGTGACCAGGTACTTGCTCACTCGCACTCCAACCTCTCGCGGACGCGCACGGGCGCGCGTGCACTGACCGGCATACCGGATTACGCGCTTCCGGGGAAATCGCCGGCCGCCCCGTCTCATCCCGCCGGCGGCCGCGCCGCCGCGGGCGGTGCCGCGCGGTCCAGGAGCCCGGTACGGGCGGCCAGCGCGGCCGCCTCCAGCCGGGAGCCGACGCCCAGCTTCATCAGCACCCGCTGCACGTGCGTACGGGCGGTGCTCGGCGCGATGTCCATCCCGGCGGCGATCAGCCGGGTGTCCTCGCCCTCCGCGACCCGTACGAGCACCTCCACCTCCCTCGGGGTCAGCAGCCGCAGCAGCCGGCCGCCCTCGTCGTCGGGCTGCGCGGCGGGGTTGAGCAGTTCCGCGAAGGCCGCCTGCAGCAGCTGCGGGGAGACGGCCGCCTCCCCCGCCCGCGCCTTGGCCAGGGCCCGCTCGACGCCCTCGATGCGCTCGTCGTGGCGGACGTAACCCCCGGCGCCCGCGGCGAACGCGGCCGCGATGCCCCGCGGGTTGGGCACGGGCCCGAGCACCACGACGGCGATCTGCGGGCGTTCCCGCCGGATCCGGGCGACGGGTTCGAAGACCCCCGGCTCGGCGGGGGTGGCGGTGCCGAACAGGCACACCTCCGGCGCCCGGCCGATCACCAGCTCGGCGGCACCGGCCGTGGGCGCGGCGGCCGCGAGCACCCGGTGCCCCCGCAGTTTCAGGGCAGAGGCGAGCGCCTCGGCCAGCAGCCGGTGCTCGTCGACCACCACGACCCGTACGCCCATCAAGGCTCCCACCCCAGATCCATCTGACCCGGCAAGCTACACGCTTGTTCGACGGAGCGCGGCGGTTACCGCGAGAAGCCCCCGGAAGGGCTGACCTTCCGGGGGCTTCGGTACGGATCGCGGCGTCTGCGTCAGTTCGCGATGAAGGAGGCGAAGAGGTACTCCGGGTCGCCCTTGTCGGAGTACGGCTTGCGCACCATCGTGCGGGAGATGAAGAGGCGGCCGTTGTGGTAGCGGAACTCCGAGTAGTCGCGCGAGAAGCCCGTCTCGGTGCGCTGGCTGGTCTTCTCCGCCGGGTTCTGCATCAGCAGGGTCTCCTTCATCGTCTTGCCGTCGATGCTGACGACCTGACCGCCCCCGTCGTACGGGGGGACCTTGTAGGCGATGATGTTCGACCCGTCCATGCGCAGCGGGTACATGGTGTACCGCTCGCCGGCGTCGGCGCGGTCCGAGGTGGCCTTGCCGGTCTCCAGGTCGAAGGAGACGATCTCGTTGGTGCGGCCGACGGAGGCCGAGCCCTGGTGCTCGTAGGAGGGCAGGTAGACCTTGCCGTTGCCCACGACCATGTTCGAGCACTGCTCGACCTCGGTGGCCGGGCACTTGGGCGCGTAGTTGCCGCCCGAGAGCGCGATGTGGGACTTGAGCTGGCCCGCGTCGTCGACCACGAACAGGTCGCTGACGTTGGTGGCGTTCTTCGCCGTGTTGCCGACGTTGGCGGCGACGATGAGCGGCTTCGTGGAGATGATGCCGGCCCACTCGATGCCGGGCGAGAGCTTGTACGAGGCCTTCGGCGCGCCGGTCACGGGGTCGAGGGACTGCGCGAGCAGGGTCTGGTTCGGGATCCGGCCGCACTTGCGCAGGACGGCGAGGGCCTCGCCGCCGGCGTAGCCGAGGTCGTAGCAGCCTTCGCCGTCGGTCTTCGGCGTCCACAGGGGCTTGCCGTCGGCGAGGTTCCAGGCGGCGCCGCCGCTGAGGCCGCCCGCGGCGACGGTCTGGCCGCTGATGGTGACCTCGGTGAAGGCCACGGGCTTGTCGCCGCCGGTGGAGGACTTGGCGGTGGCGGACCACAGGAGCTTTCCGGTGTTCAGGTCGATGACGCCGACCTGGGTGCACTGGGGGTACTTGTTGGCGTCGCTCGCCATGGCCTCCTGGAAGAGGACGGCCGACTTGTCGGCGCTGACGTGCTTGGTCGCGCCGCAGACGTTGCCGGGGAGCGGGAGCTCCCACTTCTTGCCTCCGTCGACCACGTTGTAGCCGACGACCTTGCCGACGTCGGACTTGACGTACGTGCTGTCGGTGAGCCAGGAACCGTCCACGGAGACCACGTCCGCCGGGGCCGGGCTCGCGACGTTGACCAGCGTCCGCGACTTGGGGTTGGCCGGGGGCTTCTCCGTGCCGCCCGGCGCGGCCGGCTTGTCGCCGTCGGGGGAGCCGCTGGCGCCGCCGCCGTCGGCGGCGGGGCGGGGGGTTCCGGTGCTGTTGCCGTCGTCGGAGACGTACCAGAAGCCGCCGCCGATGATGAGGACCATCGCCAGCAGCGCCGCGCCGACGATCATCAGCTGGGTGCGCTTGTCACCGCCGCCGCCGTCACCGCCCGCCGGGCTCTGGGCCGGAGCCTGGACCGTGGCCGGCTGCTGCTGGGGGTAGCCGTAGCCGGGCTGGGCCGGCGGGAAGCCGTAGCCCTGCGGGGCCTGCTGGGCCTGCGGGTAGCCGTAGCCGGGCTGCTGCGGAGCGGCGGCCGGGGGCCGGCCGGACGGCTGGGACGGCTGCTGCGACGGCGGCTGCCCCGGGGGCTGCGCGGGCGGCTGGGGGGCGCCCGGCGGGACCGGGGGGAGCGGCGGGGGCGCGCCGAAACCGCCGGAGGGCGGCTGCTGGGGCGGCGGCGGGGTGCTCGGGGTGCTCATCGGGGGTACTACTGCCTCTCGGTGGGCGGCTCGGTGGACTCGTTCACTTGCCGAAGACCATCAGGAGCTTCTCGTCCTTGCCGTCCCCGCTCAGCGAGGTCACGGACAGGAAGAAACGACCGCCCTCGTAGGACCTCTTCGCGAACATGAAGGAGTTCTCGATCTCCGCGGCGGGGCCCGAGGGCAGCCGCAGGAGCACCTTGGGTTCGCCGCCGCCGGCCGCCAGCGAGACGATCTCGCCGGGCGCGTCCCCGGCGCCGGTCCGGTAGGCCGTCAGCTGCCCGCCCGCCGCCTTGACGGGGGTGTAGGTCCGCTTGTCCCCGGCCGCGGCGCGCCACTTGGCCTTGCCGCTGGCGAGGTCGAAGGCGACGATCTCGTTGCCGGTGCCCGCGTCGGTGCCCGTGCTCAGGTACAGGGTGTCGCCGTCGACGGCCCGGCCCGCGCAGTTCTGCAGTCCCTCGGTGCCGCTGCTGCCGCCGCAGTTGACCGCGAAGCTGCCCTCGGCGGTCATGGTGGCGCGCTTTTGCCCGTCGGGGCCCAGCGAGATGATGGCGCGCTGCTTGGTGTCGCGGTTCGAGGCGTCGATGACGGTCGGGTTGACCGAGTAGACGGCGCTCACCTGGTAGCCCTTGGGCAGCCGGTAGGACCAGGTCTTCTTGCCGGTCAGCGGGTCGGCGTCCTGGACTTCGACGGTGTGGTCGTCGTCCAGGCAGGTGGCGATGCCGATCAGCTTGCCGTTGCCCGCGGCGTACGCGCCGGGCTGGCAGCCCTCGGGGCCGGTCCCGGAGAAGATCCGCTCACCGGTGGCGAGCCGGTAGGCGCCGGTGCCGCCCGTCCGGTTGACGATGACGGTCTCGCCGGTGAAGGCGACGGAGGCGTCGATGGCGCTGGCGAAGAGACCCTCCTTCGGGACCTCCTTCGACCAGACCTCCTTGCCCGCCGACAGGTCGACCAGCTTCATCTGGTTGCAGTTCGCGCCGGAGCCGTCGCCGTCCTTGACGAGGACGACGGTCTTGCCGTCGGGGGTGGTCTGGTCGGTGAATCCGCAGATCTCGGTGCGGACGTCGAGCTTCCACTTCTCTTTGCCGTCGGCCACCGCGTAGCCGACGAAGCCCTTGTCGAGGGTCTTGACGACGGTGTCGGCGACCACCCACTGGCCCTTGGCGGGAATTCCCGCGCCCGGCCCCTGGAGCTTGGCGGTCTTGAACCACTGGACCTTGTCCTCGCCCGGCTTGCGGCCCGCGTTGAGGTCGCCCTGGTCGGGGCCGCCGTTGCCGGAGCCGTCGCCGTCGTCCACCGACGGGGAGCCGGAGGGCTTGGGGTCGGCGGCCGTGGAGCCCTGCGCGACCGGGGGCTTCGGGTCGGAGCCGCCGTCCGTGCCGAAGGCGAACCAGGCGCCCGTACCGAGGACGAGCACGCCCGCGACGGCGGCGGCGATCACGACGGCCGTCCTGCGGCGGCCCCCCGCCGGGCCCCCGGGGACGGGCGGGACGGGCACGGTCGGCGGCATGCCGGGCGGCGGAAAACCGTAGCCGCCCTGCTGGGGGTACGGGGGCTGCTGCGGCGGCTGCTGCTGGTGCGGCGGCTGCTGGTGCTGCTGCGGCGGCTGCTGCGCGTACGGGTTGGCGCCCTGCGGCGGGTACCCGTACCCCTGCGGCGGCGGCCCCGGCAGGTGGCCGTAACCGGACGGCGGCGGCTGGTTCGGCGGCTGGGGCGGCTCGGTCATCAGCGCATACCTTCGGCGTCGGGCGGTGGGGGGTCGGGGAGGTCGGGAAGAACCGACCCTTTCTATCACCCGTGGCCGACAAGCGACGGGCCGGTCCGACCCCTGTTCCCAAGGGAGGACCGGCCCGTGACACCGCCGTTATCCGGCCAGTTGGCGCCGTTGCGGCGCCCCGCTCACGCGTCCTCGGCCAGTTCCAGCCAGCGCATCTCCAAGTCGTCGCGCTCGGAGATGAGTTCCCTCAGCTCCGCGTCGAGCTTGGCGACCTTGTCGTAGTCGGTGGAGTGCTCGGCGATCTGCGCGTGCAGGTTCGACTCGCGGTCCGACATCTTGTTGAGCTGCCGCTCGATCTTCTGCAGCTCCTTCTTCGCGGCGCGCGAGTCCCCCGAGGCGGAGGACTTCGCGGCGGCGGCGGGCGCCGCCGGGGCGGCCGCCTCGATCATCCGCTGCCGGCGCTCCAGGTACTCGTCGAGGCCGCGCGGCAGCATCCGCAGACTGGCGTCGCCGAGCAGCGCCATCACCGTGTCGGTGGTGCGCTCGATGAAGAACCGGTCGTGGGAGATCACGATCATCGAGCCGGGCCAGCCGTCGAGGAGGTCCTCCAGCTGGGTCAGGGTCTCGATGTCGAGGTCGTTGGTGGGCTCGTCGAGGAAGAGGACGTTGGGCTCGTCCATCAGCAGCCGCAGGATCTGCAGCCGGCGGCGCTCGCCACCGGAGAGGTCGCCGACCGGCGTCCACTGCTTCTCCTTGGTGAAGCCGAACTGCTCGCACAGCTGGCCCGCCGTCATCTCGCGGCCCTTGCCGAGGTCGACGCGGTCACGGACGCGCTGGACGGCCTCCAGGACGCGCAGCGACGGGTCGAGCTCGCCGACCTCCTGGGACAGGTAGGCCAGCTTCACGGTCTTGCCGACGGTGACCGTGCCCGCCGCGGGCTGGACGTCGCCCTGGGTGCGGGCGGCCTCGGCGAGGGCGCGCAGCAGGGAGGTCTTGCCGGCGCCGTTCACGCCGACGAGGCCGACGCGGTCACCGGGGCCCAGGTGCCAGGTGAGGTGCTTGAGCAGGGTCTTGGGACCGGCCTGGACGGTCACGTCCTCCAGGTCGAAGACGGTCTTGCCGAGCCGGGCGTTGGCGAACTTCATCAGCTCGGAGGTGTCGCGCGGCGGCGGCACGTCGGCGATCAGCTCGTTGGCGGCCTCGATGCGGTAGCGGGGCTTCGAGGTGCGCGCGGGGGCGCCGCGGCGCAGCCAGGCCAGCTCCTTGCGCATCAGGTTCTGCCGCTTGGACTCCTCGGTGGCGGCGATGCGGTCGCGCTCGGCGCGGGCGAAGACGTAGTCGCTGTAACCGCCCTCGTACTCGTGGACGTCACCGCGCTGCACGTCCCACATGCGGGTGCAGACCTGGTCCAGGAACCAGCGGTCGTGGGTGACGCAGACGAGCGCCGAGCGGCGCGCCTGCAGGTGTGCGGCCAGCCAGGAGATGCCCTCGACGTCGAGGTGGTTGGTGGGCTCGTCGAGGACGAGGAGGTCCTGGTCGGCGATGAGCAGCTGGGCCAGCGCGATGCGCCGGCGCTCGCCGCCGGAGAGCGGGCCGATGACGGTGTCGAGGCCCTGCCCGAAGCCGGGCAGGTCGAGGCCGCCGAAGAGTCCGGTCAGCACGTCACGGATCTTGGCGTTGCCGGCCCACTCGTGGTCGGCCATGTCCCCGATGATCTCGCGGCGGATGGTGGCCGAGGGGTCGAGGGAGTCGTGCTGGGTGAGCACGCCCATCTGGAGGCTGCTGTTCTGGGTGACCCGGCCGGTGTCGGGTTCCTCCAGTTTGGCGAGCATCCTGATGAGGGTGGTCTTGCCGTCGCCGTTGCGGCCGACGACACCGATCCGGTCCCCCTCGGATACGCCGAGGGAGATGCCGTCGAGCAGGGTACGGGTGCCGTACACCTTGCTGACTGCCTCGACATTGACCAGATTGACGGCCATCAGACGCGCTCCAGGGAAGGGGTGTGGATCAGCCCCTCAGCCTAACCCTCCGGGCCGACCCCGACCGTTCCACCAGGAACGCACCCGCCAGCACCATGCCGATGGCGGCGGGAGCGGTGACCGGAAGGGCGATCAGGACGGCGCTGTGGCCCTCCAGGAGACCGCCGAGGCCGGTCGTGGACAGGCCGAGGATCCCCAGCAGGCACAGCGTGATCCCGGCGGCGGCGGGCGGCCCGCCGCCGCGACGAGCCACGACGGCAGCGCCGGAGGCGGCCCGCGCGGCGGGGGCCTCGAAGCGGCGCAAGCACCGCACCAGCAGGGCGGTCAGGGCGGCCGCGAGCAGGATCCGCACGGGCACCTGCGCCCACCAGCCGGCCGTGGCGGGCTCGGGCAGGGCGATGCCGAGGGCGAGCTGGGCCGCGTACACGCCGAACATGGCCGTCAGGTGCCACAGGAAGGCGGTCATGGCGATGCCGTTGGCGGCGACGACCCCCTGCCAGACGCGGGGCCGCGCGAGCAGGCCGGCGGCCGGACGGGCGAGCAGCTGGACCGCGCCGACCAGCCACGCGCCGTGGCAGAGCAGGGCCAGGGTGGGCGGGGCCATGTTGGACACCTTCTCGCCGGGCATCCCGACCATCGACAGCGGGTACGGGCCGCACGCCACGAGCAGCACGGCCCCGGCCGCTCCGGCGGCCGCGAGGACGGCGGGCCGGGTGATGCGGCCGTCGGCGCGCAGGAAGCCCAGCTGGTGCACGGCGAGCCAGACGAACGCGAAGTTCAGGAACTGCGCGTACGGGACCCCGAGCGCGAAGCGCAGGACGTCGACCAGCGCGGCGGCCCCCGCCAGCGCGGCGAAGACGGCCCAGCCGTGGCGGCCGTGCAGCTTCAGCAGGGGCGGGGTGAGGGCCACCATGGCGAGGTAGATCCCGATGAACCACAGCGGCTGCGTCACCATCCGCAGCGCGGCGCCGGTCAGCCGGCCGCCGCCGTGCCCGGTGAGCTGCACGGCCAGCGCGAGGGCGGCCCAGAGCAGGACGAACACCAGGGTGGGGCGCAGCAGTCGGCGCAGGCGGGCGCGCAGGAAGTCCGCGTAGACGGGCCGCCCCCCGGCCCGGCGTTCGAGCGAGCGGTACGACAGGGCGTGCGAGAAACCGCCGACGAAGAAGAAGACCGGCATGACCTGGAGGAGCCAGGTCAGCCCCTGGAGCGGGGGGACCAGGGCGAGCAGGTTGCCCATGCCGTCCCCGCTGACCGCGGCCATCAGCCAGTGGCCGAGCACGACCGTGGCGAGGGACGCGACCCGGAGCAGGTCGACGTAGCGGTCCCGGTCGGCGGGGGTGGCTGCGGCCGCATCGCGCGCGCTGACTGTCATGCCCACACGGTCCCGCGGCCGGGCGGTCCCCCGACAGGGCGCGGATACTCATCCGCGCCCTGGGTACGCCGACGCGTCAGGCGGCGCTGACCACCGTCGCGCCGGGGGCCGGGGAGGTGGTGACGCGGGTCGCCCGGCAGGTGCCCGACGCCTCCAGGGCGGCGGCCACCTTCTCGGCGGATTCGGGATCGCGGACCAGGAAGGCCGTGGTGGGGCCGGAGCCGGAGACCAGCGCGGCCAGCGCGCCCGCGTCGGTGCCCGCCGCGAGCGTGGCCGCCAACTGCGGCCGCAGGGACAGCGCGGACGGCTGGAGGTCGTTCGCCAGGGTGTCGGCCAGCGCCTGCGGATCGCCGGAGGCCAGCGCGGCGAGCAGCGCCGGGGAGGCCTGCGGCGCCGGTACGTCGACGCCCTCGGTCAGCCGGTCGAACTCGCGGAACACCGCCGGGGTGGACAGTCCCCCGTCGGCGACGGCGAACACCCAGTGGAAGGCGCCCGCCGCGACGGGGGTCAGCAGCTCGCCCCGCCCGGTGCCGAGCGCCGCGCCGCCGGTGAGGCTGAAGGGGACGTCGCTGCCCAGCTCCGCGCACAGGCCGAGGAGTTCCGCGCGCGGGGTGTGCAGTCCCCACAGCGCGTCGCAGGCCAGCAGGGCCGCCGCGCCGTCCGCGCTGCCGCCCGCCATGCCGCCCGCGACGGGGATGTTCTTCGCGATGTGCAGGTGGACGGCGGGCTCTACGCCTGCCCGGGCGGCGAGCAGCTCGGCGGCCCGCGCGGCGAGGTTCGTACGGTCCAGGGGCACCTGGCCGGCGTCGGGGCCCGCGCAGGTGACGGTCAGCGCGCCGGCGGGGGTCGCCGTCACCTCGTCGAACAGGGACACGGCCAGGAAGACGGTGGCCAGGTCGTGGAAGCCGTCGGGGCGCGCCGCGCCCACCGCGAGCTGGACGTTGACCTTCGCGGGGACCCGTACGGTCACGCCCGCGGCCGGGGCGGCGCTCACAGGGCGGGCCGCTCGGCGGCGGGCTTGTGCTCGGCGATGGCCGCGAACTCCTCCACCGTCAGCGACTCCCCGCGCGCCAGCGGCGCGACCCCGGCGGCCACCAGCGCCGCCTCGGCGGCGGCCGCGGAACCCGCCCAGCCGGCGAGCGCCGCGCGCAGGCCCTTGCGGCGCTGCGCGAAGGCCGCGTCGACGACCGCGAAGACCTCCGCCTTGGTGGCCGTGGTCTTGACCGGCTCACTGCGGCGCACCAGGGAGACGAGTCCGGAGTCGACGTTCGGGGCGGGCCAGAAGACGTTGCGGCCGATGGACCCGGCGCGCTTGACGTCCGCGTACCAGTTGGCCTTGACGGAGGGGACCCCGTACACCTTGTTGCCGGGGCGGGCGGCGAGCCGGTCGGCGACCTCGGCCTGGACCATGACGAGGGTCCGCTCGATGGTGGGGAAACGGTCGAGCATGGTGAGCAGCACCGGCACGGCCACGTTGTAGGGCAGGTTCGCGACGAGCGCGGTCGGCGCCGGGCCGGGCAGTTCGCTGACGAGCATCGCGTCGGAGTGGACCAGCGCGAAGCGGTCCTTCCTGGCGGGCATCCGCGCCTCGATGGTGGCGGGCAGCGCGGCGGCGAGGACGTCGTCGATCTCGACGGCGACCACCCGGTCCGCGGCCTCCAGCAGGGCCAGCGTCAGCGAGCCGAGCCCCGGGCCGACCTCGACGACCACGTCGTCCGGCCGCACCTCGGCGGTCCGCACGATCCGGCGCACCGTGTTGGCGTCGATGACGAAGTTCTGGCCCTTCTGCTTCGTCGGGCGCACGCCGAGTACCTCGGCCAGTTCTCGGATGTCGGCCGGGCCGAGGAGGGCGTCGGAAGGGGTCGCGGGGGGCTGCTGCTCTGCGGTGCTCACCGGTAAAGCCTACGGCCGCAGTGGGGCCAGGGGCTCGCCCCCCGTTGCACGTAGAGCTTCTTCGCCCGGAAGGTCTGCTCCGCGCCCGTGGCGTCCTGCGCGCGGCCGCTGCCGCCGAGGGCCTGCCAGGTCTGGACGTCGAACTGGTAGAGGCCGCCGTAGGTGCCCGAGGCGTCGGTGGCGGCGGCGCGGCCGCCGGACTCGCAGTGGGCGAGGGCGGCCCAGTCGAGGCCGTCGGCGCCCGCGACGGAGCTCGGCAGGGGCTTCGTGCCGACCTTGACGAGCTGGCCGACGGGCTCCCGCACCACTTCTTCGGCGATCTTGCGCGGCTCCTGGCGGACCCCGTTGACGGTACGGAGCCCGTACGTGACCCGGCGCGCTCCGGGCCGCCCGACGCGTTCGACGACCTCGGTGCCGGCGAAGAGGGTGGCGTCCTCGACCCGCTCGGTCACGTACGGGATCCGCTCCTCGCGGACCTCGCGGGTGCCGGTGATGCGCAGCACGGTGACGGTCTGGCCGTCGCGGGGGAAGGAGCCGGGGGGCACGGAGGTGGTGTCCTCGCCCCGCAGGGTGATGCCGGCCTGGTCCAGGGCCTCCTGGACGGTGGCGGCGTTGGTGCGGATGGTGCGCTCGCGGCCGTCGGCCATGAAGGTGATCCCGCGTTCGGTGCGCACCCCGAGGGTGAGGCCGGAGCGGGGGACGGGGGCGGTGCGGGGGGCGGAGAGGTGGGCGCCCTCGACGCGGACGCCGAGCTGGCGCAGGGCGCCCTCGACGGTGCGGGAGGTGGTCCACACCTCGCGGCTGTGGCCGTCGAGGGTGAGGTGCAGGGGTCTGCCGTAGCGGACGACGACCTCCTCGCCGTCGTCGAGGGCGGACGCCCGGGCGGGGGCGACGAGGTCGTGGGGGCCGACGCCGAGGCCTTCGGCGGCGAGGAGGTCGTCGACGCTCCCGGCGAAGGTGTGCAGGGTGCGGGGAACTCCGTCGACGGTGATGCGGACGGCCTTGTCGGCGGCGACGAAGGCGGTGGTCCCGCCCGCGAGGAAGGCCACGACCAGGGCCTGGGGCACGATGCGCCGCCAGCTGTCGCGGGGGGCGGGGCCGCCCGCCGTCCCGCGCCGGCGCCGGCCGGGGGCGGCGGCCTCCCCGGCGGCGGCGGGTACGGGGGCGGCGCGGCGGCGGCCGGTCCCGCCGGGGGCGGGGACGGCGGGAGCGGGGGCGGGGGCGGCGGGGCCGGGGACGGCGGCGCGGCGGCGGCCGGAGCCGGCGCCCCCGCCGTCGGTGTCCGGGGTCCGCGGCGCGGGGGCGGCGGCCCGGCGCCGTCCCGCGGGCGGGGCCGCGGGGGCGGGGGCCGGGGCGGCGGCCCGCGCGGGTTCGCGGTCGGCGCCCTTGCGGCGGCGGCCGGGGCGCCGGCCCTCGCCCCGGGGCGAGGGAACTCCGGGGCCGGGAGCGACGGCGGGCTCCGGGGCGGGGGCCGCGGCGGGAGCGGGAGCGGGCCCCGCACCCGGCGCGGGCCCGAACGCGGCTTCGAGGTCGGCCGCGAGGCCGGTCCCGAAGCGCCCGGAGCCGGAGTCGGCGGAGAAGCCGGCCACCGCCCCGGAGCCCGGACCGGGGTCCGCCCCGGGGTCCGGCCCGCCGCCCGCGCCGGGGTCCGCGCCGGGCTCCGGGGCCGGGTCCGGCCAGGGGGCACGGCGGTGACTGCCCTGGGTATCGCTCACGTCGCTCGCTCCACTGGTCCGGCCCCGGCTGGTTCGGGCACGGCACCCTAGCGGGAGCGGCCGTCACGCACCAAAGCCGTTCGACTACCCAGCGTGTCGGGCGAACGGGTGTGCCAGGGACGTCAGTAGCCGAAGGCGCGCGCCGTGTTGGCGGCCAGCGCCGTGGCCATGGCGTCCTCGTCGATGCCGCGGACAGCCGCCATCGCCCGCACGGTCAGCGGAATGAGGTACGGCGCGTTGGGCCGTCCGCGGTACGGCGCGGGAGTGAGGTACGGGGCGTCCGTCTCGACCAGCACCAGCTCCAGCGGGGCCACGGCCAGGGCCTCCCGCAGCGGGGCGGCGTTCTTGAAGGTGACGGTCCCCGCGAACGACATGTAGTACCCGGCGGCCGCGCACGCGCGGGCCATCTCGGCGTCGCCCGAGTAGCAGTGGAAGACGGTCCGCTCGGGCGCCCCCTCCTCCCGCAGTACGCGCAGCACGTCCGCGTGGGCGTCGCGGTCGTGGATGACCAGCGCCTTGCCCCGCCGCTTCGCGATCTCGATGTGGGCCCGGAAGGAACGCTCCTGCGCGGCCATGCCCTCCGGTCCGGTGCGGAAGTGGTCGAGCCCCGTTTCGCCGACCGCCTTGACGTGGTCCAGCGCGGCCAGCGCCTCGATCTCGGCCAGGGCCTCGTCGAGCGCCGCGTCGCCGCCGCCGGCCCGCGCGCCCTGCCGGGACCAGCCGTCGGGGTCGCCGTGCACGATCCGGGGGGCTTCGTTCGGGTGCAGGGCCACCGCCGCGTGGACGTTGTCGTACGCGGCGGCCGTCTCGGCCGCCCACCGGGAGCCCTTCACGTCACAGCCGACCTGGACGACCGTGGTCACGCCCACCGACGCGGCCTTGGCGAGGCTCTCCGCCACGGTGGCGGACTGCATGTCGAGGTGGGTGTGCGAATCCGCCACCGCCACCCGCAGGGCTTCGGGCAGCGGCGGCGGAGCGTCCTTCGCCCCCGGCTTGTCTTCGCGTGTCATACGGCCGATCTTATGACCGGCCGCGCCGCCCCAGCAGACGGGCGAACCAGCCCCGGCGCTGCTGGGACGCGTCGACCGCGACCGGCCCGGGGGAGTCGTGCGAGGCGGCGCCCCGGCGCGGCTTCGGGGTGCGCGGGGCGTTCACGCCGGCCGGCGGCGGACCGGCGATGCCGGGGACGACCGGGTGGTAGAGCTGGTCGAGCATGTCGAGCGCCGAGGACACCTGGCCGGCCCGCATGATCCGTACGACGTGGCCGCCGCAGTTCAGGCAGGTCGGGTTGGACAGCGGGGAGGGCACCCGCTCGCCCTTCACCGTGTACATGATGAACGGCTGACCCTGACCGTCGACGTGGTGTTCTATCGCGTAGGCCTGCTCCCACCCGTAGCCGCACTTCATGCACGCGAAGGAGTACGCCTCGTGCACGGTCCGTACGGCAGGTGTGGATACGGCGTCCGATACGGCGACGGGTGCGGGTACCGGGGTGTCTGCGATCTCACTCATGCCAGCTCCTCTTGTTCCACTGGTGCCATTGCCAGTGGACGCCTCTTCGGGCGGGAGCGCATCAGGTCCTGTCCAGTGTTGGACGGCCTTTGGCCCAGTCATGCCCAAAGGGGCCGGTGCGCGGTCTGAGCTTTGCTTTTCAGGTTAGCTCTTTACCGATTTACGGCACCTTTTGTGCCGCGTTCTTTGCCGCCACGACCGCGTCGAACACCTCGCGCTTGGGTAGGCCTGCCTCTGCCGCGACCGCCGCGATGGCCTCCTTGCGGCGCTCCCCCGCCTCCTCGCGCACCCGCACCCGGCGCACCAGCTCCTCGGCGTCGACGTCGCCGGGCGCCGCGGCCGGGGCGCCCTCGACGACGATGGTGATCTCGCCGCGCACTCCGTCGGCGGCCCACAGCGCGAGGGCGCCGAGGCCGCCGCGCTTGACCTCCTCGTACGTCTTGGTCAGTTCCCGGCACACGGCGGCCCGCCGGTCCGCGCCGAACACCTCGGCCATCGCGGCGAGGGTGTCGTCCAGCCGGTGCGGCGCCTCGAAGTAGACGAGCGTGCGCCGCTCGCCCTCGACGTCGCGCAGCCGGCCCAGGCGCTCGCCCGCCTTGCGGGGCAGGAACCCCTCGAAGCAGAAGCGGTCCACCGGGAGCCCCGACAGCGCGAGCGCGGTGAGCACGGCGGAGGGCCCGGGCACGGCGGTGACCTTGATGTCCTTCTCCACCGCCGCGGCGACCAGCCGGTAGCCCGGGTCGGACACCGACGGCATGCCCGCGTCCGTCACCAGCAGCACCCGCTTGCCGGCCTCCAGGGCCTCGACCAGCTCCGGGGTGCGGGCGGACTCGTTGCCCTCGAAGTACGAGAGCACCCGGCCGGTGGTGTGCACGCCCAGCCCCTGCGTCAGACGGCGCAGCCGCCGGGTGTCCTCGGCGGCGATCACGTCGGCCCGCTCCAGTTCGGCGCCGAGCCGGGGCGGGGCGTCGGCGAGGTCCCCGATGGGGGTTCCGGCCAGGACGAGCACGCCGTCGGTCGGGGAGGTGGCTTCGGTACCGCGGGGCTGTTCGGCTGTCACCCGGACATCCTCTCATCGGCGGCGGCCCGCGCCCCTGCCGCGGGCTCCCGGCTCCGTCCCCGGGGGCCGCGCGCGGGCGGCGGGAAAGGAGACGACTCACGTGGGGACTGGGGCTCCCGCAGACGCGTTCCCTACGATGACCCGGTGACCAGTACCGCGACGCCGCCGCCCAGCCCCGCGGGGGCCCCGCCCGTTCCGACGGGCGCGGGCGACTCCGAGCCCGAGCCGTCCGCCTGGCTGCGCCGCCTGCGGGGCTTCGGCTACGCGCCGGCCGGGCCGGCGGGCGATGTCCGCACCCGCCTCGTACCCCCGTACGCACGGCCGTCCGAGCAGCTCTGGACGGCGCTGGGGGTGCCGCTTGCGAGCCGGGCGGCCTGGCAGCGCGTCCTGGCGTGGGCGGGTCCGCTGCTGGTCACACTGGTCGCGGGGGTGCTGCGGTTCACGCACCTCGGCAGCCCCAAGGCGGTGATATTCGACGAGACGTACTACGCCAAGGACGCCTGGGCCACGATCCGGCAGGGCTACGAAGCCAGCTGGCCCAAAGATATCGACAAGTCGATCCTCTCGAATCCCGACGGCGTACCGCTCCCCCTGGACCCCGGCTACGTCGTCCACCCGCCGGTCGGCAAATGGGTGATCGGGCTCGGCGAGTGGATGTTCGGCTTCGACCCCTTCGGCTGGCGGTTCATGACCGCTCTGCTCGGCACCCTGTCCGTACTGATGCTGTGCCGGATCGGCCGGCGGCTCTTCCGGTCCACCTTCCTGGGCTGCCTGGCGGGCGCGCTGCTGGCGGTGGACGGCCTGCACCTGGTGATGAGCCGCACCGCCCTGCTCGACCTCGTCCTCATGTTCTTCGTCCTGGCGGCCTTCGGGGCGCTGCTCATCGACCGCGACCGGGCCAGAGCCCGGCTCGCCGCCGCACTGCCGGTCGACGAGGACGGCCGCACCCGCCCCGACCTGCGCGTCGCCGAGACCCTGCGGCTGGGCTGGCGCCCGTACCGGCTGCTGGCCGGCGTCTGCCTCGGGCTGGCCTTCGGCACCAAGTGGAACGGCCTCGTGGTGCTGGCCTTCTTCGGCGTGCTGACCGTGCTGTGGGACGCGGCCGCCCGCCGCACCGCCGGCGCGGGCGCCCCGTACGCGGCGATGCTGCGCCGCGACGCCCTGCCGGCGTTCCTCTCGACGGTCCCGGTCGCCCTCGGGGTGTACCTCGCGTCCTGGCTGGGCTGGATCCTGAGCCCGGACAACGGCAAGGGCGGCTACTTCCGCGACTGGGCCGCCAAGAACGACCAGCACAGCTCGCTGTCCTTCCTCCCCGAGTGGCTGCGCAGCCTGTGGCACTACGAGACGACGGTCTACGACTTCCACGTCGGCCTGACCTCCGGCCACACCTACCAGTCCAACCCGTGGAGCTGGCTGGTCCTCGGCCGCCCCGTCTCCTACTTCTACGAGTCCCCCGCGCCCGGCACCGACGGCTGCCCGGCGACCGAGGCCGGCAAGTGCGCCCGCGAGGTCCTGGCCCTGGGCACCCCGCTGCTGTGGTGGGCGGGCTGCTTCGCACTGCTCTACGTACTGTGGCGGTGGATCTTCCGCCGCGACTGGCGGGCGGGCGCCATCGCGTGCGCGCTGGGCGCCGGGCTGCTGCCCTGGTTCAACTACCAGGAGCGCACCATCTTCTACTTCTACGCGGTGGTTTTCGTCCCGTACCTGTGCCTGGCGGTGGCGATGATGATCGGCGCCCTGCTGGGCCCGGCCGGCTCCACGGAGCGCCGGCGCGCGGTGGGCGCGATCACGGCGGGGGTCCTGGTCCTGCTCATCATCTGGAACTTCATCTACTTCTGGCCGATCTACACGGGCGGCACCCTCCCGATGGACTCCTGGCGCGGCCGCATGTGGCTGGACACCTGGATCTAGCGCTGTTCGGTGTGTGACGCGTGCGACATCCCGTTCCGGTAACAACAGCGTGGTGCCGTGCTCGCGCAGCGTAAGGTCCGCACCAGGAGTTCTTTGAACATGTTCAGAGAGCGGGGGTCCCTGGGGAGGGAACGCATGAACGGGGCGGCGAAGGGTGCCATCGTCGGCGGGGTGTTTCTCGCGATGGTCGGCGGGGCCGGATACGGGGTCTACAGCCTCGTCGGGGACGACGGCGGCGGGGCGGGCGAACCGGCCGGCAGCGCCCGGCCGGCCCGCCAGACGAGCGGGCCCGTCACCGACGGGGAGACCGCCGACACCGCGCGGGCCTTCCTGGCCGCGTGGGCATCCGGCGACGCGGGCGCGGCGGCGGAGCTGACGAACAACGAGCAGGCCGCCCGGACGGCGGTGGCGGACTACACGAGCGCGGCGTACGTGTCGAAGGCCGTCATCACCCCCGGCACGCCGGAGGGCACCACCGTCCCCTTCAAGGTCGAGGCCGAGATCTCCTACCAGGGAACGGTCAAGCCCCTCGTCTACGACTCCCGGCTGACCGTCGTACGCGGCGTCAGCACCGGCAAGGCCCTCGTCGACTGGCAGCCCTCGGTGATCCACCCGCAGCTCCAGCAGGGCGACCGGCTGCGCGCGGGCACCCCGGCGAGCCCGCCGGTGAAGGCCGTCGACCGGCACGGCAAGGAGCTGACCGCCGAGCTGTACCCCTCGCTGGGGCCGGTGCTGGAGGCGCTGCGCAAGACGTACGGGGAGAAGACCGGCGGCACGCCGGGCGTCGAGCTGTGGGTCGAACCCGCCACCGCCGACGCCCCCAAGCGGACGCTGATGACCCTGGTCGAGGGCAAGGCGGGCCAACTGGAGACCGTCCTCGACGCCGACGTGCAGGCGGCCGCCGAGAAGGCGGTGGCCGGGCGCGCCGAAGCCTCCGTCGTCGCCGTCCAGCCGAGCACCGGCAACATCCTCGCGGTGGCCAACCACCGCCGCGACGGCTTCAACGCGGCGATGCAGGGCGGCCGGGCGCCCGGCTCGACGATGAAGATCGTGACGGCGGCGATGCTGCTGGAGAAGGGCCTCGTCGCGGCGGACCGCCCGGCGCAGTGTCCGGCGAGCGCCACCTGGGAGGGCAAGGCCTTCCGCAACCAGGACGGTTTCTCCTCGCAGGGACAGCCCTTCTCGAACAGCTTCGCCAAGTCCTGCAACACCGCCTTCATCAGCCTCATCGACGACGTGAAGGACAACGGCGCGCTGCCGGCGACGGCGAAGGACGCCTTCGGCATCGGGCTGGACTGGAAGACCGGCATCCCCTCGCAGGACGGCTCGGTGCCGGTGACCTCGGGCCCGGCGGCGGCCGCGGAGTACATCGGGCAGGGCGCGATCCGGATGAACCCGCTGAACATCGCCTCCATCACGGCGACGGCCCGCTCGGGGGTGTTCCGCCAGCCGGTGCTGGTGAAGGCCTCCCTGGACGGACGTCCGCTGGCCACGGCCGCCCGCTCACTGGCGCCGGGGGTGTCGGCGCAGCTGGTCAAGATGATGCGGCAGACCGCCACGAGCGGTACGGCGGCTTCGGCGATGGCCTCGGTGGGCGGCTCCGACAAGGGCGCGAAGACCGGCTCGGCGGAGGTCGACGGCGCGGCCAGCCCGGACAGCTGGTTCACCGGCTTCAGCGGCGACGTCGCGGCCGCCGCGATGGTCGAGGGCGGCGGGCACGGCGCGGACGCGGCGGGCCCGATCGTCGCCCAGGTCCTGAACTCCTGACGCGCCCGGCGCACGCCGGGCCGACGGTCCGGGCGCACGCCGCGGGCGCCGCGGCCCGGGCACCGGAATCGGGGCACCGGAATCGGGGCACCGGAGTCCCGGCCCCGGAATCGGGCGCCCCGGCTCCGGGCAATCCGCTCGCCCCCCGCAGCACCCCGGCGCTAGCGTCGACCGTATGACGACCAGCACCCTCTTCACCCGGGCCACCGCCGAACTCGGCATCGAGGTCACCGTCCGCACCTTCCCCGAAGGGACCCGCACCGCCGCCGACGCTGCCGCCGCGATCGGCTGCGAGCTCGGCCAGATAGTCAAGTCGCTGGTCTTCGCCGCCGACGGCGTCCCGGTCCTGGTGCTCATGGACGGCGCCTCCCGCGTCGACGTCGAGGCCGTCCGCCGTCAACTCGGCGCCGCGGAAGTCACCCGCGCCGACGCCGCGCTGGTCCGGGAGACCACCGGCTACGCCATCGGCGGCGTCCCGCCGTTCGGCCACCGCACCCGGACCCGGGTGCTGGCCGACCGGGGCCTGCTGGAGCACGAGGTCGTGTGGGCCGCGGCCGGCACCCCCCACACGGTGTTCCCGATGCCCCCGCGCGAGCTGATCGGATACGCCGCCGCCGCACTGGCCGACGTACGGGAGTCCTAGGGTCCGGGCCCTAGGCCGTCTCTTACGGATCTTGCCTGACCCGCGCCGCCCGGCACCGCACCTCGCCGCGTTGTCGAGGCACCCGAGTACGTCCAGTACGCGGGAGCCTCTCCGCCTTGCGATGCACGGCACCGGACGACGCGGGCTTGACCGGCAAGATCCGAAAGAGACGGCCTAGCCCGCCAGGCAGCCGCGCAGGGCGCGGACCAGGGACTGGGCGCGGGGGTCGGCGGTGACCGACTTGGCGTGGGCGTTGGTGACGTAGCCGAAGCCGACGCCGGCCTCCGGGTCCGCGAAGGCCAGCGAGCCGCCGCGCCCCGGATGCCCGAAGGAGGCCGGGGAGAGCAGCGGGGAGGCGGGGCCGTGCAGCATGTAGCCGGGGCCGAAGCGGGTGCCCACCACCAGCACCCGGTCGGGGCCGGCCGCGAACTCCGTGCCCGCCAGCGCGGTCGTCGCCGGGGTGAAGATCCGGGCCCCGTCCTCGACCACCCCGATCGTGGCCGCGTAGAAGCGGGCCAGCGCCCGGGCGGTGCCGATGCCCGCGGAGGCGGGCAGCTCGGCGGCCCGGTAGGCGGGGTCGTTCTCGTCGGGCAGCGGATCGATGGCGGCGAACGCGCGGCGGGTGAGGGACTCCGGGTCGGCGTAGGCCTCCGAAACGTTTCTCCTGGGCCGGGTCTTCAGCACTCCCGCCCCCGCCGGCGGCTCGACCGGCGCCACCCGGCCGACCCGGTGCTCCTCGCCCTCCGGGAGGCCGATCCAGAAGTCCAGCCCCAGCGGCTCGGCGATCTCCTCGGCCAGGATCCCGCCGACGGTGCGGCCGGTCGCCCGCAGGACCAGCTCGGACAGCAGCCAGCTGAAGGTCTGGGCGTGATAGCCGTGGGCGGTGCCGGGCTCCCAGAAGGCCCGCTGCGCGGCCACCGCGCGGGCCCCGGAGACTCCGTCGGCGGCCTGCGCCACGGTCAGGCCCCGGTCCAGGGCGGGCACGCCCGCCTGGTGGGCGAGCAGGTGCCGGACCAGGGTCCGGTCCTTGCCGCCCGCCTTGAACTCCGGCCAGTACGAGGCCACGGGCGCGTCCAGGTCCAGCAGCCCCCGCTGCTGCAGCAGCAGCGCCACGGCGGCGGCCACGCCCTTGGTGGCGGAGCGCACGATCTGCGCGGTGTCCGCGGTCCAGGGCTCGGAGCCGTTCGCGTCCTTCGTGCCGGCCCACAGGTCGACGACCTTGCGGCCGTCCCGGTACACGGCCACGGCCGCTCCCCGGTCGCCGAGCACCTCGAAGTTCCGCGCGAAGGCGTCCCTGACGGGCTCGTAGCCCTCGTTCACCGCACCCTGGATGTCCACGACCAGGCCAACAACCCCTGACCGGCGCTTATGCCGCCCGCCCGCCCGGCCCGCACCGGTGCGCCCCGCGGCCCCGCGGCCCCGCCGCTACGCCGGGTGCCGCTGCGCGACCGAGCGCGGGTCGAAGCCGTAGGGCAGTTCCAGGCGGTGGGCGCCCATCAGGGCCTCGTCGCACAGCAGGTCGCGGGTGGGCCCGTCGGCGGCGATGACGCCCTCGCTGAGGATGACCGCGCGCGGGCAGAGCTCCAGCGCGTACGGCAGGTCGTGGGTGACCATCAGCACGGTGACCTCCAGCGAGCGCAGGATGTCGGCGAGCTCGCGCCGGGAGGCGGGGTCCAGGTTGGAGGAGGGCTCGTCGAGGACGAGGATCTCGGGCCGCATCGCGAGGACGGTGGCCACCGCGACCCGGCGCCGCTGCCCGAACGACAGGTGGTGCGGCGGCCGGTCGGCGAAGGCTTCCATGCCGACCTGTTCGAGGGCTTCGCGGACCCGCGCCTCCAGTTCGGCGCCGCGCAGCCCGGCGGCGGCCGGGCCGAAGGCGACGTCCTCGCGGACGGTGGGCATGAAGAGCTGGTCGTCGGGGTCCTGGAAGACGATGCCGACGCGGCGGCGGATCTCGGCGAGGTTCCGCTTCGCCACGGGCAGTCCGGCGACGGTCACGGTGCCGACGCCGCCGCCGAGGATGCCGTTGAGGTGGAGGACGAGGGTGGTCTTGCCGGCGCCGTTGGGGCCGAGCAGGGCGACCCGTTCGCCCGCACCGACGGTGAGGTCGACGCCGAAGAGCGCCTGGTGCCCGTCGGGGTAGGCGTAGGCGACGCCGGACACCTCCAGGGAGGGGACGGCGGAGCGGTCGCGGGGGGCGGGGGCGGAGGGAGCGGTCACAGCGTCCATCCCATCAGACAGACGGCGAGGGCCGTCACCGGGAGCACGGCCGCGTACGCCCACTGGGCGCGGCTGGCCGTGACGTGGTCGATCACCGGCATGGAGCCGGCGTAGCCGCGGCTGACCATCGCGAGGTAGACGCGTTCGCCGCGCTCGTAGGAGCGGATGAAGAGGGCTCCGGCGGTTTTGGCGAGGACGCCCCAGTGGCGCACGCCCCGGGCCTCGAACCCGCGCGAGCGGCGGGCGATGGACATCCGGCGCAGCTCGTCGGTGATCACGTCCCCGTAGCGGATCATGAAGGAGGCGATCTGGACCAGCAGCGGCGGGAGCCGCAGCCGCTGGAGTCCCAGGAGCAGGGCGCGCAGTTCGGTGGTGGAGGCGAGCAGGACGGAGGCGGCCACGCCGAGGGTGCCCTTGGCCAGCACGTTCCAGGCGCCCCACAGGCCCGGGACGCTCAGGGACAGCCCGAGGACCTGTACGTGCTCGCCCTCGGCCACGAAGGGCATGAGGACGGCGAAGGCGACGAACGGGACCTCGATCAGCAGCCGGCGCAGCAGGAAGGCGGCCGGGACGCGGGCGGCGAAGGCGACGGCCCCGATGAGGACGGCGTACAGGCCGAAGGCCCACATCGCCTCGCGCGGGGTGGAGACGACGACGACCACGAACGCGAACGTCGCGGCGATCTTGCAGTGCGGCGGCAGCTCGTGGACGGGCGAGTGCCCGTGCCGGTAGAGCTTGTGCGCGTGGCCGGCTCCCATGTCAGCGGGCCGTGGGGGCGGCCGTCGAGGTGGCGGTCAGGTCCTGCGCGCGGCGACGGCGCACGGTCCAGAAGATCCCGGTGCCGACGAGGACGGTCGCGCCGACGCCGATGACGCCGGCGAGGCCGCCGGAGAGGCGGGCGTCGGAGACGTCCTTGACGCTGTAGTCGGCGAGCGGGGAGTCGGCGGCGGCGTGCTCCTCGGCCTTGGAGTCGATGCCCTTGTCGGCGGCGACCTTCTCCAGGCCGTCGGGGCTGGAGGAGGCGTAGTAGGAGACGAAGCCGGCCAGGACGAGGGCGGTGACCAGGCCGGTCACCCACACGGGGCGGGTGGAGCGGGCGGCGGCGGGCACGGCGGCCGGGGCGGCGGCGGGGGCGTCGACGAGCTCGCCGTCCACGCGCAGCTTCAGCGGGACGGCGAGGCCGCGCGCGCCGTGCACCAGGTCGGGCCGGACGGCGATGACGGCGCCGACGGTCGCGGCGGTGATGACGGCCTCGCCGATGCCGATGAGGACGTGGACGCCGACCATCGCCGTGAACACCTTGCCGAGGGAGACGTCGGTGGTCCCGCCGAGGGCGTAGAAGAGGGTGAACATGACGGCCGCGCCGGGCACCGAGAGCAGGGCTCCGGCGAAGGCGGCGACGGTCACCGAGCGGCGGCCGGCGGGCAGCAGCCGCAGGAGCCCGCGGAAGACGGCGTAGGCGACGACGACCGTGACGACGGCCATGTTGGTGATGTTGACGCCGAGGGCGGTCAGGCCGCCGTCGGCGAAGAGGATGCCCTGCATGAGCAGGACGACCGAGACGCAGAGCACGCCGGTGTAGGGGCCGACGAGTATGGCGGCGAGCGCGCCGCCGAGGAGGTGGCCGCTGGTACCGGCGGCCACCGGGAAGTTCAGCATCTGCACCGCGAAGATGAAGGCGGCGACGAGGCCGGCCAGCGGGGCGGTGCGTTCGTCGAGCTCGCGGCGGGCGCCGCGCAGGCTGACGGCGACGGCGGTGGCGGCCACTGCTCCGGCGGCCACCGAGACGGGTGCGTTGATGAATCCGTCGGGCACATGCATGGAGCGGCTCCGCTTCCTCTTCCTCACTAAGTCTTTAACCGTTCAAGAATAGTGCCCAGCTGCAAACGGTTGGCAAGAGCGGTCGCGTCACAAATAGTGCCTCGCGCTTTCGTCGGAATGTGCGAGGCTGGACGGACAAACGGACTCATATATTCCGAATTCGAGGAGTCTGGTCGATGTCAGCCACCGCCGAGAATCCCCCAGCGACCGTGACCGCGACCGCCGTCGAGGAGCGCGTGCGCGCCCGCGTGATCAGCGACGATCCTCTCTACCGGGCCATCCCGGTCGCGCTGCGCTTCACTCCCGAGGAGCCGCTCGCCGTCCGCGTCGTCTTCCCGGCGGAGCTCTCGCCCGAGGACACCGACAACGAGTGGGTCTTCCCCCGCGCCCTCCTCGAGGCCGGGCTGTCGGCGCCGACGGGGACCGGGGACGTACGCGTCTGGCCGTGCGGCCGGGTGCAGGCGGTCGTCGAGTTCCACTCCCCCGACGGCGTCGCCGTCATCCAGTTCGACATCGCCGCGCTGCGCCGCTTCCTGCGCCGTACGTACGCCACGGCCACGGCCACCGCCACCACCGCGGCCGCCGCCACCCGTTCGGCCTAGCGACGCCCGGCCCGGTCGCCGGACGGCCCCCGGCCCCGCACCTGGGGTTCCAGGTGCGGGGCCGGGGGCCGTACCGTGCCCCGGATCCCCCCGCGGGGGGATCCGGGGCTCCGGGGTCAGGCGTTGACCAGCTCGCGGTCCTTGTCCGGGCCCTCGGCGGAGCCGGAGTCGCCGAGGTGCTTGCGCAGGCTCTCGCCCTCCACGTCCACGTTCGGCAGGATCCGGTCGAGCCACTTCGGCAGCCACCAGGCCTTGTGCCCGAGCAGCGCCAGCACCGCCGGAACGATGGCCATGCGGACCACGAAGGCGTCGAAGAGGACGGCGACGGCCAGGCCGAAGCCGATCATCTTCACCATCGCGTCGCTGGCCCCGAGGAAGCCGGAGAAGACGGCGATCATGATCACGGCGGCGGCCACGACCACGCGGGCGCTGTACTGGAAGCCGGTCACCACGGCCTGGCCCGGGCGCTCACCGTGTACGTACGCCTCGCGCATCCGGGTGACCAGGAAGACCTCGTAGTCCATGGCCAGGCCGAAGACCACGCCGACCATGAAGATCGGCATCATCGACATGATCGGACCGGTCTGCTCCACACCGAAGAGCGAGCCGAGCCAGCCCCACTGGAAGACCGCGACGACCGCGCCGAGGGCGGCGACCACGGAGAGCAGGAAGCCGAGCGCCGCCTTGAGCGGGACCAGGATCGAGCGGAAGACCAGCATCAGCAGCAGGAAGGCGAGGCCGACCACGAGCGCCAGGTAGGGCAGCAGCGCGTCGTTCATCTTCTGCGAGAAGTCGATGTTCATCGCGGTCTGGCCGCTGACGTACACGCCGTCGGGGTTGCCCGCGCGGATCGAGTGGACGAGGTCCTCGGTCTTCACGGAGGACGGACGGTCCTTCGGGATGACGCTGACGATCGCGGCGTCCTTGGCCTGGTTCTGGGCCGGCGGCATCACCATCGCCACCCCGTCCAGGCCCTTGATCCGCTCGGCGGTCTTGTCGGCCAGCGCCTTGTCGCCGTCGACGACCACCATCAGCGGGCCGTTGAAGCCGGGGCCGAAGCCGTCGGACAGCAGGTCGTACGCCTTGCGCTGGCTGGTGGAGACGGGCTTGGAGCCGTCGTCCGGCAGGCCCATCTCCAGCTTGCTCGCCGGGATCGCGATGGCGCCGAGGCCGATGACGCCGGCCAGCAGGACCGTGACGGGACGGCGCAGCACGAAGCGGGCCCAGCGGGTGCCGCCGTTGGCCTTGGGCTCGGCGCCGGCCGGCTTGCCCTTGCCGAACAGCTTGCTCTTCGTACCGGCGGGCAGCACCTTCTTGCCCGCGAAGCCGAGGATGGCCGGGACCAGGGTGAGGGCGACGAGTACCGCGATGACCACCGTTCCGGCGGCCGCGACACCCATCTTGGTCAGCATCGGGATGTTGACGACGGCCAGGCCCACCAGGGCGATGACCACGGTCAGACCGGCGAAGACCACGGCGGAACCAGCGGTTCCGGCAGCCCGGCCGGCGGCCTCGTCCCGTTCGCGGCCCTCGGCGAGCTCCGCGCGGTAGCGGGAGACGATGAAGAGCGCGTAGTCGATGCCGACCGCGAGGCCGATCATCATCGCGAGGGTGGAGGTGGTGGAGCCGAGGTCCAGCACGTTGGCGAGCGCGGTGATGGAGGAGACTCCGATGCCCACGCCGATCAGCGCGGTCAGCAGCGGCAGCCCGGCCGCGATCAGCGAACCGAAGGTGATGACGAGGACGATCGCCGCGATCAGGATGCCGATGACCTCGCCGGAGCCGGTCTCGGGGGCCTCCATCAGCGCGTCGCCGCCGATCTCGACCTGGAGTCCGGCGCGCTGCGCGTCGTGGCCGGATTCCTTCAGCGCCTCGCGGGTGTCGTCCTTCAGCTCCATCCCGCTGACGTTGTACTTCACGCTGACGTAGGTGATGGAGCCGTCCTGGCTCACCGCCTTCGTCTCGTACGGGTCGTCGACGCTGGCGATCTGGGCCGCGCCCGCGCCGCCCTTCAGGCCGGATATGAGCTTCTCGACCTCGGCCTTGGGCGCCGGGTCGGTGACCTTGGCGCCCGCCGGGGCCTTGACGACGATGCGGGCGGTCGCGCCGTCGGCGGCCATGCCCGGGAACTTCTTGTCCAGCAGGTCGAAGGCCTTCTGGGCCTCCGTGCCGGGTATCGAGAACGAGCCGGAGGTGGGCGCCGAGGCGGTCGCGGCGCCGAAGCCCGCGGCGAACAGCAGCGCCACCCAGACGAGGGCGACGAGGCCTCGGCGCCTGAAGGCACCTCGGCCGAGCCGGTAGAGGAAGGTGGCCACGTCGTGGTTCTCCCGTTTCAGGTCGTGGGATGGATCCGGGACGGATCAGGGCGTCAAAAGCCGGCCCGACGACGAGAGCGGCGTGTCAGGAACAGCGGGAAGGCAACTGCGGGAAGGCAACTGCGGGGAGAGGTGGTGCGGGCAGAGCTGGTGCGTGCGGTACGGAACGGATCAGACGCCGAGGGCGGGGAACACCACGGCATCGACGAACTGGCCGAGGAAGGCCTGGTCCACTGACCTGTCCTCGATCAGCGGGAGCGCGATGAACGCCCCGATGAGCATGTGCGGCACGAACTCCAGCGCCGGGCAGTCCGGCCGGATCTCGCCCCGCTCCACCGCTCGCCCGAGCATCTCCTGGAGACCGTTGAGCTCGGGGTCCACCAGCAGGTCGCGCAGTGCCCGGTGCAGTTCCGGGCTCTCGTGGACGGCATGGGCCAGACCCCGCATCAGCGCGGTGTCCTTGGCCATCTGCGCGTCGTCGGAACGCTCGACCATGAGGGCGAAGTCCCCGCGCAGGGTGCCCGTGTCGATCTCCCTCAGGGAGACCGGCTGGGTACATCGCAGGGCCTGGGCGACCAGCTCCGGCTTGCTCCCCCACTGGCGGTAGAGGGTGGCCTTGCTGGACTTCGTCCGGGCGGCGACCGCGTCCATGGTCAGCGCCTCGTAGCCGACCTCGCGCAGGAGGTCGAGGACCGCCCCGTGCAGTTCGGCCTCGCGTTCGGGGGTGATCCGGCTGCGCCGGGCCGACATCGCGTCGGTCACCCGGCAGCTTCCCTTCATCACGAGCACCCCCATCGGAACGAAACCGTTTCGTACTCCTCAGACCATACCGTGCCCGACTAGCGAAACGAAACCGTTCCGTTTCGATGGGGCAGTGGCATGGATCACGTGTACGAGTTGCCGCGCCCCTCCGCCGCGGAAAGCATTGGGGGGTGAGTCACGACGTCGCGTACCTCCGTTTCCCGCACCTGCACGACGACCTGCTGTGTTTCGCCACCGAGGACGACCTCTGGGTCGCCCCGCTGGTCCCCGACGGCCGCGACCCCGGCCGCGCCTGGCGGATCACCGTCGACCGGACCAGGGTCGGCCACCCCCGCTTCTCGCCCGACGGGCGGCACATCGCCTTCACCACCTGGCGCAGCCTCGACCCCGAGATCCACCTCGCCCCCGTCGACGGCGGCCCCGCCCGCCGCCTCACCTACTGGGGCGCCACCGACACCCGCGTCTGCGGCTGGACCCCGCCCGACGAGGAGGGCCGCAGCGACATCCTGGCCGTGTCCTCGCACGGCCAGCCCTTCTCCTACTTCGCCTGGGCCTACAGCCTGCCCACCGACGGCAGCCCCGGCGGCCGGCTCCCCTGGGGCCCGGTCTCCGACATCGCCGTCCACTCCCCCGAAGGCCCCGGCGGCGAACGCCGCAGCCTGCTGCTCACCGGCAAGCCCCCGCACGAACCCGCCGCCTGGAAGCGCTACCGCGGCGGCGCCACCGGCCGCCTCTGGCTGCACGGGCAGCGGCTGCTGGAGCACCTGGAGGGCCACCTCGACTCACCCATGTTCGTGGACGGCCGGATCGCCTTCCTCTCCGACCACGAGGGCACCGGCAACCTCTACTCCTGCCTCCCCGACGGCTCCGACCTGCGCCGGCACACCGACCACGACGAGTTCTACGCCCGGCACGCCTCCAGCGACGGCGCCCGCGTCGTCTACCAGTGCGCCGGCGACCTCTGGCTGGTGGACTCCCTCGCCCCGGACGCCGCCCCCCGCAAGCTGGAGGTCCGCCTCGGCGGCCCCCGCGCGGGACGGCGTACGTACCAGGTGCCGGCCGCCAGCAACGTCGACTCCCTCTCCGTCGACTCCACCGGACGCGCCAGCGCCGTCGTCGTGCGCGGAAGCCTGTACTGGCTCACCCACCGCGACGGCCCGGCCCGCACCATCGCCGACACCCCCGGCGTACGGGTGCGGCTGCCCGAGATGCTCGGCAGCGGCGGCCAGGTCGCCTACGTCACCGACGCCGAGGGCGAGGACGCGATCGAGATCGCCTACCTGCCCCGGGCCTCCGGCGACCGCGAGCCGCGCCGGCTGGCCTCCGGCGAGCTGGGCCGCGTACTGGAACTGCTGTCCGACCCGGACGGCGAACGCCTCGCCGTCGCCTCCAACGACGGGCGGCTGCTCCTCCTCGACGCGACGGAGGAGTCCAACGGGGAGGTCAGCGAGCTGATCCGGTCCGTCAACGGGCCCGTCACCGACCTCGCGTTCTCCCCCGACGGCTGCTGGCTGACCTGGTCGCACCCCGGCATCGGACGCTCCCTGCGGCAGATCAAGATGGCCCGCATCTCCGGCCCCGGCGCCCGCGTCGTCGTCGACGTCACCAACGGCCGCTTCGAGGACGAGAACCCCGTCTTCACCCGCGACGGCCGCTACCTCGCCTTCCTGTCCTGGCGCGGTTTCGACCCCGTCTACGACGTCCACACCGGCGACCTGTCCTTCCCCCTCGGCTGCCGCCCCTACCTGGTGCCGCTCTCCTCGGCCACCCCCTCCCCCTTCGCCCTCTCCCCCGACGGCCGGCCGGCGGCGGGCGGACTCGACCCCGTCGAGGGGGAATCCGGCGAGGGCGACGGATCGGTCACCGTCGAGGTCGAGGGCCTGGAGAGCCGGGTCACCCCCTTCCCCGTCTCCGCCTCCAAGTACTCCGCCCTCCACCCGGTGCACGGCGGCGGCCTGGTCTGGCTGCGCTGGCCCATCTCCGGCGCCCTCGGCGAGACGTTCGCCAACCCCGCCGACACCAGCGGCAAGCCCACGCTGGAACACTTCGACATCACCAAGGCCCGCAAGAGCGAACTGGCCTCCGGCCTCGACTGGTTCGCGGCCAGCGGCGACGGCACCCGGCTCGTCCTCAACGACGACGGCGACCTGCGCGCGGTCCCCGCCACCGAATCCGGCGACAGCGACTCCACCGTCTACCTCGACCTGCGGCGCATCCTGCACGAGGTCGATCCGGCCGCCGAATGGCGCCAGGCCTTCGAGGAGGCCGGACGCATCATCCGCGCCTACTTCTGGGAACCGGACATGTGCGGCATCGACTGGGACGGCGTACTGCGCCAGTACCGCTCCCTCGTCGAACGCGTCGCCTCCCCCGACGAGTTCGCCGACCTGCTGCGCGAGGTCCTCGGCGAGCTCGGCACCTCCCACGCCTACGTCTCCCCCGCCCGCCGCAACGAGGGCCCGCCCCACTACCAGCGGGCCATCGGCCTCCTCGGCGCCAACCTCGTCCACCGCGACGGCGACTGGGCCCTCTCGCGGATCCTGCCCGGCGAGTCCTCCGACTCCAAGGCCCGCTCCCCGCTCGCCGGCACCGGCATCCGCGAGGGCGCCGTCCTCACCCACGTCGACGGCCGGCCCGTCGACCCGGTCACCGGCCCCTACCCCCTGCTCGCGGCGGCCGGGGGCACGACCGTCGAGCTGACCTTCCGGCCCGCCGAGGGCGAGGGCCGGGCCCGGCGCGTCGCCGTCGTCCCCCTCGTCGACGAACGGCCGCTGCGCTACCAGGACTGGGTCTCCAAGCGCCGCGCGGTGGTCCGCGAGATCAGCGGCGGCCGCTGCGGCTACCTGCACATCCCCGACATGGGCGGCTCCGGCTGGGCCCAGTTCAACCGCGACCTGCGCCTGGAGGTCTCCCGGCCCGCCCTGATCGTCGACGTACGCGGCAACGCCGGCGGGCACATCAGCGAACTGGTCATCGAGAAGCTCACCCGCTCGATCCTCGGCTGGGACCTGACCCGCAACGCCCAGCCCGTCTCCTACGCCTCCAACGCCCCGCGCGGTCCGATCGTCGCACTGGCCGACGAGGCGACCTCCTCCGACGGCGACATGATCACCGCCGCGTTCAAGCTGCTCGGCCTGGGGCCGGTGGTGGGCCAGCGCACCTGGGGCGGGGTGGTCGGGATGACCGGCCGCCACACCCTCGGCGACGGCACCGTCATCACCGTGCCGATGAACGCCGCCTGGTTCCCCGAGTACGGCTGGTCGGTGGAGAACCACGGCGTGGAACCGGACCTGGCGATCCTGCGCACCCCGCTCGACTGGGCGGAGGGCCGGCACGCCCAGCTGGACGACGCCGTGCACCTGGCGCTGGAGCTGCTGGAGCAGGACCCGGCCGCCGTGCCGCCCGGCTATACGGATGTGCCGGACCGCCGCCGCCCGAAACTGCCGCCGCGCTAGCGCGGGCGGAACGCGTGAGGGGCCCGGTCCACCGACCGGGCCCCTCACATCGATATGTCGATCCGCACGCGTCACACCACGTGCGTCACACCACGTGCGTCACTTCTCGAAACCGTCGTCGAACACCTCGCGGACCGGCTGCGGGGGCTGCGGGCGCGCGCCGGCCGGCTCGGCCTGCGCCGTCCGCCCGGACACCTCGTCCCGCTCGCCCCGCGCGGCGGTCTCGGCCCGCTCCGCCAGCTGTTTCGCCTTCGCCTGGAACTGATCCTTCAGACCCATGCTGTGCCTCCTGGAAAGGGGTGTGGGGCTTGGCCCGATCAGCCTGGCACGCATGGACATTCCTCGCATTCCGACTAGACGCGCCGGGACCGCTCCTGCTCGTCCGCCGCCCCGCCCGCGCCCACGAGTCCCGTGGAGACGCTCCCCAGTCGCGGCTCGAAGCGCTTCATCTCCCGCTGCCCGACGGTCGCGATGATCCCGGGCAGGTAGCCCCGCATGCCCTGCATCCCGCGCAGCCACCACTGCGCGTACACGTGCGGCGAGCGGCGTTCGACGCCGGCCACGATCCGGTCGACGGCGGGCCCGAGCGGGTAGGTCCGGTTCGAGGGCCACGGCAGCCTCCGGCGCAGTTCCCGCATGACCTCGTTCTCGTCGGCGCCGCGCACCATGTCGGTGTCCGTCCAGGACAGGTAGCCGACGCCCACCTTGACGCCCTTGTAACCGACCTCGGCGCGCAGGCAGTGCGCGAACGCCTCGACGCCCGACTTCGAGGCGCAGTACGCCGTCATCATCGGCGCGGGGGTGATCGCGGCGAGCGAGGCGATCTGGAGGAAGTAGCCCCGGCTCTCGGTCAGGACGGGCAGGAAGGCGCGGGCGGTGACCGCCCCGCCGATCAGGTTGACCTCGATCACCCGGCGCCAGGCCTCGGGGTCGGAGTCGGCGAACGGCCCGCCGGCGGCGACGCCCGCGTTGGCGACGACGACGTCGACCTTCCCGAAGCGCTCCTTGACCTCCCGGGCGACCCGGGCCATCGCCTCGTGGTCGGTGACGTCGGCGTACCAGTGGGCGCTGTCGGTGTGCAGCCGCTCGGAGACCTCCTTGAGGGCTTCGGGCTCCAGGCCCACGAGCGCCACCTTCGCGCCGCGCGCGGAGAGCTTGCGGGCGAGCAGTTCGCCGACCCCGCGGGCGGCGCCGGTGACGACGGCGACCTGGCCGTCCAGATTCCTGTGAGCACTCACGCGGTCTTCTCCTTCTCGTTCCCGGTCCCGGACTGCCCGCTCTTGTCGACTTGTAGATAGCGTGATGTGAGTTCGCGGATGGCGCGCGTGACGGCCTCGGGAGCCTCCACCGGGGTCATGTGACCCGCGCCGGTGAGTTCGGTGAGCCCCACGCAGTGCGGCAGCGCGGCCGCGAGCCGGCGGGCGTGCGCGAGTGGGGTCAGCCGGTCGTCGCGGCCGCCGATCACGGCGGTGGGTATCGTCAGCCGGCCCAGTTCGGCGTCCAGGTCCAGCCCGGCCAGCACCTTCGACCAGGCGTGGCGCACCGGCGCCGGGCAGCCGTGGACGATCCGGGCGCAGGCCTCGACCCGGTCCGGCGCGGAGCCGGGGCCCATCGTCGCGTACCGGAGCACGGCGCGCGCCGCAGGCGTGACCGGCCCGAGGGGGGCGCGCGCCCCGAGTACCGCGCGGGTCATACGGGTCCGTGCGCGCCCGGCGCGCATCGGCAGTACGGTCGCCCCCGCGACCAGCCCCGAGCTGCCGGTGCTGCACAGCAGGGCGGCCGCGGCGTGCTCGGCGAACTCGGGACGTCCGGCGGCGGCCATCACCGTCATGCCGCCCATGGAGTGCCCGGCGACGACCGCACGCTCGCCGGGGGCGAGGGTGGCCCCCAGCACGGCGACCAGGTCGTCGGCGAGCCCGGCGGTGCTGTAGTCGCGGCCGCCGGCCGGGCTGCGGCCGTGGCCGCGCTGGTCGTAGGCGACGACCCGGTGGTCCCGGGCCAGTTCCCGGATCTGGGCCGCCCAGAAGGCGGTGGAGCAGGTCCAGCCGTGGGACAGCACCACGGCCGGCGCCCCTTCGGCGCCGTGCACCTCCACGTACAGCCGGGAGCCGTCGGCGGAGACCGCGTGCAGCGTGCGGGCCGGGGCGGGGGGTGCGTACCGCCCGCTGGTGACGTGTGCGGGCCCGCTCACGCCGCCGCCCCCCGCCCGGCACCCCGGTCCGCCCCTGCCGGAGCCGCCGCACCCCGGTCCGCCCCGGCCGGAGCCGCCGCCTCCGCCGCCTCCGCCGCCATCGGCTCGCGGTCCTTCTCCCGGACGCGCACGACCTCGTACTCGGACAGGTCGACGGTCCGCGTCTCCTTGCGGAACTCGCCGGTCGTGCCCGGCCAGACGGTGGTGTTGCGGCCCTGGGCGTCCAGGTACCAGCTCGTGCAGCCGCCGGTGTTCCACACGGTCCGCTCCATCCGCGCCTGGACGTGCCGGTTCCACCGGTTGACCGCGGAGGGCCGGGCCGCGAGCGCCGCGCGCCCGCCCAGGACGCCGAGCTGGCGCATGTAGTCGGCCATGTAGTTCAGCTGCGACTCGATCATCAGGATCATCGAGCTGTTCCCGAGGCCGGTGTTGGGCCCGATGATCGTCATCCAGTTGGGGAAGCCGGCGGCCGTCGCCCCGCGCAGTGCCTGCATCCCGTCCTTCCAGGCGTCGGCCAGCGTCTTGCCGTCGGCGCCCACGACCCGGTCGGCGATCGGCATGTCCGTGACGTGGAAGCCGGTGCCGAAGATGATCGCGTCCACCTCGGTCTCGGTGCCGTCGGCGGCGACGAGCACCGAGCCGCGGATCTCCTTGAGGCCGGAGGCGACCAGGTCCACGTCCGGCCGGGCGAGCGCCGGGTAGTACTCGCTGGAGAGCAGGATCCGCTTGCAGCCGATCCGGTAGGAGGGGGTCAGCTTGGCCCGCAGCGCCGGGTCCTTGATCGAGCGCGCCATGTTGGCCTTGGCGAGGGACTCCACCAGCCCGAGCTGGTTCGGCCGCTTGGTGAAGGCGCTGACCTGGAGCTCGCGGATCCCCCAGAGCAGCCCGCGCCGCGCCGCCCGGGTGAAGGGCAGCTGTCGGTGGAGCCAGCGCTCGGCGGTGCTGATGGCCCGGTCGGTGCGCGGCATGACCCACGGCGGGGTGCGCTGGAACAGCGTGAGCCGTTCCACCTCGGGCGCGATGGCGGGCACGATCTGGATGGCGGAGGCGCCGGTCCCGATCATGGCGACGCGCTTGCCGCGCAGGTCGTAGTCGTGGTCCCAGCGCGCCGAGTGGAAGACCTTGCCGGGAAATTCCGCGAGCCCGGGGATCTCGGGCATCTTCGGGTCGGAGAGCGGTCCGGTGGCGGAGACGACGACGTCGGCGGTGAGGTGGCCGGCGGACGTCTCGATCTCCCAGCGCAGCTCGTCCGCGTCCCAGCGCATCACCTCGACCTCGTGGCCGAGCCGGATGTGCCGGCGCAGCCCGAAGGTGTCGGCGACGTGTTCGAGGTACTCCCGGATGGCGGGCTGCCCGGAGAAGGTGCGCGGCCAGTCGGGGTTCGGCGCGAAGGAGAAGGAGTACAGGTGGGACGGCACGTCGCAGGCGCATCCCGGATAGCTGTTGTCCCGCCAGGTGCCGCCGACCGAGTCGGCACGTTCCAGGACCACGAAGTCCGTGATGCCCTCGCGCCGCAGCCGGACGGCCGCCCCGAGCCCGCCGAACCCGGACCCGATCACCGCCACCCGTACGTGCTCGCGCCCGCCCGGTGCGCCCTTGCCGCCCGGTGCGCCCGTACCCGCGCGCCCGCCACCACCCGCGCGCCCACCGCCCGCGCGCCCGCCGCCGCCCTTGCCGTCGATGCCGCCCATGCCCGCCGCCGCCTTCCGCTTCCGCAGTCCCAGCCACCACACCGCAACACTGCCAGCAATCACTGGCACAATCGGGAGGGTAGAGCAGCTCCGTACCCATGGGTAGGGGTCGCGGCCGGAAAGTTACCGCGAGTACGCCCTAGGCTGCGGGTGTGGCGGAAAAAACACGGACGACGGAGGCCGGAAGCACAGTGCGCGAGTACCGGACGGACGAACTGGCCGAGGCGGCCGGCATACCCGTCCGCACCCTGCGCTTCTACCGCGAACGCAAACTCCTGCCTCCCCCGCGCCGCGAGGGCCGCATCGCCTGGTACGACGACCAGCACCTGGCCCGGCTGCGCACCATCGCCGCCCTCCTCGAACGCGGCCACACCCTCGGCGGCATCGCCGAACTGACCGCCGCCTTCGAACAGGGCCGCGACGTCGGCCAGCTCGGCGAGCTGCTCGGCATCGGCTGGTCGGAGGAGACCCCCGTCCGGCTGTCCCCCGAGGCCCTGGCCGACTACTTCGAGGGCGAGGTCACCCCGGAGAACCTCGCGGCCTCCCTGGACCTCGGCTACCTCGCCACCGACGGCGAGGAGATCGTCCACGTCAGCCGCCGCCTGCTCGACGTCTCCTCGGCCCTGGTCCGCGAGGGCGTGCCGCTGGCGGCGGTCCTGGAGACGGGCCGCCTGGTCCGCGAGCACGCGGACGCCCTGGCGGCCCTGTTCAGCGAGCTGCTCACCACGCACCTGACCGGCGACGAGGACGCCGTCACCCGCCTGCGCCCGCTCGCCAAGAGCGTGGTCGAGGCGGAGCTCACCATGGCGATGGACCGCCTGCACCAGCAGCGGCCCCCGTCCACCGGCCCTCAGACCCCGAGCTCGTAGACGACGGTCACCGGCGCGTGATCGGACCAGCGCTCAGGGTGCGTCTCGGCGCGCTCGACGAAGGCCTTGGCTGCCCGGCCGGCCAGCCCCGGGGTCGCGACCTGGAGGTCGATGCGCCAGCCGGCGTCGTTGTCGAAGGCCCGCCCGCGGTAGGACCACCAGGAGTACGGCCCCTCGGCGTCCGGGTGCAGCTCCCGCACCACGTCCACGTAGCCGCCCTCCTCGTACACCTTCCCGAGCCACTCGCGCTCCTCGGGCAGGAAGCCGGCGTTCTTCCGGTTGGTCTTCCAGTTCTTGAGGTCGGCCTCGCGGTGGCAGATGTTCCAGTCGCCGCACACCACGACCTCGCGCCCGTCGGCGGCGGCCCGCTGCCGCAGCCCCTGGAGGTAGGGCAGGAACTCGGCCATGAAGCGGTACTTCTCGTCCTGCTTCTCGGTCCCGGCCTCCCCGGACGGCAGGTACAGGCTCGCGACGGTCACCCCGGGCAGGTCCGCCTCGACGTAGCGCCCGCTCGCGTCGAACTCCTCGCTCCCGAACCCGACCCGCACCCGCTCCGGCTCCCGCCGCGTGTACAGCGCGACCCCGGCCCGCCCCTTGGCGGCGGCGGGCGCGAACACGGTGTGCCAGCCCGCGGGCCGACGGGCCTCCGCCGGAATCTGCTCCTCCTCGGCCCGCACCTCCTGCAGGCAGACGACGTCGGCGTCGGATCCGGCGAGCCACTCCACGAAGCCCTTCTTGGCGGCGGCGCGGATCCCATTCACATTCACGGAGGTCACAGTGAGCATCCCTGCACCATAGCGGGAGGCTTCCGTACGATATTCGAATGTCTCACGGTATAAACCTCCGCTCCGTACCGTACGACCACCCGGACGCGGCCGAGCTCGAAGCCCAGGTCCAGGTCGAGTACCAGAAGCGCTACGACGGCGAGGGCGACGCGACCGCCCTCGACCCGGCGATGTTCCTCCCGCCGAACGGCCTCTACCTCCTGGCCTACGACGCCACCGACGCCGCCGTGGCCAGCGGGGCCTGGCGCCGCCAGGACCACAGCGAAGAGGGCTACTCGGACGGAGACGCCGAGGTCAAGCGCATGTACGTGGTCCCCCAGGCCCGCGGGACCGGCCTGGCCCGCCGCATCCTCGCGGAACTGGAGGCCGACGCCCGCGCGGCGGGCCGCACCCGCATGGTCCTGGAGACGGGCGACCAGCAGCCGGAAGCGATCGCCCTCTACCTTTCCTCGGGCTACGCCCTGTCGGAGAAGTTCGGCTACTACCGCCACCACGCGTCGAGCCGCTGCATGACCAAACCCCTCCACCCCTGAGGCACCGGCCGGCCCCCGCCGGCCCGCTACGGACGGAGCCAGCGGGCCCGGTCGGATCCCCACCGCGACGGCCCGCGCCGCCACTCCCCCAGGGGGCTGGCGGCGTACCGCAGCTCCCCGTACCCCGACGTCGCCACCCGGCGCAGCCACGGCCGCGCCGAGTACCCCGCCACCCCGGGCCCGGCCGCCGGCACGTCCCGCACCAGCCACGACGCCGTCCCCGCGAGGGAGAACCGCAGCAGGCACCCGCCCCCATCCGCGAGCCCCCGCAGCACCCCCGCCGCCACCAGGTACCCCGTACCGTGGTCCAGCGCCTGCGCCGGCAGCACCCCCGGCCGGCCGTCCTCACCGCACGCGGCGGCGATCCCGTACCCCGCCTGCACCAGCGAGTCGAAGCCCCGGCGCCCCGCCCACGGCCCGTGCCGGCCCCACGCGCACAGCTCGGCCACCACCAGCCCCGGCCACCGTTCGAGCAGCTCGCGCCCGCCCAGCCCGAACCGCTCCAGGGCCCCGGGCCGGTACCCCGACACCACCACGTCGGCCTCGTCGAGCAGCCCCTCCAGCACCGCCCGGCCCCGCGGCTCCGCCAGGTCCAGCAGCGCCGACCGCTTGCCGAACCCGGTGTCGGCATGGGCGTCGTCCGCCTCCGGCAGGCCCGGCGGGTCGATCCGCAGCACGTCCGCGCCCAGCACCCCGAGGGTCCGGGTGGCGACCGGCCCGGCGATGACCCGGGTCAGGTCCAGCACCCGCACCCCCGCCGCGGGCAGCCCGGCCGGCCCCAGCCGCCGCCCCCGCCCGGGCCCCCGTACCACTTCCACCAGCGGCTGCGGTTCCCCGTACGTACGGGTCACCGCCACCGCGAGCCCGCCCCGCGCGTAGACCCGCTCCTGCGCCTCCACCGCGCCGAGCCCCGCGAGGGCATCCCCCACGGCCTCCGGGGTCGCCGGCACGCCGAGCGCGCTCACCAGGGCCGCTTCGTGGTGGGGGTAGTTGGCGTGGGTCCGCACCCACCCGTCGGCGGCCGGCCAGAAGCCGGACAGCGGCGCGAAGGAGACCGGCGCCCGGCCCTCCACCCGAAGGTGCTGCTCGCTCACGAACGCGGTCGCCACGGCCCCCTCGTCGACGACCACCGGCCCCACGTCCCGCAGCCCGCCCCCGGCCCGCACGGCTCCCAGCTCCGCAGCGGCGAGCGCGCACACCCCCACGCTGGCCCGCGCCAGCTCCCGCACCGGCAGCGGCCCGGCCAGCCCCCCGGCCCCCTGGTACCGCACCCGCTCCGCGTCCCCGGCCACCCCACCGAGCGCCACCCACGCCTGCCCGGCCGCCCCGCCACCACTGCCCATCCCCCCATTATGTGACGGAACGTCACCCACCGCTCCTCACGTGCGACCCGGACGGAGATGAGTCAGCCCTGCCACCTCCGGACCCGGATGCGGCATGGCTGATGGCGCGGTGACGAACATCGGCGACGGCCACGTCAAAGTCCACTTCCGTTGAGGTGGGGCTCGATGACGATGGGGTCTTCTGGGCCGGGGAGACGGTCCTGCCGTCTCAGAACTGCACGATCCGGCTGATCGTGTGGAAGGACGACGGCTCGGCCGCTGCCCGGCAGAGCGTGCTGGAGGCCTTCCACCAGCGCCTCGGCGCCACCGGCGAGGGAGGAATCGAGCGGTACCGGATGGCGGCCTTGGACGTCCCGCCTGAGGCTGACCTGCCGCAGATCCGCAGGCTCTTGGAACCCGGCGAGGCAAGAGCGCCCCCGCCCACGTTCGGACATCACCTTGGACGCACCCCACAAACGCCGAGATCCCGCCCCGCCTTTCGGCGGAACGGGATCTCGTCACCGTTCTCGGGAGCAACCCGTGAACTGTCGTTTGTGGACCTGTGGGGATTTGAACCCCAGACCCCCTCGATGCGAACGAGGTGCGCTACCAGACTGCGCCACAGGCCCTTGCGACGTGTGAAACATTAGCATCCCCGCGCGGGTGCTCCAAAACGCGTTCCGCGCAGGTCACCCCGTCCCCCCGTGACCGTCGCTCACTCGTTCGCGGCGCGGGGCCGGTCCTCGCCCTCGTACTGGTCGAAGAGCGGAGTGCGGCCCCGGCCCTGGCCGCGGGGACGGGGGGCGGTGGGGGTCTTCGCACCGTCCTGGCCGGGAGCCGGCTTCGGGACGGCCGGCTGGGCGCGCAGGCGCGGGTCCGTCGGCTCGGCGGTGCTGGAGCGGGTCGCGCTCCAGCCGTCCGGGGCGGCCGGGCCGGTGGCGCGGGGGGCGACGGGGGCCGTCACGTACGTCGGCAGCGGGACCGGTACGGGCTCCCAGCTGTCGCCGCGCGCCGGTCCGCGCTCCCGCTCGCGCTGCTGGTCCACCCACTCGGCATGGTCGGTCTGCTCGACGAGCGCGCGACGCCCGGCCTCCTGCGGGGAGACCGGCGGCGCGGGATCCGGTTCGCCCGAACCGGATCCGGAGCCGGGCCCGGCCTCGGTGTCCGGGGCGGGTTCGCGGCGGCGCGGGCGGTTCTCGCGGAGCTGGCGGGCGGCCGCCTCGGCGCGCCGCCGGTCCATCGTGAACTCGTAGCGGCGCCGTTCCTGCACCCGCAGATGGACGATGTACGTACTCAGCAGCAGCGCCGGCACGGCGGGCACCCACAAGTACTGCAGACCGCCGACGGCGGCCGCGATAGCCCCGGCGCTGAAGGCGAGGAAGAGCAGCGCGGTGGTGCGGCGGCGGCGCGCGAGGACCTGGAGGCGCTGCTGGCGGCGGGCCCGCTCGGCCTCGCTCGCCCTCGGCTCGGCCCTGGTCGGGGGCACGCCGAAGGCCCGGTCGTCGGCGTCCACGGAATTCACCGTTTCCGTCGCCGCTTCCGGGTCCGCGTGGGGCTGGGGCTCCGCCTGTTCCTCACCGCGCTCACGCAGCCCCTTGGCGTAACGGCGCTCCATTCCCGCCCGGCCGGAAAGAAGCCGGATGGCAGTGGAGAAGCGTTCCGTCGGACGGGCTTCGTTCAGCTCGTCCTGCCTCCGGAGCCACATGGGCACCAAGTAGGCGGCCCAGGCCCCCACGATGACTGCGTAGATGAGGCCGCTGCTGCTCACACCCCACACCGTAGAGGGGCGCGGCATGGGGGATCAGCCAATTGAGCCGGTGTGTCGCACGATCCGGCTGATATCACGGACTTTTTTTGTGATTCTTCGGATCAGGTTATGGGCGAATCGGCCAGAAATTCGAACGCTTTTGCGACTGTCCGATTTTCAGGCCGGTTTCCGGGTTCGGTGCCAGCGGCGCACCAGCCCCTCCGGCACCTCCTCCGCCGTGAGCGCGAACACCAGGTGGTCGCGCCACGCCCCGTCGATGTGCAGGTAGCGCGGACGCACCCCCTCCTCGCGGAACCCGAGCTTCTCCACGACCCGCCGGCTCGGCACGTTCTCCGGGCGGATGCACACCTCGATCCGGTGCAGCCCGACCTTCCCGAAGCAGTGGTCCACGGCGAGCGCGACCGCCGTCGGCATGACGCCGCGGCCCGCCACGTCCCGGTCGACCCAGTAACCGACGTGCGCGGCGCACATCGAGCCCCAGGTGATCCCGGCGACCGTCAGCTGACCGACCAGCCGCCCCTCGTACTCGATGACGAACGGCAGCATCCGGCCCGCGTTCGCCTCCGCGCGCAGGTGGCGGACCATCTGCCGGTACGTCGGACGGTGGACGACCGGCCCCCACGGCGCGGGCGGCGGGATCGTGGCCTCCCAGGGACGCAGCCAGTCGCGGTTGCGCCGGTTGACCTCCCGCCAGGCCTTCTGGTCGCGCAGCTTTATCGGCCGGAGGGTGACGTCGCCGTCCGCCAGCGCCACCGGCCAGGAGGGGCCGTTCAGCTCGGGCTCCCGGGGGCGGGCGCGGGTCTGGGGTGGTCGCCGCCCCGGAGCTGGTCGACCGCGTGCGGCAGGATCCGGGCCAGGACGGCGAGGCCGTCGCGGACCCCGCCCGTGGAGCCGGGCAGGTTGACGATCAGGGTGTGGCCCGCCACGCCCGCCAGCCCCCGCGAGAGCGCGGCGGTCGGCACCTTGTCCAGGGCCTCGGCGCGGATGGCCTGCGGGATGCCGGGGATCTCGTAGTCCAGCACCCGGGCGGTGGCGTCGGGGGTGCGGTCGGTCGGGGAGATGCCGGTGCCGCCGGTGGTCAGGATGACCTCGTACCCGGCGGCCACGCCCTCGCGCAGGGCGAGCTCGACGGGGTCGCCGTCCGGGACGACGCGGGGGCCGTCCACCGTGAAGCCGAGCCTCTCCAGCGCCTCGGCGAGCAGCGGGCCGCCCCGGTCCGCGTACACGCCGCGCGAGGCGCGGTTCGAGGCGGTGACGACGAGTGCGCGCGCCGGCAGCGCCGGGCCGGGACCCGGCTCGCCGGCACCCTGGTCCGGGGCGTGGCCCTGGTCCTGGTCGTCGCCGTGGCCATGACTGTGGCTGTGGACCTCGCCGCCGCGCGGGAGGATCACGCGCGGGTCCAGTCGCCGGACTTGCCGCCGGTCTTCTCCTCCACCCGGACGTCGGTGATGACCGCGCCCTTGTCGACCGCCTTCACCATGTCGATCACGGTGAGTCCGGCGACCGCGACCGCGGTCAGGGCCTCCATCTCGACGCCCGTGCGGTCGGTGGTCTTGACGGTGGCGAGGATCTCCACGGCGTCATCGACTACCGACAAGTCGACTTTCACACCGGACACCGCGAGCGGGTGACAGAGCGGGATCAGGTCGGGGGTCCGCTTCGCCCCCATGATCCCGGCGATCCGCGCGGTGGCGAGGGCGTCGCCCTTGGGCACGCCCTCACCCCGCAGCAGCTCGATCACCCGGGGCGACACCAGGACGCGCCCGCTGGCCCGCGCCGTGCGGGTGGTCACGTCCTTCGCCGAGACGTCGACCATCCGGGCCGCGCCGGCCTCGTCGATGTGGGTCAGCCTGCTGCTCTGCGTACTCATATCTCCGTGCCGCTCCCGCTCCGGGCCCCTTGAGCCGTGGCATGGGGCCTGTGTGGTGCAACACGCTACCCGCACCGGACCCCGCTCAGCCGAGCAGGATCACTTCCAGTTCGCTCCCGGGCTCCACCGAAGTGACGTCCTCCGGTACGACCATCAGCGAGTCGGCGTGCGCCAGCGCGGCGATCAGGTGCGAGCCCGATCCGCCGACCGGGCCGACCGTCCCGCTCTCGGCGTCGTACGCCCCGCGCAGGAACTGGCGGCGGCCGGCCGGCGAGCCGATCGGCCGGTCCGCCTTGAGGACGGCCCGCACGCTCGGCCGGCTGACCTGGGACTGCGGCAGGCCCATCAGCGCCCGGATCGCGGGACGCACGAACAGCTCGAAGGAGACGTAGGAGGAGACGGGGTTGCCGGGCAGCGCCAGCAGCGGGGTGTGGTCGGGGCCTACCGTGCCGAAGCCCTGCGGCTTGCCCGGCTGCATGGCGAGCTTGCGGAAGTCGACATTTCCCGCCTCGACGGCCTCGTCGCCGGCCGACACGGAGGTCAACGCCTCCTTGACCACGTCGTACGCGCCGACGCTGACCCCGCCGGTGGTGACGAGGAGGTCGGCCCGGATCAGCTGGTCCTCGATGACGGAGCGCAGCGTCTCGGCGTCGTCGGCGACCGCGCCGACCCGGTAGGCGATGGCTCCGGCGTCCCGCGCGGCAGCGGCCAGCGCGAAGCTGTTGGAGTCGTAGATGGTGCCGGCGGCCAGCGCCTCGCCCGGCTGGACCAGCTCGCTGCCGGTGGACAGGACGACCACCCGGGGACGCGGCCGGACCCGGACCGCGCCGCGGCCGATGGCGGCCAGCAGCGCGATCTGCGGCGGGCCGAGAACGGTGCCGGCGGCCAGCGCCAGGTCACCGGCCTGTACGTCGCTGCCGCGCGAGCGCACGTGCGCCCGGGCCTCGGCGGCGCGGTGCACCCGCACCTCGCCGCCCGCGCCCTCGGGTGCGGCGCTGGCCGGCGTCATCCCGGAGGCGGCGCCGCCGCCCGTACCGCCGTCGGTCCACTCGACCGGCACGACGGCCTCGGCGCCGGGCGGCAGCGGCGCTCCGGTCATGATGCGGGCGGCCTGGCCGGGGCCGACGGTCGGCAGTTCGCCGCTGCCCGCCGCGACGTCGCCGATGACGGCGAGCACCGCGGGGAACTCCTCGCTCGCTCCCTGGACGTCGGCCACCCGGACGGCGTAACCGTCCATGGAGCTGTTGTCGAAGGGCGGGAGGGCGACGGGCACGGTGACGTCCTCGACCAGGACGCAGCCCTGGGCGTCGAGCAGCTGGAGCTCGATGGGCTCCAGCGGCCGGACGGCGGCGAGGATGTCCGCGAGGTGCTCGTCCACCGACCACAGACGGTGCGGTGCGGTGTCCTGCGGTGCGGAACTGCTCAAGGTCCTACATCTCCTCCGTGACGTAACGGTGAAGCCAGGTGCGGAACTCCGGGCCCAGGTCCTCACGTTCGCACGCGAGTCGGACGATGGCCCGCAGGTAGTCCCCGCGGTCCCCGGTGTCGTAGCGGCGGCCGCGGAAGACCACGCCGTGCACCGGGCCGCCCACGCTCTCGTCGGCGGCCAGCTTCTGCAGGGCGTCGGTGAGCTGGATCTCCCCGCCGCGGCCCGGCTCGGTCTCCCGCAGTATGCCGAAGATCGCGGGGTTGAGGACATACCGTCCGATGACCGCGAAATTGCTGGGGGCCTCGGAGGCGTCGGGCTTCTCGACGAGTCCGGTGACGCGGACGATGCCGTCCTCGTCGGTCGGCTCGACGGCGGCGCAGCCGTAGAGGTGCACGCTGGCCGGGTCGACCTCCATCAGCGCGACCACGGTGCCGCCGGTGCGGGCGTGGACGTCGACCATCTGCCGCAGCAGCGGGTCGCGCGGGTCGATGAGGTCGTCGCCGAGCAGGACGGCGAAGGGCTCGCTGCCGACGTGCGGCTCGGCGCAGAGCACGGCGTGGCCGAGACCGCGCGGGTCGCCCTGGCGGACGTAGTGCATGGTGGCGAGGTCGCTGGACTCCTGGACCTTCTTCAGCCGGTCGTCGTCACCCTTGGCGATCAGGGCCGATTCCAGCTCGTAGTTCCGGTCGAAGTGGTCTTCGAGAGCCCGCTTGTTACGCCCCGTGATCATCAGTACGTCGTCCAGGCCGGCCGAGACGGCCTCCTCCACCACGTACTGGATGGCCGGTTTGTCCACGACCGGGAGCATTTCCTTGGGGGTCGCCTTGGTCGCCGGAAGGAACCGAGTGCCGAGGCCCGCGGCCGGAATGACGGCCTTCTTGATCACGGGGTGCGACTGAGTCATGGGCAGAACGATAGTGGGTCACGCCGAACGCTCAGCCAGATTCCGGTAATTATGTCCGGTTATGAATCAATAGGAAAGGTATGTGAGTTGCCTGTGACGGACATTCCGTCCGGGAAGTCCCCCTTCCCGCCCGAAAAGGCCGCGCTGCGCCGGGACCTCCTCGCAGCCCGTCGCGTCCGCTCCCCCGAGGCGCGCGCCGCGGCGGCCGGCGCGCTCTCCCGCTCCGCGCTCTCCCTGCCCGAACTGGCCGGGGCGCGCACGGTGGCCGCGTACGTCTCCGTCGGCGCCGAACCCGGCACCCGCGAACTGCTCGACGCGCTGCTGGCGGCGGGCAAGCGGGTGCTGCTGCCCCTGCTGCTGCCCGACAACGACCTCGACTGGGCGGCCTACGAGGGCCCCGCCGGCCTCGCCGAGACCGCGCACCCGGGGAAGATGCTGCTGCTGGAACCCACGGGGCCGGCGCTCGGCCCGGACGCCGTCACCGGCGCCGACGCCGTCCTGCTGCCCGGACTGGCCGTGGACCGGCGCGGGATGCGGCTCGGCCGCGGCGGCGGCTCGTACGACCGGGTGCTGGCCCGGCTGGAGCGGGCGGGGGCGCACCCCGCGCTGGTGGTGCTCCTCTACGACGAAGAGGTGGTCGCGCGGGTCCCGGAGGAACCGCACGACCACCCCGTCCGGGCGGTCGCCACCCCGTCGGGGGTGATGCGCTTCTGAAGCGGCCCGGCCGTCGCCGCGGCCGCCTGGTGCGGCGACCGCGGCGACGGCCGGGCTTCGGCTTCGCCAGGGCTTCGGCGTCGCCAGGGTGCAGCGTCGCTAGGGCTTCAGCGTCAAGGTGTCCACCGTCGACTTGTCGACAGCCTCCTTGCCGAAGGCCCAGTCCAGCAGTTCACCCTTGGCCCACATCGTCGTCTGGTCCGTGTACGTGGAGTCGTACGCGTGCCCCGAGGCGCCGGTCAGGTTGATCCAGCGGGACTTGTCCAGGTCGTTGAGGTTCACGACCATCCGCATCGACGGCACCCAGGTGACCTCGTACCCGCTGGCGGCGTTCCAGCCGGTCGCGTTGACGGTGGCCTCGCCGCCGCCCAGGTTCCACGGGCCGCGGTTGAGGAGCCAGCGCATGGCGGTCGGACCCTCGGTGCCGATCGTCTGGTTCTTCAGGTTCAGCTGGTGCAGCCGGCCCCAGCTCCAGGTCGACTGGTCCTTGCCGAGCTTGGCCGTCAGCTCCCAGCGGGCGTCGTTCATGGCCCGGGCGAAGAGCTGGTCACGGGTGGTCGTCGCCGGCTTGGTGAGCGTCTTCGGCGAGGACCACCAGGGCGACTTCTCGTCCTTGACCAGACGGCGGACCACCTCGAACCAGCGGTCACCGCCGTCCGGCTGCGCGGAGTCGGGACCGCGGGTGCCGCACTCGCGGACGGTCTTGGCGAGGTCGTCGTCCGGGCCGTCGCTCTCCTGGACGTTGAAGCAGCTGCCCTCGATCCGCAGCTCCTTGGGCATCTTGTCGCCGAAGGCCAGCTTGAGGACGTTGCGCCAGACCGCGTTGAAGTACGCGGCCGCCGCGGAGTCGTTCTCCTGCGTGTAGTTCCAGCCCTCCAGCAGCTTCTGCGCCGAGCGCACGTCCGGGTCCGAGACCTGGATCTTGGCCAGCATCGGGGTCAGCAGCGCGGCGATCTCGCTGCTGTTGTCCATCTGCATGGTGCGCATGTCATCGGTCGAGATCTTGCCGCTGTCCTTGATCTTCGCCTCGATGAGGTCGTTGATCCGCTGGCTGCGGGCGCCGTAACCCCAGTCCGTGGTCAGCACGTACGGGTACTTGCCGGCCCCGCTCTCGGTGACCGCCTGGTTGGCGGTGACGACGTAGCCGCGGGCCGGGTTGAGCTCCCAGGGCATCTCGTTCTGCGGGATGTACCCCGCGTTCCCGTCCTTGCCGCCCTTCCAGGCGTACTTCGGGTCCCAGCCGGGCGCCGGCATGCGGCCGTCGCCCTGAGTGCGGATCGGGATGCGGCCGGGGGCCTGGTAACCGATGTTGCCGCTGGCGCCCTTGTTGTCGGCGTAGATCAGGTTCTGGGACGGGACCTCGAAGTCGGCCGCGGCCGCCCGGAAGCTGGTGAAGTCCTTGGCCCGGTCGAGCTTGAAGACCGCGTCCATCGACTTGCCCGGATCCAGCGCGGTCCAGCGCAGGGCGACGGCGTAGCCGTCACCGCGGTCGGGGGCGGAACTGGGAACGGGGGCGCGGACGCCCACGGACTCCAGTTCGTCGCTGCGGTCCGAGATCAGCGGTCCGTTGTTGGTGGTGCGGACGGTGATCTTCTTGCTCTTGCCGCCGGCGACCTTGATGACCTCTTCACGGGTGGTGAAGGGGAGCACCTTGCCGTCGTAGACGTAGCCCTCGGGCTTGACCTGCTCCAGGTAGAGGTCGGTCACGTCGGCGCCGAGGTTGGTCATGCCCCAGGCGATGTCGGCGTTGTGGCCGATGACCACGCCGGGCATGCCCGAGAAGGTGAAGCCGGCCACGTCGTACTGGCACTGGGGCGAGACGGCACGGCAGTGCAGGCCCATCTGGTACCAGACCGAGGGCAGCTGGGGCGAGAGGTGCGGGTCGTTCGCGAGGAGCGGCTTGCCGGTGGTCGTGTACTTGCCGCCGATGACCCAGGAGTTCGAGCCGATGCCGCTGCCGTTGGGGCCGAGGATGGCCGGGATCTCGTCCAGGGTCTTGGCGAGGGAGGTCAGCTGCGTGCGCAGCCCCACCGTCGCGCCCTGGGCGGAGACGTTGTCGGCGAGGCCGGTCCGGCCGCCGTTGGGGGCGGCCTGCGACCCGGTGCCGGTGCCGGAGCCGGTTCCCGTGCCGGTGCCGGTGCCGGTTCCCGTGCCAGTACCCGTTCCCGTGCCGGTGCCGGTGCCGGAGCTGCTGCCCGAGCCCGTGCCGGTGCCGGTGCCCGAGCCCGTACCCGTACCGGAGCTCGAACCCGAGCCCGTGCCGGTGCCCGTGCCGGAGCCCGAGGCGCCCTGCGGGGCGTACTTGCCGCCCGCGACCGTGCCGCCCTCGACGATCGGCTTGTTCCGGTCGAAGGGGTACGGCGGGTACAGCTCGTCGATCTGGGCCTGCGAGAGCGAGTTCGCCATCAGCGAGCGGTCGATCTCGTCCTGCATGTTGCCGCGCAGGTCCCAGGCCATGGCCTTGAGCCAGGCCACCGAGTCGACCGGCGTCCACTGCTCCGGCTTGTAGTCGCCGGTCAGCTTGAGGGCGGCGTGCTCGACGGAGAGGTCCTTGCCGGACTTCCCCTTCAGGTACGCGTTGACCCCGTCGGCGTAGGCCTGGAGGTACTTCTTCGTCTCCGGCGAGAGCTTGGTGTCGTACTCGGCCTGCGCGACCTGGCGCCAGCCCAGCGTGCGCAGGAAGGCGTCGGTCTCCACCTGGCCGGACCCGAACATCTCGGAGAGCCGGCCGGAGGTCATGTGGCGGCGTACGTCCATCTCCCAGAACCGGTCCTGCGCGTGCACGAAGCCCTGCGCGCGGAAGAGGTCCTCGTCGTTGTCGGCGTAGAGCTGGGGGATCCCGTGCTCGTCGCGCTTGACGTCCACGGTTCCGGTCAGGCCGGGGACCTTGAGGGAACCGGTGGTCTGCGGGAAGGAGGCGCGCACGGTGTCCACGCTCCAGTACGCGCCGTAGCCGATGACCGCCAAGAGCGCCAGGACCATCACGAGCACGAGCAGGCGTGCGCGTGCGCGTCGTCCCTTCTTCTTGACGGAAGGTCCGGATTCATTGGCGGGCATCGCTGTCCTTAGAGGGGCAGGGTGGTCCTGGGAGTGCTGGGAGCAACCATAGGCGCAGGACCGTGTGCGGTGATCCGCCAGGGGTCGAGGTCATGAGGACAGGGCCGAACAGGCGTTTCACAATGTGACTATCGCGTCAAGGAATCGTCAAAGATTAGGTAAGGTAACGAAGTAACTTGCCGGACGCGCCGCCGGAAGGAACGATCCGCCGATCCGTCAGGCGCTCTGAGGAAAGGGCCGCCCGCTGACTGTCCACACGCTCAACGAGCTTCTGCTGGTCTGTTCGCTCGTGCTGCTCGTCGCGGTCGCCGCGGTGCGCATCTCCTCACGCAGCGGCCTCCCCAGCCTGCTCATCTACCTCGGCATAGGCATAGCGATAGGCCAGGACGGCATCGGCAACGTCGTATTCGACAATGCCGAGCTGACGCAGGTCATCGGTTATGCCGCGCTCGTCGTGATCCTCGCCGAGGGCGGTCTGGGCACCAAGTGGAAAGAGATCAAACCGGCGCTGCCGGCCGCGATCGTGCTGTCGCTGGTGGGGGTGGCGGTCAGCGTGGGCGTCACGGCCGCCGGCGCGCACTACCTGGTCGGACTGGAATGGCGGCAGGCCCTGCTGATCGGTGCGGTCGTCTCCTCGACCGACGCCGCGGCCGTCTTCTCGGTGCTGCGCAAGGTCCCGCTGCCCGCGCGGGTGACGGGCGTGCTGGAGGCCGAGTCCGGCTTCAACGACGCCCCCGTCGTCATCCTGGTGGTCGCCTTCGCGACGGTCGGTCCGGTGGACGACTGGTACGTACTGCTCGGCAAGATCGCACTCGAGCTGGCCATCGGCGCGGCGATAGGCCTGACGGTGGGCTTCCTGGGGGCGTACGGACTGCGTCACGTGGCCCTGCCCGCCTCGGGCCTGTACCCGATCGCGGTGATGGCGATAGCCGTGGCGGCGTACGCGGCCGGCGCGATGGCGCACGGCTCCGGATTCCTCGCGGTGTACCTGGCGGCGATGGTCCTCGGCAACGCGAAGCTGCCGCACTGGCCCGCCACGCGCGGGTTCGCCGACGGGCTGGGCTGGATCGCGCAGATCGGCATGTTCGTGCTGCTGGGTCTGCTGGTCACCCCGCACGAGCTGGTGCACGACTTCTGGCCCGCCGTGATCATCGGACTGGTGCTCACGATGGTGGCGCGGCCGCTGGAGGTGTTCGTCAGCCTCCTGCCCTTCCGGGTCCCCTGGCAGGAACAGGCCCTGATGTCGTGGGCGGGGCTGCGCGGCGCCGTCCCCATCATCCTGGCGACCATTCCGATGGTGACCGGGATCGAGGGCAGCGACCGCGTCTTCAACATCGTCTTCGTGCTGGTCGTCGTCTACACGCTGGTGCAGGGGCCGACGCTGCCTTGGCTGGCCCGCAAGCTGGAGCTGGGCGACACGGACGAGGGCGCGGCCGACCTCGGGATCGAATCGGCGCCGCTGGAGAAGCTCCGCGGCCACCTGCTCTCCTTCTCCATCCCGCCAGCCTCGCGCATGCACGGCGTGGAGGTCAGCGAGCTGCGCCTGCCGGCGGGGGCGTCGGTGACGCTGGTGGTCCGGGACGCGAAGAGCTTCGTGCCGGCGCCGTCGACGGTGCTGCGCCGGGGGGACGAGCTGCTGGTGGTGGCCACCGACCCGGTACGCGACGCGGCCGAGGCCCGGCTGCGGGCGGTGGCGCGCGGCGGCAAGCTGGCGGGGTGGCTGGGCACGGGTGGCGGAACGTCACTGTGACGGGCCCCGGCGGTCGGCGGCGCGGCGGCACCCGCCGCCGGCGCGCTGCCGGTCCGCGGCTGGTGCGCTGCCGGTCCGCGGCTGGTGCGTTGCCGGTCCGCGGCCGGCGCGTTGCTGGTCCGCGGCTGGTCCGGCCCCGTCGTCCCGAATCGGAACGGGCCGTCGGCGGGCGGGCCGGAGGCATTCCGGTCGTGTCAGGCGGGAGAACGCGGCGGCCGCTCGCGGTTGCGGAGGGTGACGTATTTGTCGACTTTCGCGACCGTCGCGATTTAGAGCACCGTTCTAATTCGGCCAATTTCGGTGGTGTGTGACCTTCTTTGAGCCCATTTCTGGGGTCTGGAATGCGAAGCTCCAGTTAATCGCAGGTGAAGACATGAGTTGTCACCGTAATCACAGGGCGTGCTACGGGATTCCCCTGTACGATGAAGGCACACCAGATCGAACCAACTCTGCCTGACGCAGAGCTGGCGCGACCGCAAAGCGGCCGTGGCACCCTCCCGCAGTGGGCGCCCAGGTATCACTCGGTTCTGCGCAAGAGGACAGCTCTCGGGGCTCCCACATGTACGGGTGCGGTCGCTCACAAGGCGGCGCATCGTCCGCAGACGGGGACGCTCTACCAGGCAGCGGAAAGGCCAGGCCGTGACATCCGCGGTCACGACCGACAAGTCCGCCCCGACCACCCGGCCCGGCTACGGGCAGCTGCTGCGCACGCCCGGCGCCCTGGGCTTCGTCCTCCCCGGCTTCGCCGCCCGCCTGCCGTTCGGCATGCTGACCATCAGCATCCTGCTGCTCGTGCAGCACGCCACCGGCTCCTACGGCGACGCCGGCATCGTCGCCGCCGTCACCGGCGTCTCCATGGCCCTCTCCGCCCCGGTCATGGGCAAGTTCACCGACCGCCGCGGCCAGAGCGCCGTCCTCGTACCGGTCGTCCTCGTACACGCCACCGCGGTCGTCGCACTGACCGCGCTGGCCCTGCTCGGCGCCCCGCTGTGGGCGCTCGCGCTGGCCGCCGTCCCGGCCGGCGCATCCGTCCCGCAGGTCGGGCCCATGGTCCGGTCCCGCTGGGCGGCCAAGCTGGAGGGCTCCCCGCTGCTGCCGACCGCGGCCGCGTTCGAGTCTGTCACCGACGAGTTCACCTTCGTCGTCGGCCCCGTGCTCGCCACCGCCCTGTGCACCGGCATCCACCCGGCGGCCGGCCTGGCCACCGAAGCGGCCCTGACCCTGCTCGGCGGCCTCTTCTTCGCCGCGCAGCGCTCCAGCGAGCCGAAGCCCGCCGCGGCCCTGGCCGGCGGCGAGAAGCACGCCTCCGCGCTGTCCTTCCCGGGACTGCGCGTCCTGATCGTCGCCTTCATCGGCATCGGCGCCGTCTTCGGCGGCATGCAGGTCTCGCTCGCCGCCTTCTCCAACGAGATCGGCAACCCGGGCGCCAACGGCCTGCTGTACGGCGTCTTCGCCGCCGGCAACATGACCGCGGGCATCGCCATGGGTGCCATCGCCTGGAAGATCGGCCCCCGTCGCCGCCTGATCGCGGGCTACGTCGGCCTCACCGCCGCCGCGTCCGTGCTGTGGGCCGCGCACTCGATGATCCTGCTGGGCGCGCTCGGCCTGGTCGTCGGCCTGTGCATCGCCCCCGCCCTGATCACCGGCTACACGATGATCGAGCAGCTCATCCCGGCCGCCTCGCGCACCGAAGCCTTCACCTGGCTGACCGGCGCGGTCGCCTTCGGACAGGCCGGCGCCGTGACCCTGGCCGGCCGTCTGACGGACGCGCACGGGTCCTCGTACGGCTTCCTCGTGCCCCTGGTCGCCACGGCGCTCGCCCTCGTCACCCTGCTGGCCCTGCGCTCGAAGCTGACCCCGACGGCGCCGAGCCGGATCGTGAACGCGTCCGCTCCGGTGGCCGCGCCGGCCCCCGCCCAGAGCACCCGTAACCGGGTGAACGAGCGTGGCATCGGTCACCGCCAGCCTGTGACGGTGGACTGATCCGCCGGAATACGTCACCATGGAGCGTCGTTAGCACTCATTGAGTCAGAGTGCCAGGAGGAAATTCGTGCCGACCTACCAGTACCAGTGCACCGAGTGCGGTGAGGGCCTTGAGGCCGTGCAGAAGTTCACCGATGACGCACTGACCGTGTGCCCGAACTGCGACGGACGCCTGAAGAAGGTGTTCTCCGCCGTCGGCATCGTCTTCAAGGGATCCGGTTTCTACCGGAACGACAGCCGTGGCGCTTCGTCGAGCAGCACGCCTGCCTCGAAGCCGTCGTCTTCGTCCTCGACGTCGACCGCCGCCGCGCCTGCCGCCGCGTCCTCCTCGACGTCGTCGTCCGGCACGGGCGGCAGCAGCAGCGCCGGCGCCGGCTCGACGTCCGCCGCCTGACCCGTACGTCTTCCGTTTTCCGTAAGGCCCCGCACGCCCTCCTGGGCTGCGGGGCCTTGCGCGTGCCCGGTTAGGGTGGCGCCATGGTGAACGCAGAGATCGGTGTCATCGGCGGCTCGGGCTTCTACTCCTTCCTTGAGGACGTCTCCGAGATTCAGGTGGAGACCCCGTACGGGCCCCCGAGCGACTGCCTGTACGTCGGCGAGCTGGCCGGGCGCAAGATCGCCTTCCTGCCACGGCACGGGCGCAGTCACACCGTGCCCCCGCACAAGATCAATTACCGGGCGAACCTGTGGGCGCTGCGCTCGGTCGGCGTGCGCCAGGTGCTTGGCCCGTGTGCGGTGGGTGGTCTGCGCGCCGAGTACGGACCGGGCACGCTGCTGGTCCCGGACCAGCTGGTCGACCGTACGAAGTCCCGTGCGCAGACCTACTTCGACGGGGAGCCGCTGCCGGACGGCACCGTCCCCAACGTCGTGCACACCACCTTCGCCGATCCGTACTGCCCCGTCGGGCGCTCCGTGGCGCTCGCGGCGGCGCGGGAACGCGGCTGGGAACCGGTGGACGGCGGCACGATGGTCGTCGTGGAGGGACCCCGGTTCTCCACGAGGGCCGAGTCGCGGTGGCACGCGGCGGCCGGCTGGTCGGTGGTCGGCATGACCGGACACCCGGAGGCGGTCCTCGCACGCGAGCTGGGCCTCTGCTACACCTCGATGGCCCTGGTCACGGACCTGGACGCGGGCGCCGAGACGGGCGAGGGCGTGTCCCACACGGAGGTTCTGAAGGTGTTCGGCGAGAACGTGGGCCGGCTGCGCGAGGTGCTCTTCGACGCGGTCGCGGCACTTCCCCCGACGGAATCCCGCGCCTGCCTGTGCACCCACGCCCACGACGGCTGGGACCTGGGCATCGAACTGCCGTAGCGGAGCGCGGGACGCAGGGCGCCGGGGCACGGGGCCGACGGGATTCCGCGCACCGCACGCGTCCCACGTGAGGGTGACGGAGTTGTCCACAGGCTGGGGATCGTCCACAGGTTCGAGCACGATCCGGCCGGGCGGTCGATGGTGAAGGGTGTCCGGGCGCTGGGTCCGGACTCCGGAACTCGACCAGTTCGGCGGTGCTCACCATGTCCAGGGCCTCCTCGTGCTCACCCTGCACACCCTCTTCGCCCGGCTCCTCCACTCCTTCGTCTTCGACGTGCCCGCCCGGGCACACCGTCCCGGCCTTCGCTCCCGTGCGCGTGAGCCGGGCCGGTGGCCGGCTGCGCCGTGCGGTGCGCCGCAAGAGGCGACTCACGGCGGCCGGACTGGCCGTGGTGGCGGCCGCCCTGGCGGTGGGCGGTACGGAGGCCCGCGCCTCCCGGATCGCGGCGCCGCCCGCGGTGAAGCCGCCGCCGGCCGTCGTACGCATGGTGTCGGCCCCGGTACGCATCGCCGACGCGGCCACCGTGCGGTTGCTGCGTCCCGGCGACCGGGTGGACGTGGTCGCCGCCGAGCGCAGCGGGCCGCACCGCGTGGTGGCGGAGGGTGCCCGGGTCTCCGAGGTGCCCGCACCGGACGTGAACCAGGGCATCGGGGACGGTGGCGCCCTGGTGGTGCTGTCCGTCCCCCGGGACACCGCACGGGCTCTCGTGGGAGCGGGTGCGGCGGCTCGGCTGGCGGTGACGTTGTGCTGATTCGCACGTACGCCCAGTCGAATCACCTTGAGGTGGGCATCGATTGGACAGGACGGGCCCAAACTGCCGTAGTTTTCGGAACCGTTGGCTCCGTGTTCGGCAGTTCCGAAGAAAGGCTCAGTGGTGAGCGAGAAGAAGAAGGAGAGCGTCCTGGCGGGCTTCAAGGCCTTCCTGATGCGCGGCAACGTGGTCGACCTGGCGGTGGCCGTGGTCATCGGCGCCGCGTTCACGAACATCGTGAACTCGATCGTGAAGGGGATCATCGCCCCGATCGTGGGCGCCATCGGCACCAAAAGTCTGGATGCCTACACCTCGTGTCTGAAGGATCCCTGTGGGGTCGACGCGGCGGGCGAGCCGACCGGCGTCCGCATCCTGTGGGGGTCGGTGCTCAACGCCACGCTGACCTTCCTGATCACCGCCGCGGTCGTCTACTTCCTGATGGTCCTGCCCATGGCGAAGTACCTCGCCCGGCAGGAGGCGCGCCGCAAGGCCAAGGAGGGCGTGAAGGAGACCATGGAGATCACCGAGCTGGAGGTCCTCAAGGAGATCCGCGACGCCCTGGTGGCGCAGCGGGGTCCGAACGGCGGCGGCGGAGCGGCTTCGGGCACGCGCGACGCGTTCTGACCGGTCCGCCGGATCAGATGTGGTGCGGGGGCTTCTCGTCGAGGAAGCGGGCCAGGTCGGCCGCGCTGCCGCCGGCGGCCGGCCGCTCGCCCCAGCCCCGGTCGGTGTCGTCCGAGGACTGCTGGTCCAGCGGGTCGTCGAAGACCAGCTTCGGCCTGGGCTTCGGGTCCGGCTTCGGCGCCGGATGCGGGGTCGCGGCGGGTTCGGGACGCGGGTCGGGGGCGGCGGAGGTGCTCATGCCTCCAGAGTACGGCCGCCCCCGCCGCCCGCTCCGGTCAGCTGGGGGCTTCCGCGCCCTTGCGCGCGTAGAACCACCAGCACACGACGAGGCAGGTCGCGTAGAAGCCGATGAACAGCCACAGCGCGTTGGTGACGGCCATGGCCGCGAACATCGCCGGGATGAAGAAGAAGCCGTAGGCGGCGATGGCGGAGGAGAAGCCCGTGACGGCGCCCGACTCCATCTCCGACTGCTTCAGCGCGGCCGCCTGCCCCTCGGGGCCCTGGCCCTCGGCCTGGCGCATGTGCTGGTCCCGGAAGATGACCGGGATCTGGCGGAAGGTCGAGCCGTTGCCCAGCCCGGAGAAGGCGAAGGCCGCCAGGAAGCCGATGAAGAACGCCCAGAAGCTGCCCTGGTCGCTGCCCGCGGGAAGCGCGAAGATCACGACCACCAGGGAGGCCGCCATGCCGACGAAGGACAGCATGGTCACTCTGGCGCCGCCGATCTTGTCGGAGAGCCAGCCTCCGGCCCAGCGCATGAGGGCGCCGATGAATGGGCCGATCCAGGCGTAGGTGGTGGCCTGGTAACCCTGCGCCTCGAAGTTGTTCTTGATCAGGAGGGGCAGGCCGGCGGCGAAGCCGATGAAGGACCCGAAGGTGCCGACGTAGAGCCAGGTCATCAGCCAGTTGTGCTTGCGCTTGAAGATGATCTTCTGCTCGCTGAAGGGGGCCGCTGCCACCTTGAGGTCGTTCATCAGGAACCAGGCCAGCAGCGCCATGATCACCAGCAGCGGGACCCACAGGAACGCGCCGTTCTGCAGCCAGATGTCCGTGTTCTTCTTCGCGTCGTGCTGCGGTCCGCCCGCGGGGGCGCCCAGGACGGCGGCGGTGACCACCAGGGGCGCGACCAGCTGGACCACGCTCACACCGAGGTTGCCGAGACCTCCGTTGAGGCCGTTGGCGCTGCCCTTCTCCCGTTTGGGGAAGAAGAAGCCGATGTTGGCCATGGAGGAGGCGAAGTTGGCGCCGCCGATCCCGCAGACGGCCGCGATGAGCGCCAGCTCCCAGTAGGGCGTGGAGTTGTCCTGGAGCGCGAAGCCCAGCCACAGCATGGGGGCGACCAGGATGATCGTGCTGAAGGCCGTGAACTTCCGCTCGCCGAAGATCGGCCCGATGAAGGTGTACAGGATCCGGAAGGTGCCGCCGGTGATGCCGGGGATGGCGGTCAGCCAGAACAGCTGCGACTTGGAGAAGCCGAAGCCGACGTCGTTCAGCTTGACGACGGTGACCGACCAGACCTGCCAGACCACGAAGCCGAGCATCAGGGCCGGAATGGAGACCCAGAGGTTGCGCTGGGCGACCCGCCGGCCGGTGGACTGCCAGAAGCCGTCGTCCTCGGGACGCCAGTCCCCGATGGTGGCGCCGGGCTTGTAGGTCTCGGCTCGGTGCGAGCGCACCGAGGAGCCGCCGTTGGTGCGGATGGACATGGTCATCGGTCCTTCGGGTCGAGGAGCCAGAGGCCGATCACGGCGAGGAAGGACAGGATCAGGAATCCCGCCCCCCACCAGGCCGTGGCGGTGTTGCCCTCCATCCACTCGTTGACGGTCACGGTCAGCGCCCAGAGCTGTCCGATCACGACGGTGAGGGCCAGGGCCAGTCGGGCGTTGAGCTTGGAGGAGCGTTCCGGCTCCTGTTCCGTGCCGGCACCCGGGCCGGGGCCGGTGTGCCGGACGCGCGGGTCGCCGTAGCCGCTGGTGGGGCGGATCTGCGGGTACCGCTCGCGTACGGGCCGGTTCAGGCGGGCGTCGGCGCTGCCCGGGCGGTAGTCGGGGCGGGGAGGGGGCTGGGCTTCGCTCATGTCCGCCCGCTTTCGGTGGCGCCGGTGGTGCGCGCGGTGCCGGTAGTGCGCGCGGTGCCGGCGGTGCGGGCCGCTCCGGGGCAGCCCAGCTGGCGCGAGGCGTCGGGGTGGGAGTCGCCGAACTGCCGGCACAGGGCGTCCTTGAGCGGCTCTCCCGACCGGGCGGTGGCCGTGGCCCAGACGCTGCCGTCCGCCAGCTCGGTCAGCAGGATCCGGGGCAGCGGGCGAGGTGGCGGGCCGGCCGTCACCTCGCCGGTGCGTGCGCTGAAGACGCCTTCGTGGCAGGGGCAGTAGAGCTCCCCCTCGGGGCCCCGGTCCTCGCGCCAGAGGACGGCGCAGGCCAGGTGGGTGCAGACCGCCGAGTAGCCGAAGAGGCTGCCGTCGCCGAGCCGGACCGCGAGGGCCCGGTCCTCTTCGCCGGGATACCGAAAGGCGATGGACTGACCCGGTGCCAGCCGGTCGGTGACCTTTTTCGGTGCGGGCAGCGTCTCGCTGTCGCCGTGCCGGTGCAGGATGCCGGCGGCGACGCCGACTCCGCCGATGGCGAGGCCACCGGAGACGGTGGCGACGATGCGCAGGTAGTCGCGGCGGGTGGTGAGGGAATCGGCGCTGATCCGGTCGCGCAGCTGCTCGGCGGCGGCGTCGCCGCCGGGATCCTGGCCCGGCGCGGGAGCGGGCTGTTCGGTGACGCTCATCGGACGTCCACTCCGTTCACCTCGACGATGGGCAGCCCGCCGGGTACGGGCCACTGGACCTTGTCGGCGGGTACGACCATCGCCACGCCGGTGCTGACCATGACGTCGCCGAAGACGAAGGAGTCGGCGACCTGGACGCCGGGCCGTTCGGCCTGGAGCTCTTCGAGGGTTCCGTAGAAGAGGGCCCCGGTCGGGCAGACGGTGGCACACATGGGAGCCAGGCCGTAGGCGGTGCGGTCGTAGCAGAGGTTGCACTTCATCTGGAGCTTCGCCTGGAGGTCGATCTTCGGGACCCCGAAGGGGCAGGCGTTGACGCAGTTGGCGCAGCCGATGCAGCGGGTGGTGTCGGCCTGCTGGACCACTCCGTCGGCGGTCACGAGGATCGCGTCGGCGGGGCAGACCTCGGCGCAGGGCGCGACCGGGTCCTCGCAGTGCATGCACACGGTCGGCAGCGAGGCCACGGACTGGCCGTGGTCGGTGTAGTCCAGGTGGATCATCGACTTGCCGCGGTGCGAGTCGCATTCGCGGCAGGCGGAGACGCAGGCCTGGCAGCCGATGCACCGGCCCGGGTCGATGAAGATCGTGCGGCCCATCATGGCGCGTCAGCTCCTCTCCGCCGTGCCACGCCCCTGGGAGGACGTGGGCGGCAGGGGGTCGGTGCGGGAGCCCTGGGCCTCGGGGTAGGCCTGCTGTCCGGGCGGCATGGGCGGCGCCGGCACCTCGTCGACCTGCCCGGCGGCCTCGATCCTGGCGGCGCAGACCTTGTACTCGGGGATCTTCGAGCGGGGGTCGAGGGCGTCGACGGTCAGGGCGTTCGCGGCCGTCGGGTAGGGCCAGTGGTACGGGATGAAGACGGTGTCGGGCCGGATGGCCTCGGTGACCAGCGCGGGGAACACCTCGCTGCCGCGACGGGTGACGACGCGGACGGGGTCTCCGTCGCGGAACCCGTGCGAGGGGTGGACCTCCACCCAGGGGCGCGGGGTCTGCTCGACGAGTGCGCCCAGGCGGCGCGTCTGGTTCCCGGACAGGAAGTGCGCGACGGTCCGCCCGGTGGTGAGCGAGAGCGGGTACTCCTCGGTGTACGGGTCCATCGGCGCGTGCCACTCGACGACCTGCAGGTGGATCTTCCCGTCGGGGTGGTACGTCTTGCCGCCCTCGAACAGCCGCGGAGTACCGGGGTGGTCGGTGGAGGGGCAGGGCCACATGATCCCGCCGGTCTCCTCCAGGCGCTCGTACGTGATCCCGTAGTAGTCGTTCACGGTGCCGGCGGAGGCGATCCGCAGCTCCTCGAACACCTCGCGGGAGCCGGCGAAGTCGAACTTGTCCCCGGCGCCGAGGCGGCGGGCGAGTTCGCACATCACCCAGGTGTCGGTGCGGACGCCGGCGGGCGGCTCCTGCGCCTTGTTGTGCTTGACGACGCGCGCCTCGGTGTTGGCCATGACGCCCTCGTCCTCCGCCCAGACGGTGACCGGAAAGACGACATGTGCGTTGTTGGCGGTCTCTGAGAGGAAGAAGTCGAACTGCGCATGGAATTCGAGCGTGTCGTACCCCTCCTTGACCACCTGGTAGTTGGGCAGGGAGACGAAGGGGTTGTTGCAGATGCCGATGAGGCCGCGGATCTCCTGGCGCTGCATCTGCCAGACCATCTCCATCATGGAGGTTCCGGCCACCGGGAGTTCGGACTCCTCGATGCCCCAGATGCGGCAGATCTGGCGTCGGTGCTCCTCGTTCATGATGGAACGCCCGCCGGGCAGCAGGTCGGACTTCTGTCCGTGTTCGCGGCCGCCCTGACCGTTGCCCTGGCCGGTGATGGTGCCGTAGCCGGCTCCCGGTTTGCCGAGGTTCCCGGTGGCCACGCACATGTTGATGATCGAGAGGCAGTTCTCGACGCCCTGCGAGTGGTGCTCGACGCCGCGGGCGTGGAAGGCCATGGCCCGGCCGGCCCGGCCGAACATCCGGGCCACCTGGACGATCTGTTCCTCCGGGATCCCGCAGATCGCGGCCGACCGTGCGGGCGGGTAGTCCTGCACCGTCCGGCGGACCTCTTCCCAGCCGGTGGTGTGCGCCGCGAGGTAGGCCTCGTCCGTGAGGCCCTCGGCGACGATCACGTGGAGGACCGAGTTGAAGAAGGCCGAGTCGGTACCGGGTTTGAGGGCGACGTGTACGTCGGCCGTGCGGGCGACCGCGGTCTCGCGCGGGTCGACCACGATCAGCGAGGCGCCGCGGTCGCGGGCGCCCCACACGTACTGGGTCATGACGGGGAAGCACTCGCCGACGTTGGACCCGGCGATCAGCAGGCAGTCGGTGAGCAGGATGTCGGAGAAGGGGTTGGCGGCGCGGTCGATGCCGAAGGCCAGTTTGTTGGCTCCGGCGGCGCTCACCATGCACAGGCGCCCGTTGTAGTCGACGTGCCGGGTCTTCAGGGCGACCCGGCCGAACTTCCCCACGAGGTAGGTCTTCTCCGAGTACAGGCTGGCACCGCCGAGCAGTCCGAAGGCGTCGTTGCCGTGGGCCTGCTGGATGCGCCGTACTTCGGAGACGGTGAAGTCGAGGGCCTCGTCCCAGGAGACCTCCTGGAACTCCTCGTCGCGCGAGCGGCGCATCAGCGGTGCGGTCAGCCGGTCGGGATGGTTGACCTGTTGGTAGGCGTTGATGCCCTTGGGGCACAGCCGCATGCGGTTGATGTCGTGGTTGCGGGGTTCGACGCCGAAGACCTTGCCGCCCTTGTCCACCCGCAGGTACATGCCGCACTGCACGCCGCAGAAGCAGCAGTGGGTGGGGACGAGGGTCTCGCCGTTCTGGTCGGCGTGCCACTGGTCCGCGGGGATGCCGCCGGCGTCGCGGAAGTTGCGGGTGCCGGGCGGGGCGATCGACGGGTCGAGGGGAAGGGGCTGGGACTGGGACTGGGACTGGGACTGGGACTGGGACTGGGGCAGGGTGGCCGGCTGGGCCGGATCCGTCGCGGTCACTTGAACCCCTTCTTGACGTGGCTCAGATAGGCGTTGCCGCGCAGGACCCGCTTGCAGCGCGGGCAGTACTCGGCCCAGGCGTCGAAGCCGAGCTTCAGGTCCTTCATCGTCCCGCGCAGGTTCTCGACGTAGGGGGCGGTGTCGACGGGCTCGCCGCAGCGCTTGCAGGCGAAGATCTCGTCGTCCTGGCGGGCGGTGTACTTGAAGAGCTGCATGCCGACGGCGGCCGGGCGCTGGACGATGTGGAAGAACTTCCCGAAGGGGATGTAGATGAGGGTGAACACCACCGACACCATGTGCAGGATGGCCAGGAACTCGTAGCCGCCGCCGTGCAGGAAGATCGACGAGAAGGTCAGCAGCAGGCCGGTCACCGCGATCACGATGAGGCAGATCAGCGGGAGCAGGTCGTAGGCGAAGCGCTGGCCGGTGATGGCTCCGCGGTCCTTCATGCGGCGCCACAGGAAGTAGCAGGCGCCGGGGATGACGAGGACGGCGGCGATGTCCAGGCCGTGGAACATCAGCCAGCCGACGATGTTGAGCGAGTCGAATCCGATGATCTTGAAGCCCCAGATCCGCATCTCGTAACCGGGACCCGAGCCGCTGTCCGAGGTGAAGGTGAACCAGCCCCAGGTGAGCGGGAAGGTGATCGCGGCGGCCAGCAGGCAGCCCCAGAAGATGAGCTGGTGGGCGGCCCAGCGGGCGCGCGAGCGGGCGCCGAGGAACTTCTGGAAGCCGAGGTAGGTAGCGATCATCTTCGGCAGGGCGGTGGGTGCCTTCTTGAAGTTCTCCACCGAGAAGAAGCTGCCGAAGCCCTTCTTGAAGAGGCGGCGGGCGCCGGGCGCGGAGACCCACACCGTGTAGCGGTAGGCGACGCCGAAGGCCAGGAAGACGGTGGCGACGGCGTACGGCAGCAGCGCGGAGTCGAAGTCGCGCAGCAGGCGGCTGCCCAGCACGATCGCGACGACGAGCAGGAGCGAAACGAGGGTGCCGGCCAGGGTGGCCCGTGCGGCGACGGACCGCCGTGCCGGCGGTGTGGTCTCGGGGTCCCCGGGCGGTGGCGGGGCTGCGGCGAGGACTTCTGTGGGCTCGGACACAGCACCACGCTAGGTGGTATGTACCGTTTCAGCCCGTTCTGGGGAGTCTCCGGTTACGCCGAACGGGATCAGACGGCGTTCAGCCCGTGCCCGGCGAAGAGCGCCTTGGCCTCCGCGACCTGCCCGGCGGTGGGCGACGGGGTGTCGTGCAGCGTGAAGGGCATGTCCAGGGCCTGCCACTTGCTCTCACCCAGCTTGTGGAAGGGCAGTACGTCGACCCGCGAGACGTTGCCGAGGGTGGCGGCGAAGGACGCGACGCCCTCGATGTTCTCGCGCGCGTCGGTGAGACCGGGCACCAGCACGAACCGCAGGTGCACCTCCTTGCCCAGGCCGGCGAGGCGGCGGGCGAAGTCCAGCGTGGGCTCCAGCGGCCGGCCGGTGACCTTCTTGTACGTCTCCCGGTCCCAGGACTTGATGTCGAGCAGCACCAGGTCGACATCGCGCAACAGGGCGTCGGTGGCCCGGGCTCCGAGGAAACCGGAGGTGTCGAGGGCGGTGTGCAGGCCGAGGTCGTTCTTCATCCGGTGCAGCAGTTCGCCGGCGAAGACGGGCTGGAGCAGGGGCTCGCCGCCGGAGATGGTGGCGCCGCCGCCGGACGCGGAGATGAACCGCGTGTACTTGCCCGCCTCGGCGATGACGTCGTCGGCGGAGGTGCGCTTGCCGTTGCGCATCCGCATGGTGTCGGGGTTGTGGCAGTACAGGCAGGTCAGCGGGCAGCCGGCGAGGAAGGTGACGAAGCGGGTGCCGGGGCCGTCCACGCCGGTGGAGAGGTCCCAGGAGTGCACCGAGCCCTCGCTCGGCCGCTGGGTCGCGGCGGCGGCCGGGGTCTGGCAGGCGCTGGCGGTGGCGTCGGTGCGGCGGGCGGCACCCTCACCGGGGCCGGTGAGGGTGGCGTTGGCCTGGCCGACGGGGATGCTCGTACCGAAGAGGACGGTCATGGCAGGTGCTCCAGAGGTGATCTGGTGTCCGTGGGGCGTGTGCGGTGCACGGCGTGCGGTGCACGGCGTGCGGTGCACGGCGGGCGGTGCGCGGTGCGCGGTGTGCGCGGTCCCGGGGCCGGGGTGAGGGCCCGGCCCCGGGCCGCGCGGCTTCGTGGGCCGTACGGGCACGGGGCCCGTGGGCCCCCGGGGGCTCGGTCAGAGCGAGCCGTGGAACGTGCGGTTCAGCACGTCGAGCTGCTGCGCCCGGGTGAGGCGTACGAAGTTCACCGCGTATCCGCTGACGCGGATGGTGAGCTGCGGGTAGTTCTCCGGGTGCTCCATGGCGTCCATGAGCGTGTCGCGATTGAGGACGTTCACGTTCATGTGGAAGCCGTCGCTGGCCATGTAGCCGTCCAGGACGCCCGCGAGGTTCTTGATGCGCTCCTCGGGGGTGCGGCCCAGGCCGTCGGGGGTGACGGTGTTGGTCAGCGAGATGCCGTCCTCGGCGTCCTCGTAGGGCAGCTTCGCGACCGACAGCGCCGAGGTGACGTAGCCGTGGGTGTCGCGTCCGTTCATCGGGTTGGCGCCGGGGGAGAACGGCTCGCCGGCGCGGCGTCCGTCCGGCGTGTTGCCGGTCTTCTTGCCGTAGACGACGTTCGAGGTGATGGTCAGGACGGACTGGGTGTGCTCGGCGCCGCGGTAGGTCTCGTGCTTGCGGACCTTCTTCATGAACTCCTCGACGAGCCAGACGGCGATGTCGTCGACGCGGTCGTCGTTGTTGCCGAAGGCCGGGTAGGCGCCGTCGACGGTGTAGTCGGTGGCGAGGCCCGTCTCGTCGCGCAGGGCGGTGACCTTGGCGTGCTTGATGGCGGAGAGGGAGTCGGCGGCGACGGACAGGCCGGCGATGCCGCAGGCCATCGTGCGGCGCACGTCGCGGTCGTGCAGTGCCATCTCGATGCGCTCGTAGGCGTACCTGTCGTGCATGTAGTGGATGACGTTGAGGGCGTGGACGTAGGTCGCGGCGAGCCATTCCATCTGCTCGTCGAACTTGGCCATGACCTCGTCGTAGTCGAGGACCTCGGAGGTGAGCGCCCCGGTCTCGGGCCCGACCTGGTCGCCGGACTTCTCGTCGCGGCCGCCGTTGATCGCGTAGAGGAGGGTCTTGGCGAGGTTCACGCGGGCGCCGAAGAACTGCATCTGCTTGCCGACGGGCATCGCCGACACGCAGCAGGCGATGGCGGTGTCGTCGCCGAAGCGCGGGCGCATCAGCTCGTCGGATTCGTACTGCACCGAGGAGGTGTCGATCGAGACGCGGGCACAGAACTCCTTGAAGCCCTGGGGCAGCTGGGGCGACCAGAAGACCGTCATGTTCGGCTCGGGCGCGGGGCCGAGGTTGTAGAGGGTCTGGAGGTAGCGGAAGGAGGTCCTGGTGACCAGCGGCCGGCCGTCTTCGCCCATGCCGGCGATGGATTCGGTGACCCAGGTGGGGTCGCCGGAGAACAGCTCGTCGTAGTCCGGGGTGCGCAGGAAGCGGACGATGCGCAGCTTGATGATGAAGTCGTCGACCAGTTCCTGGGCCTGCTCCTCGGTGAGGAGGCCGGCTTCGATGTCGCGCTGGAGGTAGACGTCGATGAAGGTGGAGGTGCGGCCGAGGGACATCGCGGCGCCGTTCTGCTCCTTCACGGCGGCGAGGTAGGCGAAGTACAGCCACTGGATGGCCTCGCGGCCGGTGGTGGCCGGGGCGGAGATGTCGTGGCCGTAGGAGGCGGCCATCGTCTTGAGTTCGGCCAGGGCGCGGATCTGCTCCGAGAGTTCCTCGCGCAGGCGGATCGTCTCCTCCAGCGGGCGGTTGCCGGCGGGGAGGGCGTTGAGTTCCTCCTTCTCCTCCTTCTTGAAGGCGATGAGGCGGTCGACGCCGTAGAGGGCGACGCGACGGTAGTCGCCGATGATGCGGCCGCGGCCGTAGGCGTCCGGGAGGCCGGTGACGATGCCGGCCTTGCGGGCGGCGCGGATCTCGGGGGTGTAGGCGTCGAAGACGCCGGCGTTGTGGGTCTTGCGGTACTCGGTGAAGACCTTCTCCAGGTCCTGGGATACGGGGTACCCGTAGGTCTCCAGGGCGCCGGCGACCATGCGCCAGCCGCCGTACGGCATGATCGCGCGCTTGAGCGGGGCGTCGGTCTGGAGGCCGACGATGAGGTCCTTGTCGCGGTCGATCCAGCCGGGGGCGTGGGCGGTGATCGTCGAGGGGATGTCGTGGGCGACGTCGTAGACGCCCTTCTCCCGCTCCTCGGGGAACTTGTCCGTGATCGCCTTCCACACGGCGGTCGTGCGCTCGGTGGGGCCGGCGAGGAAGGAGTCGTCACCCTCGTACGGCGTGTAGTTCTGCTGGATGAAGTCGCGGACGTCGATGGCATCGCGCCACAGACCGCCCTTGAAGCCCTCCCAGGCCTCGCCGTTCTTCGTGGTTTCCGCAGGGGTGGCAGTCATGGCCGGCACCTTCCGAGTCGCCTCATTGCTTGTCTCCATTGCACGCCTTTTGATCGATCATTTGGGGCCGCGTTGGTCCTGAGGTGACGGCCGAAGGTCCCGCCGGTTTGATCGACTTGTCGACTGTCTCCTTGTTGACCTGCGGGTTCGCGGGGGTCGAAGGTCCATCGTGCGCTTGTGAATGTATTCACAAGAATGTCGGCAGAAGCGGACCGGTCAGATGATCTGCACCATCGCGAAGCCTGTGGACACCGCGACGCACGTCGTGACGAGCCCCGGCAGCATGAAGGAGTGGTTGACGACGAGCCGGCCGACCCGGGTGGTGCCGGTCCGGTCGAAGTTGATCGCCGCGATGAAGGTTCCGTAGGTCGGCAGCAGGAAGTAGCCGTTCACCGCGGGCCACATCGCGATCAGGAGCGGGGCCGGTATGCCGAGCGCGAGCCCGAGCGGCATCAGCGCCTTGGTGGTGGTGGCCTGGCTGAACAGCAGAGCGGAGAGGAGCAGCAGCATGATCGCGAAGAACCAGGGGTGGGATCGTGCGATGCCGCCGAGCGCGCTGGTGATCCGGGCCTCGTTGGCGCCGATGAAGGAGAGGCCCAGCCAGGACAGCCCGAAGACGCCGATGACGGCGACCAGGCCCGAGCGGGCCACTTCGGTGCCGGGGATCCGCTTGGCGTCGACGTCGCAGCACAGCAGGATCAGTGCGGCCACGGCCATCATCAGGATCTCGATGGTGGCCGGCATGGACAGCGGCCCCTTGCCCGCCGTGGGGCGCAGGGAGGGGAAGAGACCGCTGACGACCACGGCGACGGTCCCGGCCAGGAAGAGGTACGCGGACCAGCGCGCCCGCGGTCGCGGCGGCGGGCGCGAGCCCGCTTCGGCGGGGGCGGGGGCCTCGATCTCACCGGCGGCCAGCCTGCGCAGGTACTCGGTGTCCTGGTGCAGCTCCTTGCCGACCCTGGACTGCACGGTCGCGGCGACGAGGACGCCCAGCAGGGTGGCCGGCACCGCGACGGCCATGATGCGGGGCAGGTTCCAGCCGTCCCCGTCGAACATCACGATCATGGCCGCCATGGCGGCGGAGACCGGGGAGGCGGTGATGCCGAAGGTGGCGGCGATGGAGGAGACGGCGATGGGCCGCTCGGGGCGTACCCCGCCCTCGCGGGCGACGTCGTGGATGACGGGCAGGAGGGGGTAGAAGACATGCGCCGTACCGGCCCCGAGGGTGAAGGCCCAGGACACCAGGGGCGCCACGAACACGACCCGCCGGGGGTTGCGCCGGATCGCGCGCTCGGCCTGGCCCACCAGGTGGTCGATGCCGCCCGCCGCTTCCATCGCGGCCGCGGCCATGATCACCGCGAGGATGATCAGCATCACGTCCACGATGCCGGAGATGTCGGCGGGCGCCACCCCGAAGACGGTGGCCAGCACGAACACCCCGACCGCTCCCCACAGGCCCATGGCCACGCCTCCCTTGCGGGAGCCGAGCCAGATGGCCGCGACCATGACGGCGAGCTGGAGGAACATGCCGAGCACGGGGGCGCCTTTCGCGGGGAGGGGGACGGGCGTGGCGACGGCGCGCGGCGCCGGCGTACGGCCGCCGCGGGCAGGCGTCCGTACGCCCGCCCGACAGGCCTGCGCCCGCGGCTCGCCCTCGCGGGCGCCTGCCCGGTCCTGCGGGAGCTTGCCGGGGCGGCCCGTGAGGACGGCGGCCCGGCCCGGGGACCGCGGGCCCGCGCCGAGCGTGCCCGGCGGGGTGACCGGGCGTGGGGGCCGGGCGGGCTCGCGGGACGGTTAGCTCGGTGCTTCCGCGCCCTTGCGGGCGTAGAACCACCAGGCCACGACCACACAGCTGGCGTAGAAGCCCACGAAGCCCCACATGGCGCTGGTCACCGCGAAGTTGGCGAACATCGCCGGGATGAAGAAGAAGCCGTACGCGGCGATGGCGGCCGTGAAGCCCGTCACCGCACCCGACTCGATCTCCGCCTGCTTGAGCGCTGCCGCGTACTGCGGCGTGCCTTCGGTCAGGCCCTTCAGGTGCTGGGCCCGGAAGATGACCGGGATCTGCCGGAAGGTGGAGCCGTTGCCGATGCCCGAGAAGAAGAACGCGGCGAGGAAGCAGAAGAAGAAGCCGTAGAAGGAGCCGGCGTCGTTGCCGCCCGGCAGGAAGTTGATGACGCCGATGATCGAGGCGGCCATGCCCACGAAGGACAGGATGGTCACCCGGGCCCCGCCCAGCTTGTCGGCGATCCAGCCGCCCGCCCAGCGGGCCAGTGCGCCCAGCGCAGGTCCCATCCAGGCGTACGTCGCGACCGAGTACGCCGGGAAGGTCGTCTTGATCAGCAGCGGAAGCGCGGCGGCGAAGCCGATGAAGGAGCCGAAGGTTCCGACGTAGAGCCAGGTCATCAGCCAGTTGTGCTTGCGCTTGAAGATGATCTTCTGCTGGCTGAAGGGGGTGGAGGCGACCTTGAGGTCGTTCTGGCCGAACCAGGCCACGGCCGCGAGCACGATCAGGACCGGAACCCACACGAAGGCGGCGTTCTGGAGGTAGATCTCCGTGCCGTTCGCCTTCTTCTGGCCCGCGCCGATCGCCAGCACCGAGGAGGTGATCAGGATGGGGGTCAGCAGCTGGACCACGGAGACGCCGAGGTTGCCCAGGCCGCCGTTGATCCCGGTTGCGTTGCCCTTCTCCTGCTTGGGGTAGAAGAAGCCGATGTTGGCCAGCGAGGAGGAGAAGTTCGCTCCGCCGATGCCGCACAGCGCGGCGATGGCGATCATCGTTCCGTAGGACGTGTCGGTGTTCTGCACCGCGAAGCCCAGCCACAGCAGCGGAACGATCAGCACCACCGTCGAAAGCGCTGTGAAGCGGCGCTGCCCGATCATCGGGCCGAGGAAGGTGTAGAAGATCCGCGCGGTGCCTCCGGTGATGCCCGGAACGGCGGTCAGCCAGAACAGCTGCGACTGCGAAAAGCCGAAGCCGACGTCCTTGAGGTTGGTCGCCGTGATGCTCCAGACCTGCCAGACCACGAAGGCCACCAGAAGTGCCGGCACCGCGATCCACAGATTTCGGGTGGCGACCCTCTTGCCGGTGGAGCGCCAGAAGGACGGATCCTCCGGCGTCCAGTCGGTAATGGTGCGGCCCGGGCGGTACTGCGCCGGATCGGCGAGCACCCCTGGCGCTTGCTGCGTGGCGGAACTCATGGCGTGGTCCTGAACGTTGAGATTTGTCCTGACCTATCCAGACTCCGCCTCCTGGGGGTCCTCGCGGCAGGGGCGAACGTCGTGTGGGCGACAGGACAAGGTCCCATCGCCCACGGTCCGTTGGTCAGCCCGTCAGGGGACGTCGACCAGCGGCAGGGAAACCTCGGGGTCGTCCAGGCAGATGCCGGTGCGCAGGTCGAAGACCTGCTTGTGCATCGGCGAGGTGACGACGGGCACCCCGTCGCGGGTACCCATGATGCCGTTGGCGATCACGTCGGCGCCGGAGAAGGGGTCCCGGTTGCCGACGGCGTAGACGGTGCCCGCACGGTCCTTGAAGAGGGCGGCCTGCGTCCCGTCGGGGAGGACCGCGGTGCGGCCCCGGCCGGGCTCCAGGACGGGGCCCGGTGTGACCGTACCCGTGTCCCCGTCCGGGCCCACACCCGTGCCCGTCCCCGTGCCCGTACCCGTCGCCGGGGCCGAGCCGGCACCCATGCCGATGGCCGTGTCCGTACCCGTACCGGCGGCAGCAGCGGCGAGGGCGGTCCCGCCGAAGTCGACGGTGGGCAGGCCGGTGGCGGAGAGGTCGACCGCGGCGAAGCGCTCCAGCGCCGCGGGGTCCTCCAGTACCGCCTGCCACTCGTCCTGGTAGGCCGCCACGTGACGCTCCATCTGCGCCTCGAGTTCCCCGCAGATGCCGAGGGAGTCCTCGATGAGGACCTCGCGCAGGTGGCCGATGCCTCCCTCCAGGCGTTCGATCCAGGCGGCGGTCCGCTCCAGCCGTTCGCCGGTGCGGATGTAGTACATGAGGAACCGGTCGACGAGCGCGAACAGTTCGGCGGTGGTGAGGTCGGAGGCCAGCAGGTCGGCGTGGCGCGGGGTGGCGCCGCCGTTGCCGCTCACGTAGAGGTTCCAGCCGTTGGCGGTGGCGATCACGCCGATGTCCTTGCCGCGGGCCTCGGCGCACTCGCGCAGGCAGCCCGAGACCCCGCCCTTGAACTTGTGGGGGGTCCGCAGGCCCCGGTAGCGCAGCTCCAGATCGATGGCGAGCTGGATGGAATCGCCCTGGCCGAAGCGGCAGAAACGGGCCCCGACGCAGGACTTCACGGCGCGCAGGGACTTGCCGTAGGCCTGGCCGGACTCGAAGCCGGCTCCGCCCAGGCGGCGCCAGATGTCGGGGAGCTGCTCCCTGCGGACCCCGAAGAGTCCGATCCGCTGCGCGCCGGTGATCTTGGTGTAGAGGCCGTAGTCCCGGGCGATCTCGCCCAGGGCGATGACCTGCTCGGCGGTGATCTCGCCGCCGGCCACGCGCGGGACAACGGAGTAACTGCCGTCCTTCTGGAGGTTGGCGAGGAAGAGGTCGTTGGAGTCCTGGAGCGAGGCCTGTTCTCCGTCCAGGATGTGGCCGAGTCCGAGGTCGGGGGCGAGGGTGCCCAGGACGTTCGCGACGACCGGCTTGCAGACGGCGCAGCCTTCGCCGCCCTCGCCGTAGGCCTCCAGCAGTTCGCTGAAGCTGCGGATCCGCTCGGCGTGGACCTTCCCGTAGATCTCGGCGCGGGTGAGGGTGAAGTGCTCGCACAGCCCGCGCGGCTTCTCGATGCCCGCGGCCGCGAGCTCGGCGTCCAGGACGGCCTGGAGGGTGCCGACGCAGCCTCCGCAGCCGGAGCCCGCCTTGGTGCACTTCTTGATCCCGCCGACGTCGGTGAGGGACTCGGCGGCCACGGCGGCCCGGACGTGGCCCTTGGTGACGTTGTGGCAGGAGCACACCACGGCGTCGTCGGGCAGTGCGTCCGCGCCGGGCGGGGGTGTGCCCTCGGACACGGGCAGGATGAAGGCTTCGGGCGGGGCGGGCAGCTGTCGGCCGGCGTGCGGCTTGAGCGAGCCGTAGGCCTGCGCGTCGCCGACGAGGATCCCGCCGAGCAGGGCGCCGTCCGGGCCGAGCAGGAGCTTCTTGTAGACGCCCTCGCGGGCGTCGGAGAAGACGACGGAGACGGCCCCGTCACGGCCTTCGGGGGCGAAGGGGTCACCGAAGGAGGCCACGTCGGCTCCCATCAGCTTCAGCTTGGTCGAGGTGTCCGCGCCGGTGAAGACCGCCTCGCCCGGGCCCGCCAGTGCGTCGGCCACGGCCTCCGCCATCTGGTAGCCCGGTGCCACCAGGCCGTACACCTTGCCGTCCGCGGTCTGCGCGCACTCGCCGAGCGCGTACACGTACGGGTCGCTCGTGCGGCAGTGCGCGTCCACGACCACGCCGCCCCGGTCGCCGACCGCCAGTCCGCACTCGCGGGCCAGCCGGTCGCGGGGGCGGACCCCGGCCGAGAAGACCACGACGTCGGCGCCGATCTCCTCGCCGCTGGTCAGTCGCAGGGCCTGCGCGCGGCCGTCGGTGCGGACCTGGACGCCGGCCGCGCCGACGCCGGTGTGCACGGCCACGCCCATCGACTCGATGGTGGCGCGCAGCGCGGCGGATCCGCCGTCGTCGACCTGGAGGGGCATCAGGCGGGGTGCGAACTCCACCACGTGCGTGGCGAGCCCGAGGGTGCGCAGGGCGCCCGCCGCCTCCAGTCCGAGCAGGCCGCCGCCGATGACGACGCCGCTGCGGACGCGGTCGGCGCCGGCATAGGCGGTCAGGGCCTCGACGTCGTCGAGGGTGCGGTAGGTGAAGCAGCCCTCGGCGTCGGCGCCGTCGATGGGCGGGACGAAGGGGTAGGAGCCGGTGGCCAGGACGAGGGCGTCGTAGGTGAGGACTGAGCCGGCGGCGCTGGTGACGGTGCGGGCCTCGGTGTCGATGCTCAGGGCCGGATCCCCGAGCCGCAGGTCGATGCCGTGCCGCTCGAAGAAGTCCGGGTCGCCGAGCGCCAGGTCGGTGGCGGTCGCGCCGGTGAACGCGGCGGAGAGGTGGACGCGGTCGTATGCGGGGCGGTGCTCTTCGGCGAGGACGGTCACCTGCCAGCCGGCGCCCGGCCGCGCCGCCGGTCCGGCGAGCGCGTCGCGCTCGGCGAGGGCCTCCAGCAGGCGGTGTCCCACCATGCCGTGGCCGATGACAACCAGCGTCTGCGCCATGGGTCTCACTCCGGGTGCGTGCGATGTTCCGACCCTTTCGACGGTAGGTCCGCGCCGCGGGCCGCGGGGGCCGAAAAGGGCCCCACGGCGGGGGCCCGCGGTCCTGTCCCGCACGGGACCTGTGGCCCGGGGTGCGGGCCCTTGGGCGGGGGCCGGGAGGGCGGGGCCGGGCCTAGCTTGGAGAAGGGGGGAGACCCGGGTCCGTGAGGGCCCCGCCGTCGGAGGAAGCCGGAAGCCATGCTCGTACTCGCCGTCCACGGAAGCGCGGACCCGGCCGCGGCTGCGACCATCGGGCGGCTCACCTCCGCCGTCGAGGCGATGAGCGGCGTCCGCGCCGCCGTCGGCCACCTCGATGTGCAGCGCCCGTCCCTCGCCGAGGTCGTACGGGAGCACCCGCGGGCGGTGGTGGTGCCGCTGCTGCTCGGTGACGGCTATCACCGGCGGGTCGATGTCCCGGCGGTCCTGGCAGGCACGGGCTGCGTGCTGACCGAGGGGCTCGGCGGGGAGCCGGAGGTGGCCCTGGCGTTGCACGGCCGGCTGCGCGAGGCGGAGCGGCGCCGTGGCCCGTACGCGCGGGCCGACGCGGTGGTGGTGGCCGGGGCGGGATCGTCGCGGCCCGGCGGCAACGACGGCACGGCCGACTGTGCCGCGCGGCTGGCGGCGCTGCTGGCCGGCGAGGGCGGGCTCCGGCCGGTCCCGGTGATCGGGGCGTACCTGACCTCGGCGGGGCCGACGGTGCCCGGGGCGGTGGCGGCGCTGCGGGAGGCCGGGTACGGGCGGATCGCGGTGGCGGCGCACCTGCTGGCTCCGGGCCGGTTCGCGCGGGCGCTGGCCGGGGCGGGGGCCTGGACGGTGTCCGAGCCGCTGGCCGACCACCCGAGGATCGCCCGTCTGGTGCTGGCGCGCTACGAGTCCGCCCGGGGTACCCGGGTGCTGCGGGCCGCGCGCCTCGCCTGTTAGGAGGGCGCGCGCTGGTGTGCTGGGCGGTATGACGTACGTACCGATGACCGCCCGCAGCCGCGACGAGGACCACCGGGCGGCGACCCCGCTGGAGCTGTTCTTCGACCTCTGTTTCGTCGTCGCGATCGCGCAGGCGGGCCAGCGCCTGGTGCACGCGCTGGCGGAGGGCCATCCGGGGACCGGGGTGATCGGCTATTTCTTCGTCTTCTTCGGGGTGTGGTGGGCGTGGATGAACTTCACGTGGTTCGCCTCGGCCTACGACTGCGATGACGTGCCGTACCGGATCGCGACGCTCGTGCAGATCGCCGGTGTGCTCGTGTACGCGGCGGGGGTGAGCCGGGCCTTCGACGCGAACGACTGGACGGTGGCCGTCATCGGCTACCTGATCATGCGGGTGGCGCTGACGGCGCAGTGGCTGCGGGCGGCGGCCGGCGAGAGCGGCCAGGCCCGGGCGGCGGCGCTGAAGTACGCGGCGGGGCTGGTGATCTGCCAGGCCGGCTGGGTGGCGCTGCTGTTCGCTCCGGACGGGCTCAAGAAGTGGCTGTTCCTGGTGTTGGTGGCCGCCGAGCTGATGGTGCCGGTGCTGGCGGAGCGGGGCCACCAGACGCCGTGGCACGCGCACCACATCGCCGAGCGGTACGGGCTGTTCACCATCATCGTGCTCGGCGAGACCATCGCGGCGAGCACGGTGGCGGTGAAGTCGGCGCTGGACGAGCACGAAGCACTGGGCGAGCTGCTGCCCATCGCCGCGGGCGGTCTGCTGATCGTTTTCGCCGCCTGGTGGATCTATTTCGCGGTGCCGATGCACGAACGGCTGACCTCCAACCGGCAGGCCATTCCGTGGGGTTACGGCCACCTCCTGATCTTCGCCTCGGGGGCGGCGATCGGTGCGGGCATCGAGGTCGCGGTGGAGCACGCGGTCGGCAAGGCCCACATTTCGCAGCTGGCCGCGAACGCCGCCGTCACCGTGCCGACCGCCCTGTTCCTGCTGATGGTGTGGCTGCTGCACTCGCGCCACTTCAAGCGGGGCCCCGCCCAGCAGCTGGTGCTGCCGCTGTCCGCCCTCGCGATCCTCGCCTGCACCTGGACGGGCGCCTACGCGGTGCTCTACGCGGGCCTCGTGGCGACGGCCACCGTGGTCGTGGGCATGACCCTCTCGGTCCGGGCCCAGGGCCGGGCCGCCGTCGGCGCCTGAGCCCGGCCCGCGGCCGTCACCCGCGTGCCCCCGTCGCCGTTCTGCAGCACGGCGCACGACGCGCGACGGCGACAAGGAAGAGACGGCCCCCATGACACTCCCCCCGCAAAGGCACGGCAGCAGCAGCACGGACGGTCCCGGAGCGGAGCTGGCCGAGCCGGGCTTCTGGCAGCTCCCGCCGGAGCGCCGGCTCGCCGCGTTCGCCCGCCTGCGCGCCCTGCCCTCGCCGGTGTTCGTCCCCGAGGGGCCGGGCCACTGGGCCCTGGTGCGGCACGCGGACGTGCAGGAGGCCAGCCGGCTGCCCAAGGTGTTCGCGAGCGCGCCGGGCGTCACGACGCCGGAGCCGGCCCGGTGGGTGCGGGCGCTGTTCGGTGACTCGATGGTGAACCTGGACGGCCCGGACCACGCGCAGCTGCGCAAGATCGTGCAGCGGGCGTTCACTCCGCGCCTGCTGGCGGCCGCGGAGGAGGACATCCACGCGGTCGCGGCCCGGATCGTGGACGACGTACTGGAGGAACGGCCGCAGGAGTTCGTCTCGGCGGTGGCCTCCCGGCTGCCCCTGGAGGTCATCTGCAACATGATGGGGATCCCGGAGCGCTACCGGGCGGAGATCGCCGACCGGGTCAACCACGCCTCCGAGAACATCGGGGTCGAGCGCGGCCTGGCGTCCCGGCTGCGGATGCCCGGGCGCGGGCTGCGGGCGCTGGCCCGGATGCAGCGCATGGTCGCGGGCATCGGCCGGGAGCGGCGCAAGAACCCCACCGACGATCTGATCTCGGCGCTGGTCTGCGCGAACGTCGACGGCCAGGCGCTCGGGGCCCGGCAACTGGGCGCGTTCTTCAGCCTCTTGATGGTGGCGGGGGTGGAGACCACCCGCAACGCCATCACGCACGGGCTGACGCTGCTGACCGATTTCCCGGACCAGCGCGACCTGTTGCTGTCGGACTTCGAGAAGTACGCGGACGGCGCGGTGGACGAGATGATCCGCCACTCGACGCCGATCATCCAGTTCCGCCGGACGGTGACCTGCGAACACTCCCTGGGCGGACTGGTGCTGCGGCCCGGCGAGAAGGTGGTGCTGTACTACGCGTCGGCCAACCGGGACGAGGACGTCTTCCCCGACCCCGACGCGTTCGACATCACCCGCTCCCCCAACCCCCACCTGGGCTTCGGGGGCGGCGGCCCGCACTTCTGCCTGGGCGCGCACCTGGCCCGGGTGGAGATGAAGGCCCTGTTCCGCGAGTTGCTGACGCGGCCGGTGGGGCTGCGCGCGGTGGGCCGGCCCGATCTGGCGGGTTCCAGTTTCGACAACCGGGTGCGTTCGCTGCGGTTCGCCTTCGAGCGCCCCTGAACCGGATGAAACGGATGAACCGCGTCGAACCCGTACGGGAGACCGGGCGGGTACCGGCCACCGGGCAGGCTGGGAGCCCGGCGGCCGGAGTGCGGTGCGGCGGCGCTGACGCCGGCGCCGGCGCCGGCGCCGGCGGACCCGCCTACTTCTGCAGGCTCTGCACGGTCAGGACGCAGTGGGCGCTGCTGGTGAGGACTTCCTCGTCACCGGCGAAGCCCTGGAGGATCTCCGGGGTCACGGGCTTGCCGGGGAGGGCCTCGGGCCAGGCGCGCGTGGCGAACAGGAAGTACGCCTGGCCGCTCTCGTTGGCCGCGGCGACCCACTCGTCCGGGGCGGTGCAGGTCGCGTTCAGGCCCGGCAGGGTCAGCGCGACCTGGTTGCCCGCGAGGACGATCTGCACGGCGAAGGTGCGCGGGCTGCGGGTGCCGTCCATGACCACGTCGCCGATCGGCAGGCCGATCTCCTCCAGCAGGCCGCGCGCGGCCTTCTCGCCGGCCTCGCGGCCCTGCGGGCCGTCGCCGAGCGTGTAGGCGAGGAGGTACGGGATGTCGTGGCCTTCGGAGGGGTCACCGATCCAGGCGAGCACGGAAAGGGTGCCGAGCTGGGTCCGGTCGATTTCGGCTTGCGTTGAAGTCATGCGCCGCACCTTAGTGCTCCGCCGCCGGGCCCTTTCACGGCCTTTCACCCGGGCGGGCTACACGGCCCAGAATCCACCTCCGGAATTCGCCCGCATGTTCGCGTCCTGGTACTGGAGACGCACAATGCGCACCTTTTCCGGGATTTCGAACACCACCCACCCCTCGGCCCGCTCGCCGACGGCGAGGGAATCGAAGACGAGCGGTTTGCCGGTGGTGAGTTCGCCGGTGCGCACCACCGGGTGGCGCTTTCCGGCGCTGTCGTACGCCCACATGCGCCCGAGGGCCCCGTACGAGGCTCCGCCGACGTTGACGAACGACATCGAGGCGGCCACCCAGCGCTTCCCGGCGGGCGGCCCGTAGTTCGGCTCGACGCTGACCGCGGGGTCCACGTAGGCGGCGAGCACCGCCTGGAGGTGCCGTCCCACCTCCAGCCCTTGCACCCGTACGGAGTCACCCACATGGGCATCCTTCGCGGCGGTGCGCTGCGCCCCGCCGGCCGGCGCGGCCGGGTCCTCGTCGGCGCCGGGCGCCCCGTCGTCGACCGGGACGGCGGGTGCGGCGGCGGGGGCGAGGGCGGCTCCCTCGGGCGCGCTCTGGCAGGCGGTGGCACCGAGCAGCAGGGCGGGAAGGAGAGCGGCGGCGGCGAGGACGGACGCGGGCGGGCGCATACGGGGCCCCTTCGGGGGTTTTCGGTGCGGGGAAGTATTCCGGCCAGTCTCACGCGCCCGAGCGGGCAATTGCACACACCGACACGGGGATGCGGTGCGCGTCGCCCGCCAACTGCCAGCACAATGCGTTCCGGCGGAATCCCGTCATCCACACCCCTTGGAGGAAGAAATGCGCACGCCCGGCCGCCGAATTGCCCTCTCGGCCTTCTCCGCACTGGCCGCCACCGCCCTGTTCACGGCCCCCGCCGCGGCCACGGTGTACCACCAGCACATTTCCCTCCGTCCGCACGCCGACATCGAGCGGGACGGAACAATCACCCTTTCCGGGACCTACAGCTGCGAGGCGTCGTCACCCGCGGGGGCGGTTCAGGTGAAGGTGACGCTCGTGCAGGACGACCGCTACCGCCTCGGTCTCGGCGCGGGCGACGCCCACTGCGACGGCATGGAGCACCGCTGGGAGGCGCGGAGCGGGCTGGCCGTGACCCCGGGGATCCACGAGGGGACCGCGCGGGCGACGGCGGAGATCCAGGAGATCCACTTCGGCGGCGGGCTGATGCCGCGGGCGATCGACGTCGTCGCCGCGGACGAGCAGGAGGTCCGGGTGGCCCACCGCCGCTAGGCCGTCTCTTTCGGATCTTGCCGGTCGAGTCCGCGTCGTCCGGTGCCGTGCAGCGCGAGGCGGAGAGGCTCCCCGGTACTGGCCTCGACAACGCGGCGAGGTGCGGGGCCGGGCGGCGCGGGCCAGGCAAGGTCCGGAGGAGACGGCCTAGCGGCCGAAGCCGGACGCACCGGCCGGGCCGGGACCCGCCCGGGCCCCGGCCCGGCCGGCGGGTCCCAGCCCGCCCGGCGGGTCCCAGCCCGCCCGGCGGCTCCCGGCCGGGCGGTCGTCGGTGGCCGTCAGCCGGTCAGTGGCAGTCGGGCGCGACGCCCGTCATCGACATGAACGCGACCGTCTGGCACCCCGGGTCCGCGTGCGGGCGACCCGTCGTCCAGTCCACCACCTTCGGCGCCCCGGCCGCCAGCAGCAGCACCGCCAGGATGCCCGTGACCGCGCCGCGGCTCAGGCGGCGCACGGCACGCGCCCCGTCGACCGCGCGGCTCCCGGCGCCGTCCCCGTCGGCGCCGTCTTCGTCATTGCCTTCCGTTCCATGGCCGCATCATCACCCCGCGCCCCGCCCGCCACAACTCGGAGTGACCATCCGGTCACTCCGGGACACGGGGGGCGGCGCCCAGGGCGAACTCGCACCAGACGGCCTTCCCGTCCCCTCGGGACTCCACCCCCCAGTGCGTGGCCAGGGCGTCGACGAGCAGCAGTCCGCGTCCCGTCGTGGCCGCCTCGCCCGGGGTGCGCCGGCGCGGCCAGACGCTGGAGCGGTCCTTGACCCACAGCCGGATCCGCCGTACGGGTTCGGGCAGCACCTCCATGGTCAGCACCGCCCCGCCGTCGGTGTGCAGCAGGGCGTTGACCAGCAGTTCCCCCGCCGCCAGCTCGACGTCGTCGGCGAGCTCGGCCATGCCCCAGTCGCGCAGGGCCTGCCGCAGGGCGTAGCGGGCGTCGGAGAGCCCCTCCGGGTCGGCCTGGTGGACGTACTGGTGGATGCGCGGGGCGCGGTGGGTGCCCGGGTCCGGGGCGCGGCGCAGCACGAGCAGGGCCACGTCGTCGCCGGAGCCCCAGCGTTCCCAGAGCCGGTCGGAGAGGTGGTCGGCGAGCGCACCGGCTTCCTGGGGGCCGCCGCGCACGGCGTGGGCGAGGGCGTCCATGCCCTGGGTGATGGCGGTGCCGGGTTCTTCGACGAGCCCGTCGGTGCACAGGACGAGGGTTTCGCCGGGCACCAGGTCCAGGCGGGTCTCGGGGAACTCCTCCTGCGCGAAGACGGACGCGAGGCCCAGCGGCAGGCCGCCGCGCACGTTGGGCCAGCCGGTTCGGCCGTCCGTGTGCCGGATGAGCGGGCCGAGGTGGCCCGCGCGGGCGGCGCGTACGCCTCCGGTCTCCAGGTCCACCTGGGCGTACATGCAGGTGGCGAAGCGTTCGGTGTCGAGTTCGGCGAGGAAGCGGGAGGCCCGGGCGAGGACGGTGGACGGGGAGTGCCCTTCGCCCGCGTAGGCCCGCAGGGCGATGCGCAGCTGGCCCATGATGGCGGCGGCGTGGGTGTCGTGGCCCTGGACGTCGCCGACGACGATGCCGACGCGGTCGCGGGGCAGGGCGATGACGTCGTACCAGTCCCCGCCGACCTCCCGGCCGCTCCAGGCGGAGTGGTAGCGCACGGCGATCTCGCCGCCGGTGATCTCGGGGATCCTGCGGGGCAGCATGGCGGCCTGGAGTCCGGTGGCGAACTCGCGCTCCTGGTCGAACAGGAGGGCCCGCTGGAGGGACTGGGCGACGATGCCGGCCAGGCCGAGGCACAGGTTGCGTTCCTCGGGGCTGAAGTCGCTGCGCCGCCGGTAGAAGAGCACGAGCCCGCCGATGGCCTTGGCCTGGGCGATGAGCGGGAGGTAGGCGGCGGCGTCGTAGCGGATTCGGTTCAGGTAGTCGGCGAGCAGCGGGAACTCCGCGGCGAGTTCCGTGAGGGAGGTGACGAAACGTGCCTTCCTGCTGAGGACGGCCTGGGAGAGCGGCAGCGATCCGTCCAGCCGGGTGAACTGGCGCTCGCTGAGGATCTCCAGGGACTCCCCGCTCAACGCGATGATCTTGATGGTGCCGTTCTCGACGAGGCCCAGGGCGAGGCCGTCGGCCCCGAGGCGTTCCAGGGCGCCCGCGCCGGTCAGGGTGGCGGTCACGTCGTCCACCGTCACCGCCCGCGACAGGGCCTCGGTGGTGCGCTGCACGATGGCGGCCTGCTGGGTGCGGGCCGTCTCCAGTTTGCGCAGCACGGTGGCGTGGGCGAGCTCGGCGGTGGCGTCGCGGACGATCCCGACGATCCGCAGCGCCGTGCCGCCGGGGTCCCGCAGCACCCGGCCCTGGGTGTGCGTCCACTGGTCGCGGCCGTCGCGCCGGTGCACGGTGAAGTACGCGCCGTACGTCTCCCCGCCGCCGTCCAGGACGCCGACCACGGTGTCCGCGAGGCGGGCCGCGTCGTCGGCGGGGATGCGCAGGCCGAGGCCTTCGGGGGTGTCGTCGAACTCCTCCGCCTCCAGGTCGAAGACGGTCAGGCCGGACTCGTCCAGGAGGAGGGTGCCGGCGATGAGGTCCCATTCGAAACTGCCCATGCCGTTGAGCGCGAGGCGCTCTCCGGGCCCCGTCACGGGGCCGGGGGCACCCTGCCCGGGTCTGTCGCGCTCCGCCGCTGCCACGCGTCACACCACCTAACGGCCGGGCCAGCACGGCTGGGAGATGAGCCGCTCCCACTCCTCGTCAGGATGCCCCGGAAGGGTGCGTCCGGCCTCCCGCCAGCGCTTGAGGAGGGAGAGGTAGATGGCGGCCGGATCGCGGGGGGCGAACGCCCCGGCGGCCGCGCCGGCCCCGGCGGCGGCCGCGGACCGCGGCGCGTACGGGGTGCCCGCGTACGGCGTCCCCGCGTACGGCGTCCCCGCGTACGGGGTGCCTCCCGCCGCCCCGGCCGGGGCCTGCTCCCCGCGGCTGGCGGGGATGCGCACCCAGCCACGGCCGCCCTGTGCTCGCTCCGCGCCCATCGCGGACCCCTCTCAGGTGGATCTCAGCGGAGATGTGTCGTCGCAATGCCCGGCACCGGCCCGGTCGGGGCCGGCACCGTCGGTGGTGCCGGTCAGCGGGCCCCGTGCGCCGAGGCGCGCCAGGACTCCCCTCACCAGTCTCCCCGCCGTGAAGCCCGCGCCGTGTACGAATCGCATGGAAGGTCCGAACGAGGGAGCGGTCAGCAGCCCCGCGAAGAAGAGTCCGGGCCAGGAGGACTCGAACCGGGGGCTCAGTTCCGGCGTCCCGCCGCCGCCGACGGTGGCCAGCGCGTCCCGCAGCCCCGCGTCCAGGAGGGCCAGCCGGGCCAGGTCGGGGGCGAAGCCGGTGGCCGCGATGACGTGCGCGGTGTCCAGGACGACGGGTTCCCCGGCCGGGGTGGTCAGCGCGAGGCGGGTGCGGTCGCCCGCCGCCACCGCCCGGTGCAGGCGGTGTCCGAGCAGCGTCGGCACCCGCTGTTCGAAGCGCTCCCGCAGCCACCAGGCGCCGGCGGGCCCCAGCGCGGTGGCGGCGATCCGTTCCCGGGTCGGCGCGGGCAGCCGCCGCACCGCCCAGGGCAGCTCCGACCACACCCAGCTGCGCCAGCCGGTGCCGAGTCCGCTGTGCGGTTCGCGCAGGGCGCGCAGCCGGGGGCGTTCCAGCGGCTGCGGGACGGTGTTCCAGTTCAGCCGGGGCCGCCGGGCCACCAGGCACGGCCGGGCCCCGGCCTCGGCGAGCAGCGCGGCCGTCTCCAGTGCGGCCTGTCCGGCGCCGAGGACGGCCACCTCGCGGTCCGCGAACCGGGACAGGTCCCGGTGGCCGCTGCTGTGCGAGTAGTGGCCGCCGGGCAGGTCGCGCAGTGCGTCGGGGTACCGGGTGAAGGGCATGACCCCGACCGCCAGGGCCACCGTCCGGGCGGGCCGGGGCGGGCCGTCCGCGGTGCGGACGAGGAAGCCGTCCCCGTACGGGGCGACCTCGGTGACCACGGCCTCCTCCACCTCGGGCAGGCCGGCGTGCCGGGCGAACCAGAGCCCGTACGCGCTGAAGGTGCCGATGGGCAGCGGGCTGCCGTGCTCGGCGGGCAGGCCCAGGGTGGCGCAGTAGTCGGCGAGGGTGTGGCGGCCGCCGGGCGCGGAGAGGTTGGAGGACCAGGGCTCCGACTTGAGGTACATGCCTTCGGGCATGTGGTCCCGCCAGGACGCCATGGGGCGCCCCAGGACCCGTACGGCGAGCCCGGCCGCCGCCGCGTGCGCGGCGATCGACAGGCCGTACGGGCCCGCGCCGATCACCACGAGATCGTCCGTCCGCCTCACGGCAGCTCCTCCAGCTCCTCGGTCACCGGGTCACCAGTTCGTCCGGCTCCGCCGGGGCCTCCGGCGGGAGCGTGCGGGCCGGCGGCTGCGGCTGTTCGCCGCCGCGCTGGCGGGGGGCCCGCGCGGTGCGCCGGCCCTGTTCGGGTACGCCGCGCAGGGCGCGGGCCCCCTTGCCGAGGCCGCGCCCCAGGAAGGCGGCGATCATCGCGAGGAACGGCCCGGGGTCGTCGGCGGCGAACCAGGCCGCCTCCACCCTCCCCCGTGCCGCGCCGGGCCCGCGGGCCCCCGCGCCCCGGGCGGCCGGACGCCCCGGCGACGCCCCGGGGGGCCGGGCGCCGGGGACGCCCGTACGCGGGCCCCCCGCGGCCCCGGATCCGGCCCCGGGCCCGTCCGCCGGGCCGCCGGACGCCGCACGCCCCGGATCCGGCCGATCCGCACCCCCGGGCCGGTCCGCACCCCCGGGCCGGTCCGGCCCCGCCGGGCCCCCTCGCTCCCCGGGGCCGGAGGCTCCCTCCCGGCCGGGCTCCGCCGGGCGCCCCGGCTCCGGCCGCGCCGCCGGGCCGCAGCCCGAACCCGGAGCCACCGGCCGCTCCCGCTCCGCCGGGCCGGGGGCGGCGGCGGAGGGGTCGCGGGACGGGCCCGGGGAGTCCGGCGCGGGCTGCGGGCGGCGGCCGGCCGGCAGGACGGGGCCCGCCTCCCCGCCGCCCCCGGCCCCAGCCGCAACCCCGGCTCCCACCCCGGGCACCGCCGCCCCGGGCACCGCCGAGCCGGACCCCGCACCCCCCGCCCGGGGTGGCGCGACGGCGGGGCCCGCGAGCTCCGCCCGGGGCGGCGCCGGGGACGGCCCGCCCGTACCCTCCGCCCGGGGCGGCGCCACGGACGGGCCTCCCGTACCGCCCGCCCGGGGCGGCGGCGGGCCCGCTTCGGCCGGCCGGCCGTCGCGCGCCGGCACCGGGGCGGGCACGCGCGCCCCGCCACGGCGCACGGGCTCCCCGCGCACGGCGGCGCCGACCCCGGCGCCCCGGCCGCGTACCGCCGCGAGCAGCGCGTAGTTCTCGGCGACGAACACCCGCCCCGGGCCGCCCGCCGGCTCCGGGACCCGTTGCCCCGTCAGGTCCAGGTACATCGCCTGGACCACGTCCAGCCCGAAGTCGTCGGTGAACAGCCGGAACTGCGCCCCGGGCCGCGGGTTGAAGTCCACCAGCCGGAAGGTGCCCCGCTCGTCGCGGCGGAAGTCGAGGTCCAGGATCCCCTGGTAGCGCAGCCGTTCGGCGAGTCGCAGCCCGGCCTCTTCCACGGCCGGGTCCGGCAGCCACCGCCCCACCGCCGTCAGGCCCGTCCGCACCGGCCAGGACAGCTCCTTGCGGCCCGACCCGGCAAGCAGCGGACGCCCGTCCCGGCCGAACGCCCCGTGGAAGAACCAGTCGGTGTCCGGCCCGGCGGGCAGGAACCGCTGGAGCAGCAGCCGGCTCCCGGCTTCGGCGGAGCGTTCGTACAGCCGCCGCGCTTCGGCGGCGCTGTGCACCAGGGTGGTGCTGCGCAGTCCCGCGCCGGCCGGCAGCAGCCACGGCCGGCTCCACTTCGCCACCACCGGCAGGCCCAGCCGCCAGGCGGCCTCGGCCGCTTCGGCGGCGCCCGCCGGGATCACGGTCTCCGGGTGCGGCACGTCCCAGCGCGCGCACAGCCGCGAGAGCTCCGCCTTGTCGGCCACCCGCGCCGGCAGGTCGTCGGGCTGATGGGGGATCCGGAAACGGTCCGTCAGCATCGGTGCGACCCGGGACACCGCGATGGCGCTGAGGTCGTCCATGGCGATGAGCACCGCCGGACGGCCGATCCGCTCGGACACCCCGGTCAGACACTCCAGCAGCACTTCGGGGGCCTCGGGGTCGAGCCCCCCGGCCGGCCCCGGGTGCGCGGCGCGCAGGTACCGCGAACGCCCCACGGGACCTCCCCCGGCTTCGACGACGGCGTGGACCTCCACGCCCCCGCGCCCCAGGGATCTGACGGCGCCGAGGGTTCCGTGGTGGAACGGATTCCGATCGAGTCTGAGCAGAACGGCGGGCACATGGTTGGCGAACGCGTGCATGGAAACGGTGTCTTTCACCTAGTCGGACCAAGCGGGCGGGATGCGCAGCTGCGAATGGCCTAGGCAAAGGCCATCGGACAGGCCATTCGTCAGATGTGATGTCTAACGTCGTTGGCAAGCACACCGGTTCAGGAAAGCTCGGGAGACGCCATGCCCAGACCACGCCGCCGACTGGCGAGCACCTGCATCGGTACGGTCACGGCCGGGCTGCTCGCCTCCGGCGCCGCCCTCGCGGCACCGGAGGAGGAGCCCGGGGGCTCCGACATCGCCATGGGCGCCTATCTCGACTACGGGCCGTCCGGGATCGCCCGGATCCCCCACCTGTCGCGCTGGCTGGGCGGCAAGGAGATCCGGGTCGGGCACACGTATCTGCCCGGGGACCAGTGGGCCGGCATCGAGGGGAACGTGTCCTTCCTCGCGGACTGGGCCAAGTGGCGCCGGGCCGAGGACGACCGGATGTTCGTCCTCAACGTGCCCATGCAGGCCCGCAACGAGGCCCGGGTGCCGGACTGGCAGGTGGCCCAGCTGATCCGGGCGGGCGCGGAGGGCCAGTACGACCGGCACTTCACGAAGCTGGCCGAGCGGCTGGTGGCGCTGGGCGTGCCCGACACGGTGATCGTGCTCGGCTGGGAGATGAACGGCACCACGTACACGCACCGCTGCGGGCCCGATCCGGAGAACTGGAAGGCGTACTGGAAGCGTGTCGTCCAGGCGATGCGGGCCGTGCCGGGGCAGCGGTTCAAGTTCGACTTCGCCCCCAACCGGGGGACCGACGCGATCGGCTGGACCAGGTGCTACCCGGGTGACGACGTCGTCGACATCGTCGGCATGGACTCGTACGACCAGGGTCCGGGCCGGACGTTCGACGACCAGATCACCCAGCCCTACGGACTCCAGCAGCACGTCGACTTCGCGAAGGCACACGGCAAGGAGATCTCGTACCCGGAGTGGGGGCTGTTCCGCAACGGGGACAACGCGGAGTACATGCGGCGCATGCTGAAGTGGATCGAGCAGCACAAGCCGCTCTACCACACCATCACCGACTACTGCCCGCACGGCGTCTGGCAGTGCGGCAAGCACCCCGAGTCCTCGAAGGTCTTCCGCGACGCGCTGACCCCGAAGGCTCCGGTCGAGCCGACTCCCCCGGTGGTCCCGAGCCCGCCCGTGGTCCCGAGCCCGCCCGTGGTCCCCAGTCCTCCGGTGGTCCCCAGTCCGCCCGTGATGCCGAGCCCGGACGTCCCGGCCCCGCAGGTCCCCTCGCCGCCCGTGCCGAAGCCCGAGCTGCCGAAGCCCGAGCTGCCGAAGCCCGAGCTGCCGAGCCCCGTCGCACCCTCGCCGGCCGTCCCGGCACCCGCTCCGACCCCGACCCCGACCCCGACACCCACGCCCACCCCCACCCCCGAGGTCTCCGAGCCGCCGGTCGTCCCGACACCGGCACCGACGCCGACGCCGACGCCGGTCCCGGAGCCCGCAGAGACCCCCGCCCCCGAGGTCCCCGAGGTCTCCGTCCCGCCGGTGTTCCCGCCGGCCCCGTCCCCCGAAGTCACGGTCCCCGCGGTGCCGAGCCCGGCCGGCCCGTCGCCGCAGCCCCCGCCCGTGCCGAAGCCCACCCCCGTGCCGCCGGCCAACAACAGCAAGCAGTGGTGCGTGCCGCTCAACTTCGGCCAGTGGCTGTCCAAGCTGGTCGGCGACCAGGCGGTCTGCGTGAAGCTCGACTGGGGCAAGGACTCCGGCTTCTGGCCCTTCTAGAGGGGTCATCGCACCCGCAGTCCGCCCAGCCGCGCCCGCCAGTCCCGGGCGCCCGGCAGCGCCTCGCGCAGCGCGTCCACCGCCCGCTCGCGCCCCGTGACCTGCGACTCGTACAGCCGCAGCAGGGGCGCGAGCGCGCTCGTGGCCAGCAGGAAGCGCTGGCTGACCACCGTCTCGGGGCGCCAGTGGTTCTTGTACGGTTCGCTGCCGCGCAGGAAGCTCACCACCGGGCGCCCGTCGGCGAGGGCCCGGCCGGCCTCGTAGCGCAGCAGCAGCGTCGACACGTCCACCTTGCGGTCGCGCAATTCGGGGTCGGCCCCGTACAGGTAGCCGCCGCTCAGTCCGGCGCAGAGCAGGGTGACGTTGGCGGCGACCACCTTCCCGTCGAGCCGGAACTCCGTGAGGCGGCCCTCCCCGGCGCGCACCATCCGCCGGGTGGCCCGGGTCAGGTGCTCGGCGAAGCGGGGCCGCAGGTGTTCGGGGGTGACCCCGCGGCCGCGCCACTGCTTCTCGTGGAGCCGCAGCAGGGTGCGCACGGCCTGCGGCACCTCGTCCTCGGTGACCTCGTGCTCCTCGATCCCGGCCGCGTCGGTCTTGCGCAGCTTGGCCCGCACGCGCTGCGCGCCGGAGGCGGGCATCCGCTTGACGAGCTCCTCGAAGGGCAGCGCGGGCAGCTCCATGCAGGTGGAGTCGGCCAGCTTGCTGGACACGCCCGGCCACGCCTCGTACAGCGCTTCGGCGGCCGCGCCCGGCCGGACCTCGCGCAGGTCGACCACCGCGCTGCGGGCGGCCCGGTGCAGTCCGCGGGCCAGGGCGGGCACGACCCGGCCGGCCTGGCCGGCGGCGACGAGCACGTCGAAGTAGTCGGTGATCGGCCCGCCGAGCGGTACGAGCCGCGGCAGCGGCCGGTGGACGAGCATCAGCGGCGCCACGCCGACCAGTTCCGCGCCGCGCCGCACCAGCAGGAGCCGCAGCCGGCCCTCCCTGCCGTACGACAGCCACCACGAGTGCAGCCAGGCGTGGCTCTGGAAGGGGGTGGCGGTGGGGCAGTCCCGGAAGAGCCGGTTCCAGGACTCCTCCAGGGCGGCGAACTGCCGGGGGTCGCGGCACATCGTCACCGTCAGGGCCCCGGCGGAGCCCCGCGTCATCGCACGGACTCCTTCTCCTTGGTCTCGGAGTGCTCGCCCTGGGCGGGCAGCGAGGCGTACTCCTCCACGCCCGGCTCCGGCTGCGCCGCCCCGTCCCGCGCCGCCCCTTCCTGCTGCTCCTGCGGCCTGCGCCGGCCGGGCCTGGCCAGCAGCCACAGCCCGCCGAGCAGGCCGCCGGCGCACAGGCCGACGGCGCCGCTGATGGCGGCCGAGGGGGAGGCCGGCTCGCCGGGCGCGACGGCCTGGTTGAACAGCAGCAGCTGCACGCCGGTGTTCTTGGCGGCCTGGTTGCTGCTGAGGGTGAGCGCGTCGGCGACCGCGTTGGCGATGTCGGCGGCCTCGGCGGGGCTCTTGGACATCCCGGTGACGGCGATCATCGGGGAGTCGGGGGAGGTCTCGGTACGGACCTGGGTGCGCAGCCGGCGGGCGTCGATCCCGGCGCGGGGCTGGGCGTAGGCGAGGGTGGAGCTGCTGGTGGCGATCCGGCCGTAGGCCTGGGCGAAGCCGAGGGCGGTGGCGGGTTCGGTGGTCTCGTTGGGTACGGCGACGACGTAGCTGGTGGCGGCGTAGTCGGGGGCCTTGAGGAGCCCGTACGCCCCGCCCGCGGCGAGTCCGAGGAGGGCGCAGGCGGGCAGCGGCCACCACGCGGGGGGCGGCAGCAGCCGGCGGCCCCGGTGCGAACGGTGGGCGGGCTTCTTCGGGTCGGCGGTGTCGGCCATGTGCGGTGCTCACTTCCTGGTGGAGGGGAGTTCGTTCGCCCCCGGCCGGGTCCGGGCGGGGGGCGGGTGCGATCGGGGGTACGGATGCGGACGCGGTGCGAAGGGGGTGCTCAGCCGTTCCCGGCGCCCCCGGGGACGCCCGGCGCGGGCGCGGGCGCGGGGTCGGGCGCAGGCGCAGGCGCGGGCAGCGGCGCCCGCGTCCCCCGCGTCCCGGCCTGCGCGAGGGCGTAGACGTCGAGGAGCCGGCGGGCGCTGTGGGCGATGTCGTAGCGGCGCACCACGGGCGGCGGCGGCAGGCGGCGCGCGCCCGCTTCCATGTGCCCGCGCAGGGCCGCGACCAGTTCCTCGGTGCCCGCCCCGATGCGCCGCGCGCCCGGCGCCTGCGCGGCGGGGAGGTCGTCGATGGCCGGGCAGGTCACGTGCAGGACGGGCAGCCCGGCGGCCAGTGCCTCGACGACGGCGAGCCCGAACGCCTCCTCCTTCGAGGGGGACACGAAGACGTCCATGGCGGCCAGCAGCGCCGGGATGCCGGGGGTGCGCCCGTCGGGGCTCTCGCCCAGCGGGTCGCGCTCCCCGAGGAGGTGGATGCGGCCCTGTGCGCCCAGTTCGGCGGCGAGCGCCCGCAGCGCGGCCCGCTCGGGGCCGTCCCCGGCCAGCAGCAGGTGCGCGCCGGGCAGGGCGGCGACGGCGCGCACCAGTACGTCGAACCGTTTGCCGGGGACGAGCCTGCCGACGCCGCCCACCACGAAGGCCCGTTCGGGCAGCCCGGTCCGGGCCCGGGTCGCGCGGCGCACGCCTTCCTCGAAGCGGAAGCGGACGGCCTCGATCCCGTTCGGCACGACGTGGACCCGGGCGGCGGGCACGCCCCAGCCCTCCAGCCGGGCCGCGACGGTGTCGGACACGGCGACCGTCGCCGAGCCGAGCCGTTCGCCGGCCAGGTAGAGGGCCCGGACCCCGCCGGTCAGCGGCCGGCCCTCGATCTCGTGCTCGCCGAGGGAGTGCTCGGTGGCGACGACGGCCCGGACGCCCGCGAGCCGGGCGGCGAGGCGCCCGTAGAGGCAGGCCCGGTAGAGGTGGGTGTGGACCAGGTCGTAGCGGCCGGCGCGGATGAACCGCGCCAGCCGCGGCAGCGTGCCGAGGTCGCGGTTGCCGCGCATGCCGAGGTGGACGACGCGGACGCCGTCGGCCCGCAGCCCCTCGGCGACCGCCCCGGGGTTGGTGAGGGTCAGTACGTCGCAGGGCATCGGCATGTGCCGCAGCAGGAGCCGCAGTTGCTGTTCGGCGCCGCCGACGCCGAGTCCGGTGATGACGTGCAGGACCTTCACGGCAGGACCACCCGTCGCAGCTCGCGCGCCCGGTGCCGGAGCCGCTTGATCCGCAGCCGTGCGCCGCCGTCGGCCTGGCTGATGTGCGTACGGGGCAGGGCGTGCGGGCCGGTGAGCCGTCCGGGGACGATGGCGCAGGCGTACGCGTAGCCGGCGGCCCGGGTGGCGTCGACGACCCGGGCGTCGAGGTGCCCGTAGGGGTAGCAGAAGCCGTCGGGCGGGGTGCCGGTGAGCTCGCCCAGCAGCTCGCGGCTGCCGCGCAGTTCGTGGGTGAGGACGTCGTCGGGGGCGGCGGTGAGGTCCTGGTGGAGCAGCCCGTGCGAGCCGACCTCCTGCCCGGCGGCGGCGACTTCGCGGAGGTCGTCGGCGGTGAGGAGCGGCTTGCGCGGCCCGAGCGGGTCCCAGGCGTTGTCGACGCCGAGCCGCCCGGGCAGCGCGAACAGCGTGGCCGTGCAGCCGTGGCGGCGCAGCAGCGGCAGGGCGCGGGTCAGGAAGTCGGTGTAGCCGTCGTCGAAGGTGAGGCCGACGAGGCCGCGGCCGCGTCCGGCGGCGCGGGCGCGCAGCAGTTCGCCGACGGACACCCCGCGCAGTCCGCGGGCGCGCAGCCACCGCAGCTGGCCCTCCAGGGCGGCGGGGGTGACGGTGATCCCGTACGGGTCCTCGGCGGGGTCGGTGAACTCGGCGACCGAGTGGTACATCAGCACCCACGGCGCTGCGGACCGGCGGGCGGGGCCCGCCACGGCGGCGGACGCCGTATCGGTGTCAGCGGACATTGCGGAACCTCTGGGTGAGCTGGGTCAGCCGGTTGGTGAGCTGAGAGGTGAGCTGGGCGATCTGGTCGGGCAGCGCGGTGACTTCGATGGCCCGCATGGCCATGCCGGTGGCACCGAACATGGCGGGGACGAGCAGGCAGCCGAGGGCGGCGCTGAGCAGGGGGTCGGGGATCATCGGCCCGGCGAGCCAGCCGGTGCCGCAGGCGGCGACGGCGGCGACGGCGAGGCGGCCGATGCTGACGGCGACCCGGCGGACCTGGATGGCGACGATGCGCGAGCCGAGTCCGGTGAGCAGGAGGGCCGCGGTGGTGGTGATCCCGGCGGCGTTGGCGGCGGCGATGCCGTAGGTGCCCCACCAGGAGACGGCGAGGGCTCCGGCCACGATGTTGACGAGCAGCCCGGCGCCCATCGCGAGCGCCGGGAACCAGGTGGGCCGGGCGGTCGAGAAGAAGGGCCGGGAGAGCGCCCCGACGAGGCAGTGGCCGAGGAGGCCGAGTCCGTAGACGCGCATGACGTCGGCGGTGGCGAGGGTGTCGCGGTGGGTGAAGGCGCCGCGTTCGAAGAGGACCTGGATGATCTGCGGTGCGTAGCCGATGACGAGGGCGCTGCCCATGAGGACGGCGAGGGAGGCGAGGGCGAGGTCGCGTTCCACCCGGCGGCGGGCCTTCTCGCGTTCGCCGCCGGCCATGGCCTGGGCGACCACCGGGAAGGTGACGGTGCAGATCATCAGGGAGAGCACCATCGGCATCTGCGCGACCTTCTGCGCGTAGTTGAGGTGCGAGATGGCGCCGGGGGGCAGCGAGGCGGCGAGGAACCGCTCGACGAGGACCTGTGACTGGCGGAAGACGGCGAAGAAGATGACGGGGGCGATGAGCCCGAAGGCGATGAGGGTGGGCCGGTCCCGGTCGCGCTGGCTGCGGGGGGCGCCCTTGGCGCGGGAGGGTCCGAAGCCGACGTTGCGGATGAAGGCGGGGAGCTGGACGAGGGCCATCAGCAGCCCGCCGACGGCGACTCCGGCGGCGGCGGCGCGCACGCCCCACAGGGTGTGGAGGGCGACCATCGTGCCGATGATGCCGACGTTGTACGCGACGTAGATCGCGGCGGGCGGCAGGAAGGAGCGGTGGGCGCGCAGGGCGGCGCTGAAGTATCCGGCGACGCCGAAGGTGAGCACGGTGAGGGCGGTCAGCCGGGTGCACTGGACGGCCAGTTCCGGGTCGGGCAGGCCGGGTGCGAGCACGCCGACGACGAGCGGGGCGGCGACGATCAGTACGGAGGCGACGGCGGCGAGGAGCACCGCGAGGCGCGGCAGGGTCGCGGCGACGAGCATGCGTACGGGATCGGCGGCGCGGGCCGCCTTGCGGGTGAGGCCGGCCCGGCTGGCCGCGCGGCGGGCGAGGGCGTGGCTGAAGGCGGGCACCATCAGCAGGGCCATGGCGTCCTCGATCAGCAGCGTGGAGGCCATCTCGGGGACGGTCCAGGCGATGAGGAAGGCGTCGCTGTCGTGGCCGGCGCCGAAGAGGTGGGCGATGGTCTGGTCGCGGACGAGGCCGAAGACGGCTCCGGCGGCGGTGAGTCCGGCGGTGACGGCGGCGGCCTTGGCGAGGAACCGCCCGAGCGGGGCGGGTGCGGAGCTTCCGACACAGCCGCCGTCCCCGGCCGTCCGGCCGGCTCCGGCCCTGCTCCGTGCCCCGGGCCCGCCGGCCCCGGGTCCGCCCGGACCGGGCGCGCCCACGCCGGGTCCGCCGAGGACGCGGCCCCCCGCGGCGGGGCGGCCGGCCGCGGCCGCGCCCACGGCGGGAGCGCCGGGCGCGGCGGGCCCGGCCGGCGGTGGCGCCTGACCGGGGCCGACGCCGTCGGGGGCGGCGGGCCCCGCCGACGCGGCGGGCGCGGCCGGAGCGGCGGGCCCCGGGGGGCCGCCCCCCGCGACGACGCCACCGGCCGGACCGGGGTGCGCCGTGCCCGGCCCCGGGTGCGGCGGACGGCCCGCGGGCGCGGCGACCTCGGTCGCCGCGGCCGCGGGCCGTCGCCAGGGAGTCGTATCGGTCACCGCGCGGCCGGCCCGTCGAGGGCCCGGCCGGCGGCGCGGAGCCCCGGCGGCGCGCCCTCGGGCGAGGGCAGCGCCCACCAGGCCGCCAGGCCGATGATCACTCCGGTGAGGACGGTGGACGGGCCGCCGATGTCCGCGTAGAGGAAGTCGGTCAGCTGCCACACGAGCAGGCCGAGGGCGATCAGTCCGCAGTCCCGGATGCCCCGGGCGGCGCGGTCGGCCGCGTACCGGCGCAGGCCCGCGACGAGCAGCGCCGCCCAGCCGCCGGCCAGCGCGAGGAGTCCGGTCAGGCCCTGCTCGCCGAGGACGAGGAGGTACATGTTGTGCGGGGACAGCAGGGGCTGCTTGATGAACGCCTGGCCCGCCCCGGCGGTGTCGCTGCCGGAGGACAGGCCCAGCGAGGAGTGCCCGTCCCGGTGCGCGGGGAAGCCCTTGAGCCCCACCCCCACCACGGGCCGCTCCCGCCACATGGACTCGGCGGCGGCCCACATCGTGTAGCGGTCGGTCACCGACTGGTCCGGGGCGCTGGACACCTGGGTGATGGAGGTCAGCCGTTCGGCGACCATCTCGGAGCCGACGCCGAGTCCGCCGACCAGCACCACGCCGACGGCGGCGAGCGCCGCCACCACCGCCAGGGCCCGCCGGATCCCGGCCAGCACCATCACCAGCAGGGCGGCGCCGAGGGTGGCGATCCAGGCGCCGCGGCTGAAGGACAGCACCAGCGGCACCACCAGTACCAGCGCGCAGCCGGCGGCGATCCGCCGGATCCGGGCCGGCCGGCCCGGCGCGAGCGCCGTGGCGGCCGCCGCGATGAGTCCGTAGGCGACGACGGTGGCCATGCCCATCACGTCACCGGGGCCGAAGGTGCCCACGGCCCGGATGTCCGCGCCCTGGTAAGAGGCCCCGGTGTGGGTCGCGTACTGCACGACCCCGACCGCGCCCTGGACGAGTCCGAGCACCACGAAGCACCCCGCGGCCAGCCTGAACTCGCGGGCGTCGCGCACCAGCAGCACCACGGCCGCCGGGACGAGGACGAAGACCTGGAGGTAGCGCACGAACCCGGGCAGCGCCGCGTACGGGTCCCCGGCGGTCACGGTGGCGACGGCGAGCCCGGCGGCGGGCGCGCCGAGGACCAGCACGCCCAGCGGGGTCAGCGTCCGCACCCGGCCCCGCAGCGCCTGGACGGCGCAGACGAGGGCGAGCAGCAGCGAGGCGGCGTCGGCGGGGCCGACCTTCCCGGAGGCGCTCGCGTCCCCGGCCGGGAGCGGGGCGAGGAGGAACAGGACGGTCGCGGCGAGCGGCAGCAGCGGCCAGTGACGGCGCAGCGGGCCGGTCGCGTCGGGGAACCGGGCGGGCCCGGTCGCGGCGAGGCTCATGGGTCAGCTGCCTCCCAGCCGGAAGCGGAAGAAGGAGGCCGCGGTGCGGGCCAGGATCCACAGGTCCTGCCACAGCGACCAGGTGTCGATGTAGTGGTTGTCGAAGCGGGCCCGGTCCTCGATGGAGGTGTCCCCGCGCAGTCCGTTGATCTGGGCGAGTCCGGTGATCCCGACGGGCATCCGGTGGCGGGCCTCGTAGCCGGGGTGGACGCTGCTGAACTTGGCGACGAAGAAGGGCCGTTCGGGGCGGGGTCCGACCAGGCTCATGTCACCCCGTACGACGTTCCACAGCTGGGGCAGCTCGTCCAGGGAGGACTTGCGCAGGAAGGAGCCGACCGGGCTCATCCGGTGGTCGCCGGCCACCGTCCAGCGGGTGGCGGACTCGTGGGCGTCGGCGCGCAGGGTGCGGAACTTCAGCAGGGTGAAGGGCCGTCCGTACAGCCCGGCGCGCTCCTGACGGAAGATCACCCCGGGGCCGTCGGAGAGGCGTACGGCGAGCGCACAGGCTCCCATCACGGGGGCGGCGGCGAGCAGGGCCAGGGCGGCGAGCAGGGAGTCGATGGCCCGCTTCGCGGTGCGCTCCAGGGTGCGGGCGGGACGCGGCAGCAGGGGCTGTACGGCGTACCCCCACAGCTGGTCGGCGGGCTGCGCCACCCGCATGCCGGTGACCTTGGCGGTCCCGGCGGGGTCGGCGAGCCAGAGCCGGCAGCCGTGGTCGTGGAAGAGCCGGACCAGGGAGGCGGTCCGCTCGTCGGCCTCGGGGGGCCGGGTGAAGACGGCGTGCCGGACGGAGTTCTGGATGACGGCGCGCCGGACGTCCTCGTGGGTGACGAGGACGGGCAGCGCCCCGCGCTCGCCGTCGGCGGGGGCCGCCGGGTCGGCGATCCCCACGGGCCGCAATCCGTACTCGGGGCGTCCGTGGAGTGCGGCGGCGACCGCGCCGGCGCCGTCCCCGGAGCCGACGACGAGGGTGGAGAGCGGCCGCCGCAGGGCGGAGCGGCGGCGCAGGGTGTGCACGGCCCCGCGTCCGGCGCAGACGAGCGCGGCCTGGAGGCAGACGGCGCCGAGGAGGGCGGTCCAGCCGAGGGCGTGCTCGGGCCGGGCGGCGCCGAGACCGGCGGCGGCCCCGCACCACAGCACGGCGGACCGGCCGGCCAGCGAGGGCAGTTCGAGGAGCGCGGAGGGGGTGAGCCGGGGCCGGTAGAGGCCGCCCTGCGCGTGCAGGGCGGCGAGCAGGAGCAGCAGCAGGACGACACAGGGGCCCACGGCCTGCGGCGGCAGGGCGGTGGCGGGCAGGGTGGCCGCGGTGACGACGGCGGCCAGCGCGTCGGCGGCCAGCAGCGCGCCGGCGCCGTCGCGGCGGCGGACCCGCTGCGGCCGCACGGCGGGACGGGCCCGGTCGGCGCGCGGCCCGCGCGGGGGGTGGATCGCGGTCGCGGCCCGGCGGGGCTCCGCGGGGGGCGCGGGTGCGAAGGCGCTGCCGCCGGCGGGCCCCGTGCCGCCCTGCCCGGTGTGCCGGGCGGGTGCGCTGTCCATCGTCATCGGCTGATGCGCTCCTGGTTCAAGGGCCGGGGCCTGCCCAGCAGTTCGTGGTACAGGCCGGTGACCGCGTCCGTGGTCCGCCGCACGTCGCATTCGGTCCGGGCGTGCTGCCGGGCCTGCTCCCCGAGTTCGGTGAGCAGCCGCGGTTCGGCGAGGAGCCGGGCCAGGGCCTTGGCCAGGGCCGTCGGGTCCTCCGGCGGCACCAGGCACAGCCGTCCCTGGCCGGAGGGCAGGCTCTCCCGGGCACCGCTGACGTCGGAGACCAGCACCGGGCGACCGCAGGCCATGGCTTCGAGCGGGGCGAGCGCCATGCCTTCCCACCGCGACGGCAGTACAACGAGATCGGCGGCCCGAAGCCACGGTCGGATGTCGGCGACGGCCCCCGCGAAGAGCACGCCGCCGGGCGCGGTGCGGCGCAGCCGTTCGGTGTCGGGGCCGTCGCCGACGAGGGCGAGGCGGGCGCCGGGGACGGTGGCGAGCAGCTCCGGCCAGGCGCGCAGCAGGATGTCCTGGCCCTTCTGCGGGCAGAGCCGGCCGACGCAGACGGCGAGCGGTCCGCCCGCCGCGTCGCGGAAGGCGGCGGGCAGCGGGAGCGCGGCCAGGGCCTCGGCACGGTCGCGGCCGGGGTCGGGGTGGCCTGGCCGGAAGTGGCCGAGGTCGACGCCGTTGCGGATGACGGACCAGCGGGCGGTGATGCCCTCGGACTCCCCGGCCCGGCGTTCGGATTCGCTGACGCAGAGCACCCGGTCGGCCCAGCGGGCCCCGGCCCGCTCCCAGCGCAGCGCGAGGGCGGCGGTGGCTCCGCCGACGGCGTCGAAGGACCAGGCGTGCGGCTGGAACACGGTGGGTACGCGGCCCCGTACGGCGATCCGTCCGGCCAGTCCGGCCTTGGCGCTGTGCAGGTGCAGGAGGTCGGGGCGGGCGCGGCGGACCAGCCGGGCGGCGCCGAGGACCTCGGCGGGCAGGCCCGGGCCCGGGGCGCGCCCGGCCCGCCAGGTCAGCACCTCGGCTCCGGCGGCGCGGGCGTCGTCGGCGAGCCGGCCGCCGCTCGGGCAGCCGACGAGGACGCGCAGCCCGGCGGCGGCCTGCGCGCGCACGAGGTCGGTGACGACCCGGGCGACGCCGCCGTCGACGGGCTGCACGAGGTGCAGGACGGTGAAGCCCGCCGGGAGGTCCGGGGAGGGCGGGGCTGGGTGGGCTGGGTGGGCTGCCGGAAGGGGATCCGACGAGGACTGTTTCCGCACGTGGAGTGGTCTCCTGCGTTCAGCGGCGCGCGTCTGTCTGAACGAAGAGCACGCCGAGGAATTGACCCTGGCTTTCGCCGGTGAACTTGAAGTTCAGGTTGTGGGCGCCACCGGACAGGGCGGGACTCAGGTCGAACACGTCCGCGTCATATCCGAGATTATTCATATGTTCGGGCTGTCGCACGAACGAGGGACGTCCGAATTCTGTGATCGTAGAATTCATCACATCATTGAAAGGGTTTTCAGCATCGCTGATGCTGATCCGGCGACCGCTGTCGGCGGTCACCGTGAGTGAGTCCCCCAGGGTCCCGCGGTCCCCGTCGTACGCGACGACCCCGGCCCGCCCCGACGCCCCGGGCGGCGCGTCCAGGCCCGCGAGCTCCACGGTCTCCCCGGCCGCCTCGCCGGCCCCCGCGGCCAGCGACTCGAAGCCGTCCCACAGGGAGATCCGGCGCAGCGGCTCCTGCGGGTGCTCGTAGGCGACGACGAGGGTCCAGCCGCCCCACGCCCCCACCGGCGAGTTGCCCATGGCGATGTTGAGCTGGGCGACCGTCCACATCCCCGCACCGCCCCTGCGCACCAGCGGGGTGACGTCGGCGGAGGCCTGGTAGGCGTCGCTGCCCTCGTCGTCGTGGTGCCCGACGACCGTGTCGGCCAGCACCGCCTTGTACGCGCCGCCGGGCTCGGCGACCAGCACGCGCCCGTTGTCCTCGGGCGGCTTCTGCTCGCCCACCCGCAGGTTCCCGCCCCAGTACAGCCGGGCGTACGAGACCTTCGCGCCCCGGGGGACCCTGAGCTCGGCGCGGGTGGAGTTGTAGGTGTCGGGGTCCTTGTCCACCTCGTCGTAGAACATCTCGAAGTCGCCGTTGACCCCGGCCGCCCCCTTGTTCACCTCCGCGCAGGGCTCGGCCTGCGCGGAGACCGCCGAGCGGCAGCCGATCGAGGAGTTCGACGCCCGGACCAGGCCGCCGTGCTGGACGGCCTGGTAACGCTGGGTGAAGGGGATCCGGGGAGATTCGCGCACCGCCGCCGGGGCGGCGGCACCGGCGGCGTCGGCCGCGGGGACGTGGGCGGAAAGCGTGAGGCAGGACAGCAGACCGAGTGTGCCGAGGATTCTGCGGGAGGAACCCATGACCCTGTCTCCATTTTCGATCAACGGGACAAAACAGGAGTGCACTTTGTCAGAAATCAGGCTGGAAATCACGCCGGACTCGCTCGTACGGCCTTTTGGGCGATGACACGCACCCTCGACGCGGGCGGGTCGTTATGGCCTGCACCATTGTTCGATCCGAATGGGAAATCGGAGAGGGTGGCGGCAGCCCCCTTCCGCGCACGCCGGGGCGGCGCGAACGCCCAGCTCAACCCCGCGTCCGGCGCCGCCCGTGTGAACGCCTGAACGTCAACCGGACCCCCCGAAACGTCGGCATCCGAGTGAAGTCACGCAACCCGAGGGCGGGCCGTGCCGTTGATCCGGGTGCTCCAGTACCGGGCAATCCTGCAAAAAAGGGACGATAATGATCAAGAAGCTTGTGGCCGGCGCAGCGGTTGCCGCCTCCGTCGTGGGTCTGGGTGCCGCCATGGCCCCGCAGGCGATGGCCATCGGGAACGACAACGGCATCAACACCGTCAACGGAAACAACTCGGCGCAGATCTACGGCAACCAGGCCACCTACGGCAACATGAGCCCGCAGATGGCGCTGATCCAGGGCTCCCTCAACAAGCCCTGCATCGCCCTGCCGGCCAAGGCCAACGTGCAGTCGGTCCTCGCCCTGGTCAACGTCGGCGTCCAGGACATCCCGGTCCTGTCCAGCCCGCAGAACCAGCAGTGCACCGAGAACTCCACCCAGGCCAAGGGCGACGAGGCCCTGTCGCACATCCTGGACAACATCCCGGTCCTCTCCGGCAACGCCTCCGCCGGCAGCTGAGCGCACCCCGCGTCCGCGAGGCCGTCGCACCTTCGGGTCGCGGCGGCCTCGCCGCATGTGGAGTCCGCCCGAATTACACCCGATAAACCGTGCCCAGAATTAGGGCGAGGCACCTCCGAATCATCGGAGTGAATTGACCCAGAGCCCTCCCAAAACCCGGTTTCTTTTCCCCCGGCCGCTCGTTGTTAGGGGTGCAGCGGATACGCCTCTGCGGGAAGGATTGAAATCAAATGACGTACAAGAAGGCAGTCGTGCTGGCCGCGGGCATCCTGATGGCCGCCGGTGCCGCCGCCCCCGCCATGGCCGACGCCGGTGCCGCGGGCCAGGCCGTGGGCTCCCCCGGCGTCCTGTCCGGCAACCTCATCCAGGTTCCGGTGCACGTCCCGGTGAACGTCTGCGGCAACACCGTCAACGTCATCGCGCTGCTGAACCCCGCGTTCGGCAACACCTGCGTCAACGCCTGACGAAGCGCCTGCGCCCGCCAGGGCAGACCTCCTCGGGGTGGCCCCGGAGTGCACGGCGGTGCACTCCGGGGCCATCTTCGATTCAGCACCGGCCCGCGCGCCGGTAGACAGGGAAGGACCCATGCGACAGGTACTGAGCCGACAGGTACTGGGCAAGGGGATGCTCACGGCGGCGGCCGCCTCCAGCCTGCTGTCGATCGCGGCCGGCGCGGCCCACGCGCATCCCGCGGCGATGTCCGAGGCCTCGCATTCGCCGGGCGTGCTGTCCGGCAACAGCGTCTCGGTACCGATCACCTTCGCGCCGAACGTGTGCGGCAACAGCGTGGACGGAGGTGCCGGACTCAACCCCGCGTTCGGCAACACCTGCGTCAACACCACCGGCGCCGGCGCCGGGCACGACGTCGACTACGCCCGCTACCTGAGCCCCGAGCACGCCGAGGCCTTCGAGCGCTACCTCGAGGAGCGGGACGAGCCCCGGGGCGGGCGCCACGCGCTGCCCGCACAGCGTCAGGAGCAGGAGCGGCGCTACGAGGAGCCGCGCGGGCACGCCCCCAAGCACGCGGCACCCCGCCCGGAGCGGGAGCACCCCGAGGACGGCGGCGGCTACGGCGGCTCCGGGGACGAGGACCGCGGCCCGCAGGGCGAGGAGGAGTGCGACGACCACCCCGCGCACCCCGCGCCCCACGCCGGCCACCCCGTACCGCACCCCGCTCCCCCGGCTCCCGCCCCGCACCACCCGACGCCCGCGCCCCCGCCGCACCCCGCGCCCCAGCCGGTCCCCGCGCCCCAGCCGGTCCCCGTGGCGGAGCACCCGGCCCCCGCGCCGGTCCCCGCGCCCGGGCCGATGCCGCAGCCGGTGCCGCAGCCGCAGCCGCTGCCCGCACCCGTCCCGGCCCCGCACCAGGACGTTCCGCAGCCCGGAGAGCAGCCGCAGGAGCAGCCCCACACGCTCCCCGCGCCCGTCCCCGCACCGCCCGCCGAGGAGGCCCCCGCCCCCCGGCCGCCGCACGGCAGCCAGCCCGTGGAGCGCCCGGCGCCCCTGCCCGTACCGGAAGCCCTCCCGCCGGCCGACCAGCCCCCGGCCGCCCCCGCCGGTGACGCCCCGGTGCACCTGCCCCCGGCGCCGGCCCCCGCCCCCGCGGCGGCTCCCCCGGTGAGCGCCCCACCGGCCCCCGCCCCCGCGCCGGCCCCCGCCGCCGTCGTGACGGCGCCCGCGCCGGAGCTGGCCGCGACCGGAGCGGGCCCGGCCGGGGCCGCGGCGGCCCTCGCCACGGCCCTCGTCCTCGGTGGCGCGATCCTCTACCGGAGGTCCGCCGCAGCCTGACCGGGAATACCGGTAATCGGAAGAAATATCGGCCGGAGAATCCCTTGTCGGATTCTCCGGCCGCTGTCGTGCCCGGCCGCAGCGCGTTTCCGTAGCGGCCGGTAATCGTTACCCAGGTCGAAAGCGGCGCGACGGTCGTCGCAGCCATCTCCGCCCTCGAAAAGAATGAGGATTTCGAAAATGAAGCTCTCCCAGGTCGCCGCTGTCGTCGTCGGATCCGTCGCGGCGCTCGGTGCGGCGGCTCCCGCCTTCGCCGCCGACACCCCGGCCTCGATGCCCCCCATGAGCGCGACGGGCGGCCTGACCGAGGTGATGAACGCGACGGGTCCCGTCACCGAGGCGCTCCCCCAGACGGTGGGCAACGGGCTGGCCGAGCAGGGCCAGACGGTCGACAAGGCCCTCGGCGCCGTGCAGAAGGTCAACGAGGTCCGCAACAACGCCCCCGGCGAGGTGCTGGGCCTGGCGAACGGAGCCACCAAGGCCTCCCCGCTGCTCGGCGGGGTGAAGCTCAACGGCGGCCGGTGAACCGGTCCCGGACATGACTGTGGGCGCCACCGGCGAGGCCGGGGCGCCCACAGTCACGTGGTGCCGACTGCGACGTACGTCAGTCGTTGACGCAGGTGTTGCCGAACGCGGGGTTCAGCAGGCCGATCACGTTCACGGAGTTGCCGCAGACGTTGACCGGGACGTGGACCGGGACCTGGGCCAGGTTGCCCGAGAGAACACCGGGGGAACCCACGGCCGCGCCCTCGGCCGAGGAGTCGGCGGAGGCGGCGCCCGCGGCACCGGCCACAGCGAGACCAGCGGAGGCCAGGGCCACAGCGGCCTTCTTGGCAGCAGAGTTCATGGGAAGTGCACCTTCTCTTCGATGTCCTGCCCCGATCCCGGGGCTCACATCGAGCGAAACGGTCCATCTTCCCCCGACGACACGGTTCGGCGCCCGATCAGACCTGTTCAGCCCAATAGTCGTAACCATCCGGGCCGATTCCGCCGCCGCCGGTGACTAGTTCTGGACGGGAATGTCGGGAATGGACGGGATCGCGGGCAGCAGACCGTCCGCCGGCGGCACGGCCGGGGTGGCCGGCAGCGCCGGAGTGGCGGGCAGGGCCGGGGTGGCGGGCAGGGCCGGGGTGGCGGGCAGGGCCGGAACCGTCACGGGGAGCTTGGGGATCTCCACCGGCGGCAGCTTGATGTCCGGCATGCCGGGGATGGCCGGCAGGTCGGGCAGCTTCGGCAGCTGGATCGGCGGCAGGGTCACCCCGGCGGGCAGCAGGCCCGTGATGGTTTTGAGGAGGTCGTCCAGCGTCTTGGTGAGCGAGGCGAGCAGGTCGTCGATCGGACCGGCCGCGGCCTGCGCCTCGATGCGCTCCACCTGCCGCTGCACGGCCGCGGCCTTCTCCGTGACGGCCGCCGCACCGGAACCGGCGGCGTCCGAGGCGACCGCGGGAGCGGCCGCGCCGGACAGTATGACGACGGCGAGGGCCGACGGGACGAGGACGCGGAAACGGGACGGCTTGGTGCGGTGCATGGAGATTCCTTCTGTGGTCGCACGAAAGCGGACCCGAGCGATCCGCCTCCTTACCCACCGTGCGAACACCTTCTACGGAGCGCAACAGGAGCGCGGCCGGCCCGTGCGCGCCAGGGGCTGCGTACGGGCTTCGCGCAGGCGTCCGGGGCCGTCTCACCCGCCCCGGGGAAAAGCGCCGCGCGAACGGGCCGTTTGAGTGAAGGGGCGGAACCAACCCCCCGGCACGCCGGTTGATCAGGGCGCTCCACTAGCGGGCACTCGTGCGACAAAAGGACCAATGATGCTCAAGAAGATCATGACCGCCGCCGCGGTCTCCGCCGTTGCCGTCGGCGCGGGCGCGGCCATCGCGACCCCGGCCATGGCCATCGGCAACGACCGCGGTGTCAACACCGTCAACGGCAACGGCGCCCAGCAGGTCTACGGCAACCAGAAGACCGCCGGCGACCAGAGCCCGCAGCTCGGCCTGGTCCAGGGCACCCTGAACAAGCCCTGCATCGGCCTGCCGGCCAAGGTCAACGCCCAGTCGCTGGTGGCGGTCCTCGCCAACGTCGGCGTCCAGGACGTCAACGTCCTGTCGAACCCGCAGAACCAGCAGTGCACCGAGAACTCCACCCAGGCCAAGGGCGACGAGCCGCTCTCGCACATCCTGGACAACATCCCGGTCCTCTCCGGCAACGCCTCCGCCGGCAGCTGAACCTCCGCCGGAGCGGATGACGCCTGACGAGTGGGAGGGCCCCGGCGGCCAGCGGCTGCCGGGGCCCTCGCGCGCGTACGGGCGGTGCGGGCGGGCTCGTCAGCCCGTCCAGAAGTCCCACCACCGGGTCAGCACCAGCATGCCGATCACCCCGGCGTGCAGGGCGGGCGGGGCCCAGCCGAAATCGGTGAAGAAGGACCGCAGCGGGCCGGGGGCGGGCAGGATCCCGGTGCGGACGTTGTGCGCCGTGACCGCCCAGAACATGAGCAGCGTCGCCAGCCAGGCCAGACTGCACCACAGGCACAGGGCGTTGATCTCGTAGAGCGACTGGACCATCAGCCAGGCGCAGAAGCCGGTGCCGAAGAGGGTGCCGGCGTTCAGTCCCAGCCAGAACCAGCCCCGGTACCGGGCCCCGGCCAGCAGGCCCGCGCCGACGCACAGGACGACGGCGTACGCCGCCAGCCCGAGCATGGGGTTGGGGAAGCCGAAGACGGCGGCCTGATCGCTCTTCATGACGCTGCCGCAGGAGACAACGGGGTTCAGGCTGCAGGCGGGTTTGAAGTCCGGGTCCTCCAGCAGGAGGAACTTGTCGAGGGTGATCACCCAGGAGGCCAGCAGTCCGGCGGCGGCGGTGACCACCAGCAGCCAGGCCAACCCCCTGCGGGCGGCGGGCGGTTCGTCCTCGGCCGGGGTGCGGGGGCCGCCCTGCTGGCGGGGGACGCCCACCGTGTTCGTTGCCATGCGGCCCATACTCCCCCGCACCGCCACAGACCCGGGCCAACCCTGACCGGTCCTCGGCAAGTTGACCTGAAGGGGTGGCGGGAACCCCTGATACTTCCCGGACGTTTTACCGAACCCCGGACGTGATGTCAGCGCCAGGAGCTACGTTGAGCGTCCGTGAAGTGACTAGCTGCGACGGCCTGGAGACCCACCTTGAGCGATCCGTACGAGACAACCGAGGCGCACCTCGAGCGACTCCTGGGCCGCGCCCTCAACTCCTTCGACCTTTCGGACGACTTGGTGGAGCGCCTCGGTACGGCGCTCGCCCACAGCTCTTCGCTGTACACGACGCACCACAGTCCGTCGGCGGGGCTGTGGCGCGAGACCCACCGGCACACCTACCTGCTGCCGGACGGCGGCTCGGCCTCCCTGTGGGAGCTGGCCTACCGGCTGCGGGGCGACCGGAACACCCGGTGCGAGGTCTACACGGGCAAGGACGAGCTGCGGCTGGCGGTGGCCCGGATCTTCGGCGAGGTGCCGGGGGACGCCGCGACGGACCCGCTGTCGGCGCTCGGGGACACCGAGGGCGAGGGCGGCGCCGACGGTGATCTGGCCGTGCTCGGGGCCCTGTTCAGCGCCTCGGCGCCCGAGCGGCGCCACCGCGAGTACACCGTGGAGCAGTCCGCCGACCACGCCCGGCGGGTGCTGCGCCGCGCGGAGAACGCCGACCGGCCCGGGCAGGCGGTGGCGGAGCTGCTGCGCTCGGCGTACGCGCACCAGATCACCCAGGCGTTCGGCGGGCGGCAGTGCCTGGCCGACGGCCGGGACGCCGGATTCAGCCTGTACGAGCACGCCTTCGTGCTGCTGGACGGCAGCGAGTTCAGTCTGTGGGAGGTCGAGCACACGGCGACGCCGGACGGGCGCCACATGTGCGAGGTGTACGAGAGCGAGGCCGCCGCGCGCGGGGCGATGGAGCTGCGCACCCGGGTCCGCTGACCGCCGTCCCGGCCCGCCCGGCGGCGGCCCCCGGGAGGGCCGGGGCGGCGGTCCGGCCGGTCAGGCCGGGGTCAGGGGCAGATCCAGCGGCGGGGCGTCGGTGACCCGGACCGCGGCCGGGCGCAGGTCCGCCGGGGTCGGCATGACGCTGCCGGGCAGCTGGACGGCGGCCGCGCCGTGGGCCAGGGCGCTGGCGAGGGCGGCGGGGCCGGTGCCGCCCGCGATCAGGAAGCCCGCCAGGGAGGCGTCGCCCGCGCCGACGTCGCTGCGGACGGCGGTGACGGGGGCGGTGCCGTGGAAGGCGCCCTCGGGACCGACCAGCAGCTGGCCGTGGGCCCCGAGGGAGGCGAGTACCGCGCCCGCGCCCAGGCCGATGAGGTCCTCGGCGGCCTTGACCGCGTCCCCGAGGGTGGCCAGGGGACGGCCCACCGCCTCGGCGAGCTCCGCCACGTTCGGCTTGACGACGTCCGGGCGGGCGGGCAGGGCGGCCAGCAGTGCGGCGCCGGAGGTGTCCACCGCGATGCGGGCGCCGCCCTCGTGGGCCCGGGCGACGATCTCCGCGTACCACTCGGGCGCCAGGCCGCGCGGGAGGCTGCCGCAGCAGGCGATCCAGGCGGCGCCCGAGCAGGTGCGGACGGTGTCGAGGAGCAGGGCGGACTCGGCCGCGGAAAGCTCCGGACCGGCGGTGTTGATCTTGGTGACGGTGCCGCCCGGTTCGGTGACGGTGACGTTGGATCGGGTCAGTCCCGCGATGGAGACGGCGGTGACGTCCACGCCCTGCGCGCCCAGCAGTTCGGCGAGGAGCGTGCCGGGGGGTCCGCCGAGTGGGAGCACGGCGGTGGTGCGCACTCCGGCCGCGGCGGCGGCCCGCGAGACGTTGACCCCCTTGCCGCCGGGGTCGACCCGGTCCCCGGTGGCGCGGAGCACCTCGCCGCGGTCCAGCGAGGGGACCTCGTAGGTCCGGTCGAGGGAGGGGTTGGGGGTGACGGTCAGGATCATGCGAGCACGACTTCCGTACCGGCGGCCTCGATGGCCGCCCTGTGGGCCGGGTCGAGCCCGGTATCGGTGATGAGCAGGTCGACGTCGGCGAAGGAGCCGAAGCGGGCGAAGCGTTCCTGGCCGGCCTTGGCCGAGTCGGCGAGGAGGACCACGCGGCGGGCCGCGGCGATGGCGGCGCGCTTGACGGCGGCCTCGGCGAGGTCGGGGGTGGTCAGGCCGGCTTCGGCGGTGAAGCCGTTGGTGGCGAGGAAGAGGACGTCGGCGCGGACCTCGGCGTAGGCGCGCAGCGCCCAGGCGTCGACGGCGGCCCGGGTGCGGTGGCGGACCCGGCCGCCGACGAGGTGGAGGTCGACGCCGGGGTGGTCGGCGAGACCGGCGGCCGCGGGCAGGGCGTGGGTGACCACGGTGAGGCCGAGGCCCTCCAGGCGGGACATTCCGGCGGCGAGGCGGGCGACGGTGCTGCCCGCGTCGAGGATGACGCTGCCCGCGGCGGGGAGGTGGGCGAGGGCGGCGGCCGCGATGCGGTCCTTCTCGGTGGCGGCGGTGGTCTCGCGGGCGGTGAGGTCGGGCTCGAAGCCGGTCCGGGCGACCGGGAGGGCTCCGCCGTGCACCCGGCGCAGGAGCCCGGCGCGGTCGAGGGCGGTCAGGTCGCGGCGCACGGTCTCGGCGGTGACCTGGAAGCGTTCGGCGAGGGACAGCACGTCGACCCGGCCGGCCTCGCCGGCCAGACGCAGGATCTCCTGCTGGCGTTCGGGTGCGTACATGTGGCTTTACGTCCGTTCCGTGCCCGGGTCTGTGGACTCCTCCTCACCATAACCCGACAATCGGGTTTAACCCAAGAAAAACGGACATGCCCACCCCGAGGGGCGGGCATGTCCGGGAACGAACGGGCCCGGCGGACGGGACCCCGGCCGCCTAGCCGGCCGGGGCGGGCTCCGGGGCGGGGGCGGCCGCGTCGGCCTGCGCGCCGGCTTCCGCGGCGAAGGCCTCCGCGCGCTCGGCCTCCGGGGCCTGCTTGCGGGGCAGCAGGAACATCACGGCGAAGATCAGGACGAGCACGGCCACCACCCACCACAGGGCGCTGCGGAAGGCCTCGACGTAGGGCGGTCCGAAGACCATGTCGTCGTCGAGCACGCCGAAGAAGACCACGGAGGTCAGGCCCAGGCCGAGGGCGTTGCCCATCTGGCCGGTGGTGTTGATCAGGCCGGAGGCCGATCCGGCGTGCTCGCGCGGCACCTGGGAGAGGATCGTGTCGGTCAGCGGCGCCACGATCAGGCCCATGCCGAGGCCCATGACGATCAGCGGGGCGGCCATCTGCCAGGAGGCGATGGTCATGCCGTAGTGGTCGGACTCCCAGATGTAGAGGAGCAGGCCCGCGGCCATGAACAGCGCGCCCGCCTGGAGCACCTTGCGGCCGAAGCGCGGGACGAGCTTCTGCACCGAGATGCCCGCGGCGACCGAGACGGCGATGGAGAACGGGATGCCGGTGCTGCCGGCGCGCAGGGCGCTCCAGCCGAGGCCCATCTGCATGTAGAGCGTCCAGACCAGGAAGAAGATGCCGGTCGCGATGCCGAAGGTCAGCTGGACGGCGATGCCGCCGGCGAAGCTCTTGACCTTGAAGAGGGACAGCTCGACGAGCGGGGAGCCGTCCTTCTTGATCTTGTACCGCTCGTAGAGGACGAACGCGGCGAAGACGACGGGCGCCAGGCCCATGCAGACGAAGCCCCACACCGGCCAGTCGTTCTCCCGGCCGTTGGTGAGCGGGAAGATCAGCATGACCAGGGCGAGGGTGGCGAGCACGACGCCGACCAGGTCCAGGCGCAGGGCCCTGGGGGCCTTGGACTCGGTGATGAACTTGCGGCCCAGGAGGATGGCGGCGATGCCCACCGGCAGGTTGATCAGGAAGATCGGACGCCATTCGAGACCGAAGAGGTTCCACTCGGTGAGCAGCGCGCCGAGCATCGGGCCCGAGACGGCACCGAGGCCGACGATCGCACCGAACATGCCGAAGGCCTTGCCGCGCTCGTGGGGCGGGAAGGTCACGTGGACGATCGCCAGGACCTGCGGGACCATCAGGGCCGCCATGCCGCCCTGGAGGATGCGGGAGGCGACGAGCATGGCCGGGTCGGCGGCGATGCCGCAGAGCAGCGAGGCCGCCGTGAAGCCGGCGACGCCGAGGAGGAAGAGGCGCTTGCGCCCGTAGATGTCACCGAGGCGGCCGCCCGTGATCAGGCCGGCGGCGAAGGCCAGGGCGTATCCGGCGGTGATCCACTGGATCGCGCTGGTGGAGGCGCCGAAGTCCTGGCGCATGCTGGGTATCGCGATGTTGACGATGGTGACGTCGACCAGGTCCATGAAGGCCGCGGTCATGACGATGGCCAGCGCCAGCCAGCGACGGCGGTCGGCCGGGGCGGCGGCTCCCTCGCCGGGGGCTTCTCGTACGGGCCCGTTCTCTCTTTCGGGCGATGTCTTGGACGTCTCGGTGCTCATGGAGAGAAACCTAGACGGGATGTAGGTCAGATGGTGTCCTCATTGGCTGGCAATGTGGACCCATGAACGACACCCCCGGCCGGCTCCTCACCCTGCTGTCCCTCCTCCAGACCCCCCGCGAATGGCCCGGCAGCGAACTGGCGGCCCGGCTGCGGGTGAGCCCCCGCACGATCCGGCGGGACATCGAGCGGCTGCGCGAGCTGGGGTACCCGGTGGAGGCCTCGCTGGGCGCGGTGGGCGGGTACCGGCTGGTGGCGGGCGCGGCGATGCCCCCGCTGCTGCTCGACGACGAGGAGGCGGTGGCGATCGCCGTGGGGCTGCGGGCGGGGGCAGGCCATGCGATCGAGGGGGTCGAGGAGGCCTCCGTACGGGCCCTCGCCAAGCTGGAGCAGGTGCTCCCGTCCCGGCTGCGGCACCGGGTGGGCGCCCTGCAGTCGGCCACCGTCGCGGTGACGCGGGGGGACGGGCCGAGCGTGGACCCGCGCACGCTGACGACGATGGCCTCGGCGGTGGCGGGCCCGGAGCGGCTGCGGTTCGCCTACCGGGCGCGGGACGGGGCGGACTCGCGGCGGCTGGTGGAGCCGTACCGGCTGGTGAGCACCGGGAGCCGCTGGTACCTGGTCGCCTTCGACCTGGAGCGGGAGGACTGGCGCACCTTCCGGGTGGACCGGGTGAGCGAGCCCCTCGCGACGGGGGCCCGGTTCGCGCCGCGCGAGCTGCCGATGGAGGCGGCCGAATTCGTCCGGCACGGGCTGCGGGGCGGGGAGACGTACCCGGTCGACGTGTCCTTCGCCGCCCCGCCCCGGGAGCTGCCGGGGTGGCTGCGGGGGGCGGCCGTGGCGGAGGGCGACGGGGCGCGGGTGCGGTTCGAGAGCGGGGACGCCCCGGAGTGGCTGGCGGCGCGCCTCGCGCTGACGGGGGTGCCGTTCACGGTGCGCGGGCCGGATTTCCTGGTGTCCGGGGCGCGGGCGCTCGCCGGACGGCTGACGGCCGGGGCGGGGGCCGGGGGGTAGTCCGGGCGCCGGGGCACCGCGGGACGCGGGGAGCTCCGGCACCCGGGCGGGGGTACCGGAGCTCGCGGGGGGGCGGCGGGCCGGTCAGGCCACGGCGTCGAAGCCGGTGTCGCGCGCCATGCGCTTGAGTTCGAGCAGCGCGTGCTTCTCGATCTGCCGGATCCGCTCCCGGGTCAGGCCGTGCTGCTTGCCGACCTCGGTGAGGGTCCGCTCGCGGCCGTCCTCGATGCCGTAGCGCATCTTGATGATGGAGGCGGTGCGCTGGTCCAGCTTGCCGAGCAGGTCCTCCAGCTCCTCGCTGCGCAGCAGGGAGAGGACGGACTGCTCGGGGGAGATCGCGGAGGTGTCCTCCAGCAGGTCGCCGAACTGGGTGTCGCCCTCGTCGTCCACCGACATGTTGAGGCTGACCGGATCGCGCGCCCAGTCGAGCACGTCGCCGACGCGCTTCTGCGTGGATTCGAGCTCGGCGGCGATCTCGGCGTGCTCCGGGTCGCGGCCGTTCTCGCGGTTGAACTCGCGCTGCACCCGGCGGATCCGGCCGAGCTCCTCGACCAGGTGCACGGGGAGGCGGATGGTGCGGGACTGGTCGGCGATGGAGCGGGTGATGGCCTGGCGGATCCACCACGTGGCGTACGTGGAGAACTTGAAGCCCTTGGCGTAGTCGAACTTCTCGACGGCGCGGACGAGGCCGGCGTTGCCCTCCTGGATGAGGTCGAGCAGGGGCAGCCCGCTGCGCGGGTAGCGGCGGGCGACGGCGACGACCAGGCGGAGGTTGGAGCGGATGAAGACTTCCTTGGCGCGCTCGCCCTCGGCGGCCAGGGCTTCCAGCTCCTCGCGCGCGGGGGCGTCCCCGGCGCGTTCTATCGCGTCGTCGAGGATCTGCCGGGCGTAGACGCCCGCCTCGATGATCTGCGAGAGCTCGACTTCCCTGGCGGCGTCGAGCAGCGGGGTGCGCGCGATCTCGTCCAGGTACATGCCCACCAGGTCGCGGTCTGCGATTTCCCCGCCGACGGCACGGGCGTTGCTCGTGGACTGACGACGGGCGACGGCGCGGGTTGCCATGCGTGCTCCCTTGCGATGCGATGAATCGGTCGCGGTACGTCTTCGGACACTCTCCCGAGTGCCCAGCTTCCGAAGGAAACAACGACTGGAATCGGGACAGAATTCCCACGTTGCCCCCTGCTTTCCGAGATCTTGCAGTATCCTGCCCCGCCGCCCCCGGGAAACGGAGGCGGCGGCATACCGCGAGAACGCGAAGAGGTGCAGGTCAGGACCTGGGTGAAGGCCGGTCCCGACGTACGGGCGGAAGCGGACGCGGCCCCGGCCGGTGAGACCACCGTCACAGGCGGTGCGGCCCCTTTCGGCCCGGAAACGTGCTCGCCGCGACCGCGCTCCCACCCTGAAGACGGGGAGTGCCGCCGCCCGGTTGCCTGGACCGGCGATCGAATGTCCGGATACTCCGGATACGGGAGGAAACCGGGATGGATCAGCCGAACTGGAGCGAGCGCTTGGAGAGGCCCATCCAGAATCCGTCCACGGGCGTGCGCTGCGCGGACAGGTCCGCCCCGGCCGCGCCGAGGGTGACGAAGAGCGGGGCGAAGTGCTCGGTGCGGGGGTGGGCGAGGCGGCCCGCCGGGGACTTGGCCTCGAAGTCGAGCAGGGCGTCCACGTCGGAGCCGGCCAGGGCCTCGCGGCCCCAGGCGTCGAACTCCGCGGACCAGCCGGGGACGCCGGGCCCGGGGTGCCGCAGGGCGGCGAGGTTGTGGGTGAAGAAGCCGCTGCCGACGATCAGGACGCCCTCGTCGCGCAGCGGGGCGAGCCTGCGGCCGATGTCCAGCAGCCGGGCCGGGTCGAGGGTCGGCAGGGATATCTGGAGCACCGGTACGTCCGCGTCCGGGTACATCTCCACCAGCGGGACGTACGCGCCGTGGTCCAGGCCGCGGTCCGGGACGTCCTGGACGGGCGTGCCGGGGGCCCGCAGCAGCTTGCGCACCGAGGCGGCGAGCTCGGGGGCGCCGGGGGCGGCGTAGCGGACGGCGTAGTAGTGCTCGGGGAAGCCCCAGAAGTCGTAGACGAGCGGGAGGGTCCGCACGGCGCCGATGGCGAGCGGGGCCTCCTCCCAGTGGGCGGAGACCATCAGGATCGCGCGCGGCCGGGGCAGGTCCGCGGACCAGGCGGCGAGTTCGGCCGGCCAGAGCGGGTCGTCGGCGAGCGGCGGGGCGCCGTGGCTGAGGTACAGCGCCGGCATGCGGGTGGCTTCGGGACTCATGGGGGCGCTCCTCGGTCATCGGTACGGGGCCACGGGGCCGCTCCAGACAGACTAACCCCGCTTCGTTCAAATTTGAACGAAGCGGGGTGATCAGTCATTCCCGTACCGGCGCCGCCGTCAGTGGGCGATCACCGGGACCTTGAACTCGGCGTCCTCGGAGCCGGCGCCCGCGCCGGAGGCCACCGGGCCGCCGGAGCCGGGACGGCCGGTGTTGATGAGGGTGAACGCGATGGTCGCGCTGACCACCAGGATCCCGACGGCCCACCAGATCGCGGCGGAGTAGCCCTCGACCATGGCCTGCGCCTGGATCAGCCGCCCGGCCGGGCCGCCCGCCGCGGCCTGGGCCGCGTGGTCGGTCAGGTACGCGGTGGTCGCCGAGGCGGCGATGGTGTTGAGCAGGGCGGTGCCGATCGCGCCGCCCACCTGCTGCGAGGTGTTGACCATGGCCGAGGCCACACCCGCGTCGGCCGGGTTCACCCCGTACGTGGCCAGGGACATCGCGGGCATGAAGGCCGTGCCCATGCCGAGGCCCAGCAGCAGCTGCGCCGGCAGGATCAGCGCCGGGTAGGAGGAGCCGACCTCCAGCTGGGTCAGCAGCAGCATGCCGGTGGCGGCGAGCAGGAAGCCCGGGCCCATCAGCAGCCGCGGCGGGACGCGGGTCATCAGGCGGGCCCCGATCTGGGTGGAGCCCGTGATCATGCCCGCGATCATCGGCAGGAAGGCGAAGCCGGTCTTGACGGGCGAGAAGCCCTTCACGACCTGGAGGTAGTAGGTGAGGAAGAGGAACAGGCCGAACATCGAGATGACGGCGAGTCCGAGCGAGAGGTAGACGCCGCCGCGGTTGCGCTCCAGCAGCACGCGCAGCGGCAGCAGCGGGGACTTCACCTTGGACTCGACGGCCACGAAGGCCAGCAGCAGCACCGCGGCCGCGATGAACAGGCCCACGGTGAGCGCGTCCGACCAGCCGGCGGACTCGGCGCGGGTGAAGCCGTAGACGAGGGAGACCAGACCCAGGGTCGAGAGGATCACGCCCGGGATGTCCAGGCGGGCACCGTTGCGGGCGCCGGCGGGCTCGCGGATGACCAGCCAGGCACCCACGGCCGCGACGATCGCGAAGGGGATGTTGACGAAGAAGGTCCAGCGCCAGTTGAGGTACTCGGTCAGGAAGCCGCCGAGGATCAGGCCGACGGCGCCGCCGCCGCCCGCGATCGCGCCGTAGATGCCGAAGGCCTTGGCGCGCTCCTTGGCGTCGGTGAAGCTGACGGCCAGCAGGGAGAGCGCGGCCGGGGCGAGCAGCGCGCCGAAGGCGCCCTGCAGGGCGCGGGCGCCCAGCATCATCGCCTCGCCGTTCGCGGCGCCGCCCAGCGCGGACGCCAGGGCGAAGCCGGCCAGGCCGACGATGAAGGCGTTCTTACGGCCCCACTTGTCGGCGATGCGCCCGCCGAAGAGCAGGAGTCCGCCGAAGGCCAGCGCGTACGCGGTGATGACCCACTGGCGGTTGCCGTCCGAGATGCCGAGGTCGGTCTGGGCGGAGGGGAGCGCGATGTTCACGATGGTCGCGTCGAGCACGACCATCAGCTGCGCCAGGGCTATGAAGACCAGGGCCTTCCAGCGACTGGGATCGGCGGCAGCCGGCGCGGGGGCCGCGGCTGTTTTGGACATGGGGGTACCCACTTCACTGTGCGGAACGACTGAAATGAAATGACTGAAAAGAACAGAAATGTTCGGTTGTAGAAGCTAGGGGGTGCGCGGTGCCCGCGTCACATGGTTTTACGCCGCAGGTCCTGCAACGTGGCGGCCGCGCCGGGCAGTTCGGAGCGGGCCGGAGCCCGCAGCCCGTCGAGGAAGAGCTGGAGGTGGCGGTGGACGAAGCGGTCCGCGCCCAGGCAGTCCGTTCCCGGCAGGGGGCGGCTGAGCTGGGACAGCGCGACCATCAGGTCGCCCACGCCGATGTCGGTGCGCACCAGCCCGGCGCGCTGGCCGGTGGCGACCAGCGCCTCCACGGCCGCCTCCAGCGCGCTCCGGGCGGCGAGCAGTTCGGGGTGCTCTCGGTCGAAGTCGCCGGAGAGCATGGGGCACAGGGCGCCGATCCGTTCGTCGGCCGCCGCGTGCGTGAAGCGGCAGAGCGCGGCGAAGGCGTCCGGTTCGGCGGCCAGGGAGTCCTCGGCCTCGGCGGTGACCCGGTCCATCACGTAGAGCACCACGTGGTGGACGAGGGCGGCCCGGTCGGGGAAGTGCCGGTAGAGGGTGGCGTTGCCGACGCCGGCCCGGCGGGCGATCTCGTCGAGCGGAGCCTCCGCTCCCGACTCGACCAGCATCTCGCGGGCCGCGACCAGGATGCGCTCCCGGTTGCGCACGGCGTCGGCGCGCGGCTTGGGGACCCGGGTGGGGGTCACGATGCGGGCGGCGGCTCCGGCCCGGGCCGGGGCCGCGATGTCCACGGACGCCGCGGGGGCGGCCGCCGGGGTGCTGGCGGGGCTCTTCATCCGGGGCCTCCCTGGGCTGGGACTCGTACGGCTCATCCGGCGCCCACCAAACGGGGAGCCGGTCCCCGCTTTGCGGGACTCACGTACAAACGGGGATTGCCTCCCCGGTTATTTCACTCTTGAGTGTGACCCGCGTCACAGGGGAATACGGGCCGCTCCGTCCCGTTTGGACGTCTTCGGCGCGCGGGTGCGCCGCAGCCGTCGGAGGGTGAGCGCACAGAGCGCAGTCCGGACCCGGCCGGCTGCCGCGGACCCGAAGGCGATCTCCATGCCGCAGACCCGCCACCGGATACGCAGACCCTGCCGCACCAGTGCGTACATCGGCCTGACCGCACTGGCCCTGGGCGTCACCGCCACCGCCAGCACCGGCATATCCGGGCGCGGCCACTCCGCCGCCGGGCCGGTCGCGACCAGCGCGGAATCCGTACTGGCACCCTGCCGGATCGCCGGGACGATGGGCGTCCAGATGTCCGAGGGGCTGCCGACGCCTCCCGGGTACTCGCGCTCGACCGGCGAGGTCCGCGCGCTCAACCTGATGATCGACTTCCCCGACGCCAAGGGCGAGGGCTCCGCGCTGGACCGGCTGGCGGAGTTCTTCCCCCAGACCTCCGAGTGGTTCCGCACCAGCTCCTACGGGCGGCTCACCTACCGGGCCGAGGCCCCCATACGGAACTGGCTGCGGATGCCGATGCCCTTCGCGGCGTACGGGATCGAGCGCGGCTCCCCCTACGAGCCGGGCTACCGCCAGCTCGTCGAGCACATCGCGAAGGCCGCCGACCCCGAGGTGGACTTCAGCCGGTACGACCTGATCAACATCCTGGTCACGCCGAACGCCGGGCCGTCCGCGCTGGACACCGTCCTGTCGGTGACCTTCTCCGGGAACGGCGAGGCTCCGGTGGCCGACGGCGTGCCGCTCGCGAACACGTCCTTCGTCTACAGCCGGCAGGACGACGGCTCCGGCTCCTACCGGGAGACCGGCTACCGGGTGCTCCCGCACGAGAACGGGCACGTCTTCGGGCTGCCCGACCTCTACACCTCCGACGGGGGCGGCACGGTCGGCCACTGGGACATCATGAGCGAGGACTGGGGGGCCAACAACGACCTCCTCGGCTGGCACAAGTGGAAGCTGGGCTGGCTCGACGGCTCGCAGATCAGCTGCGCGGCGAAGTCCGGCGTCAGCGACCACGTGCTGTCCCCGCTGGCCGTGGAGGGCGGCACGAAGCTGGCCTTCATCCCCCTCACGGAGAGCGCCGGGTACGCGGTGGAGGTCCGCACCCGGGCCGGCAACGACGAGGCCGTCTGCAAGCCCGGGGTGCTGATCTACAAGGTGGACTCGGACGTGGACACCGGACGCGGGCCGGTGACGGTCGCGGACAGCCTCGGCGGGAGCGGCGGCTGCACCCGGCGGCCGAACGTGCACGCGGAGCTGTCCGACGCGCCGTACCGGCCGGGCGAGACCTTCACCGACGAGAAGGCGGGGATCAGCGTGTCGGTGGTGGGCGAGCTGCGCAACGGCAGCTATCAGGTGCGGGTGACGCGGCCCTGAGGGCCCCGGCCGGGGGCGGCCGGGGCCGGTCGGGGCCGGTCGGCCCGGGATGTCCGGACCTCCGGCCCCCGTGGGCCGCGCCGCGAGCGGGGAGGCTGGAGGACGTACCCCGTACGCCCGCCACCCCGAGGAGAGAGCCGTGAAGGCCTTCGTGCTGTGCCCGGACGGCCGGCCCGCCGTCCTCGACCGGCCCGTGCCCCGGCCGCGCCCCGGGGAGGTCCTCGTACGGACCACCGCGGCCCTGGTCTGCGCCTGGGACGGGCACCTCCCGGCCGCCCCGGGCGTCCCGGCCGGGCTGGGCCACGAGGCGGTGGGGGTGGTGCGCGCGGTCGGGCCGGGGGTGTCCCGGGCGTACCTCGGGCGGCGGGTGGCCGCCGAGGGGCAGGGCCGGCTCGCGGAGTACTTCCGGATACCGGCGGGCGGCGGGGCCGGGCCGGTCCCGCTGCCGGACACGATCACCGACCACCAGGCCCTGTACGCGGCCGGGGCGCTGGCCACCGGCTTCGCCGCGGCCGAGGAGGCGGGGGTGCGGGCGGGCGCCAGCGTCGTCGTGTTCGGACAGGGCGCGGTCGGGCTGAGCGCGACGGTGGCCGCCGGGCGGCTGCGGGGCGCGCGGGTCATCGCCGTGGAGCCCGAGCCGAAGCGGCAGCTGCTGGCGCTGCGGTTCGGGGCGGACGTGGTGGTGGACCCGGCCTACGAGGACGCGGCCGAGCGGGTGCGGGAGCTGACCGGCGGGGCGGGCGCCGACCGCGCGATCCTGGCCACCGCCGCACCGGGCGCGGCCGCGGCGGCCCGGGCGGGCACCGCGGCGGGGCACCGCGTCACGCGGGCCCGCTGCCGGGCGGCCGGTAGCGGCGGGCTCGGGCGGATGCTGGGGCTGATCGGGGACGGGCTGCTGGATCCGACCGTGATGACCACCCACGCGTTCCCCTTCACCCGGGTGGAGGAGGCCTTTCGGCGGCTTTCGGCGCGGGAGCCGGGCATGGTCAAACCATTGATCCATTTCCCGTGACCGTCGACCGTCTCCCGAGGAGCCCGCCGTGACCGCGCACCCCACCACTCCCGAAGAGCGCCTGGCCGCGGCCGGGCTGACGCTGCCCCCGGCCCCGGCCCCCGTCGCCGTGTACGTACCGGCGGTCGTGAGCGGCCACTACGTGTACACCTCCGGCCAGCTGCCCATGGTGGACGGTGAGCTGACCGTCACCGGGAAGGTCGGCGCCGAGGTCGAGGCCGAGCAGGCCGGGGAGCTGGCGCGGCGGTGCGCGCTGAACGCGCTGGCGGCGGTCGCGTCGGTGGCCGGGGACCTGTCCGCCGTGAAGCGGGTGGTGAAGGTGGTCGGCTTCGTCGCGAGCGCCCCCGGCTTCACCGGCCAGCCGGGCGTGGTCAACGGGGCGAGCGAGCTGCTCGGTACGGCCTTCGGCGACGCCGGCATCCACGCGCGGAGCGCGGTCGGGGTGGCGGTGCTGCCGCTGGACGCGCCGGTGGAGATCGAGATCACCGTGGAACTGCACACCCCGATGGGGGTGTGAGGGCGGGGGGCCCGAGGGGGCCCGGGGGGCCCTCGGGGGGCTCGGCAGAACCTCGGCGGGGTGCCGCGCGTCCTCGGGTGCATGACCCCGCGTTCCCCTCTCCGTCTCCGCCCGCGTCCGCCGCGGCCCGTGGCCGGCCGGTGGCCGCGCGGCGCGGTCACCGCCGGCCTCGCCCTGCTCGCCGCCTCGGTGATGCTGCTGCACCGGTGGATCCCGGACGGGGCCGGGGCCGGGCACGCCCGCAGCCTCGTACAGACCTTCCTGCCCTGGACCGGCCTCGCGGTGCCGCTGCTGCTGGTGGTCGCGCTGGTGCGGCGGTCCCGGCCCGCCGCGGCGGCCGTCGCCGTGCCCGCGCTCGTGTGGGGCCTGCTGTACGGGCCCGTCCTGGCCGGGGGCGGCGGGCCCGGCGGCCCGGCCGACCTGAGCGTCGTCACCCACAACGTGGACGACGCCAACCCCGACCCGGCGGCCACCGCCCGCGCCCTCGCCGCGTCGGGCGCGCAGCTGATCGCGCTGGAGGAGCTGACGCAGCCCGCGACGGGCGCGTACGAGCGGACTCTGGCCGCCGGCCACCCGTACCACGCGGTGCGCGGCACGGTGGGGCTCTGGAGCACCTTCCCGCTGCGCGAGGTGCGGGCGGAGCCCGTCGTGCCGTGGCGGCTGGTGCTGCGCGCCACGGCCGACACCCCGCGCGGGCCCGTCACCGTCTACGTCGCCCACCTGCCCTCCGTCCGGCTGGGCGCGGCGGGCTTCACCACGGGCCGGCGGGACACGGCCGCCCGTGCCCTCGCCGCCGTGCTGCGGGCCGGTCCGGACCGCCCGGCCCTGCTGCTCGGGGACTTCAACGGCACCACGGACGACACCGCGCTGGCCGGGGTGACGGATCGTTTCACCTCGGCCCGGACGGCGCCGGGCGCGGGCTTCGGCTTCAGCTGGCCGGCGGCGTTCCCGGTGGCCCGGATCGACCAGATCCTGGTCCGCGGGCTGACCCCGGTCTCGGCGCGGACGCTCCCGCGCACCGGCAGCGACCACCTGCCGATCGCCGCTTCGCTGCGGTTCTGAGGGCGCCCCGGCCTCAGGGGCCCGTCGTGGGCGGCGGCAGGGGCGGCCAGTGCGAGGGGGTGGGCGGGGCGGGGTACGGCGGCCAGGACGAACCGTACGAGTGCTGCGGCCGCGGCGCGGGCGTGCTCGGGGCGAAGGGCCCCAGCCGGTTGGTCACGAGGATCATCAGGGTGCCGGTGAGCAGCAGGCTGACGATGATCAGCGTGAGCCCGACGGGGTTGCGCGGGTTGTAGTAGTAGCGGTTCGTGCCCCACTGGCTGCGCTTGAAGACCGGCTCGTCGTCGCGCACGCCCCCGCCTCCCCGCCCCCGTCGGTACGACCGCCACCGCCCCGGGAGCCGTCCGCGTGTCCCCCCACCACGGCGCCCGGGCGGCGGCGAACCCCCCTGCGCCCCGATCCTCCCCCGCGCGGCCGGGCCCGCGCACTGCCGGAGCCCGGCAGAGTTGCGCGCTCCTCGGTGCCGGTCGGTGCCGGTCGGAGGCCGGTCGGACGCCGGTCGACGCGGTCAGGCCGTGACCGGCAGCTCCCGCAGGGCATGGAACCGGAAGGTCGTCGTCCAGCGCAGGTCCCCGGCCGGGGCCGCGAGCCGGAGCCCGGGAAACCGGTGCAGCAGGGTGGTGAGGGCGAGGGTGATCTGCGTCCGGGCCAGGGCGGCGCCGAGGCAGTGGTGGAGGCCGTGCCCGAGGGCGAGGTGCCCCTGGTCGGCGCGTGCGATGTCGAAGCGGTCGGGCCCGGCGTACCGGGCGGGGTCGCGGTGGGCGGAGGCCAGCGCGAACAGCACGGTGTCGCCGGCGGGGATCCGTACGCCCCCGATCTCGACCGGCTCGGTCGCGAAGCGGCGGATGGCGGTGTGGTTGGGGTGGGAGTGGCGCAGGAGTTCCTCCACTGCCGCGGGCATCAGCCCGGGATCCGCGCGGAGGGCGGCGAGTTGGCCGGGGTGGTTGAGGAGGGTGAGCAGCCCGCCGCCGATGAGGTGCTGCACGTTCTCGCTGCCCGCCATGAGGATGAGGAAGGCGAGGGAGACGAGTTCGTCCTCGGACAGGCGGTCGTCCTCGTCTCGGGCGGCGATCAGGCCGGAGAAGACGTCCTCGCCCGGGTCCGCGCGGCGCGCGGCGACGAGGCCGACGAGGTAGCGGTGGATCTCCCCGATGGCGGCGGCGAGTTCCGCACGGCCGGGGGGCGCGAGCATGGTGGCGACCCACCCGGAGAACCGCCCCCGCTCCGGCTCCGGCACGGCGAGCAGGTCCCCGATGACCTTCAGGGGCAGCGGTGTGGCGAACTCCGCGAGCAGGTCGGCCGATCCGTCGGCGCCGATCCGCCGCTCCAGCCGTCCGGCGAGGCCGTCGACCGCCTCCTGCACGCGGGCGCGCAGCCCTTCGACGTGCCGGGGCGTGAACCCCCGGGACACCAGGCGCCGCAGCCTCAGGTGGTCCTCGGCATCGAGGTTGAGCAGGTTGGCGTCCAGCGCGGGCGGCAGCGAGAACCCCTTGAAGCCGGTCCCGGAGTGCCGCTTGTCGACGGAGAGCCGCGCATCGGCCAACCCCCGCCGCACATCGGCCTCATGGGTCACCAGCCACACGGGCGCCCCGTCGGGCAGCGCCACCCGGTGCACGGACCCCGCGGCGCGCAGCCGTGCGTAGACGGCGTACGGATCGGTCCGGAACTCCTCCCCGAACGGCTGGGACAGGACGTCCGCCTGGGCGGTATGACTCACGGTTTCCCCCACATGCTCCACTGCCCCGGCCGGCCCGGACCGGCCCACCGGCTCCCCGGCCCCACGCTACGCCCCGCCCGGCGCACCCCGGGCCCCGTTCCGCCGCACCTCCGCCGGGCCGAGAACTCCGCCGCGGAGCTCCGCCCCGATCCGCTACCCTGTCCCTGGGCTGCCCCCGTGGCGGCCCAGGACCTCGCAGAGACCGACCGGACGGCCCACAACGCCCCCGGCCCACTCCCCGCGGGGCCCGCCTTCGTAGCTCAGGGGATAGAGCACCGCTCTCCTAAAGCGGGTGTCGCAGGTTCGAATCCTGCCGGGGGCACAAGGGCAAAGGGCACCTACTGATTCAGTAGGTGCCCTTTGACGTCCACAGCTGACGGCAACGGCGGCGGGCGGGGCGGCTGGCGCGGGGCGTCAGCTGAGGCCGCGGGTGCGTTCGCCGATGCGGTCGCCCTGGGGGTGCCGGAGCGCTTGAGGGCGGCCTTGGTGTGGGCCCCGCCCTTCACCTTGCTCCGGACCGGACCCTCGAAGCCGTGACCCGGCGTGTGCGGCAGCTGGAGCTGCTCCGTGGCCTTCGCGATCGCCCCGTGGACGTCGTGCTTCTGCTCTTTGCTCATCCCGTCGTCAACTCCCTCGGGAAGCACCCAATCGGACTACTCGGATCGTATGCAGATATACCGGGCACTGCACCCGGGCGGCGGGCAAAGAATCCGGGATCAAGGGCGCGGCGGAGCGGGCCGGTCCCGGGGGCCCTGGGCCGTGCGGACCAGTTCCTCCGGGCAGGGCGTGCCCCGCGGGAGCTGGTACTTCGCCGCCACCCGGTACTCCCCCGGCGCCGGGGCCAGCAGCTCCGTCCAGACGTCCCCGGCGGCGTCGGGGGCCGCCTTGAAGAGGCACCCGGAGGTGTTGGCGTACACCTTGGGGGTCGTCGGCCCGGACGTGCCCCGCGCCTTCGAGGCGGGGGTCTCCTGCGGGGGCTCGACGGCCTTGCCCGCCGCGTCGACCAGGCCCAGCCACGGCGAGTGCGGGATCCGCACCAGCACCCGGCCCGGTGCCCTGACGTCGATGACCAGCTGGTCGGCGCCGGCCCGGAGCACGGTCGCGGGGCCGGCCACCAGGTTGGTCGGGTCGACCACCCGCAGCAGCCGCCAGTTGGCGTCGCTCCACACCTCGCTGAGGTACGGGAGCCCCGCGCCCACCAGCTTCGCCTCGGCCTCGCCGCCCGAATCGGGCTTGTCGGCGGGCAGCACCACGTAGTGCACGGCCCAGCGCTCCAGCCAGGCCCGGTAGCCGTCGGCGGTGAGGGTGCCGTCGTAGAAGAGCGGGTTGCGCTCCAGGTCGGCCTGCCGGTTCCAGCCGCGCGCGAGGTTCACGTACGCCGGGAACGCGGAGGACTCGCGGTGGCTGCTGGCGGGGACCACCTCGACCCGGCCCCGGTCGGCCCCCGCCCTCTGGAGCTGGTCGACCAGCGGGGCCAGCTCCCGGTTCCAGGCGGCCACCGGGGTGGTGCGGACGATGTCGGTGACGCTGTTGGTGGTGATCCAGGCGGTCAGCCCCGCGAAGGCCAGCAGCAGCGCGTACCGGTGCCGCGAGCGCGGGACGGCGTACGGGAGGGCCGCGAGCAGCACGGCCCCGCCGAACAGCATGACGAGGCGGGTGACGTTCGAGCCGACCTGGGAGTCGATCGCCCAGGTCAGGAAGACCCCGAAGGCGTAGACGGCCGAGGCGATCCGCACCGTCTTCCACCCCTTGGGCACCAGGAAGACGATGGCCAGGCCGAACACGAACGGCAGCCAGGCCGAGCCCAGCTTCATCGGCTGCGTCCCCGAGAAGGGGAACAGCCAGGCCGAGAGCCCCACGACGGCCACCGGAGCCAGCCCGAGGGCGTACGCGCCCGGCCGGCGGCCGCTCAGGAACAGGGCGGCCGCGATCACTCCGAGGAAGAGCCCCGCCACCGGACTGGCGAGGGTGGCCAGCCCGGCGAGCGGCGCGGCGACGGCGGCCTTGGCCCAGCGCCGCCGGGCCCATTTGCGGGGCCAGCAGAACACCGCGGCGACGGCCCCGAGCGCGAAGAGGACGCCGAGCCCGAAGGTGACGCGGCCCGACAGCGCGTTGCAGAGCAGGCCGTACACCCCGGCCAGGGCGGGCCACAGGGGCCGCCGGACGGCGCCGCGACAGCGGGTGAGGATCAGGGCGAGGAGGCCGGCCGAGGCGGTCCCGGCGATCATCATCGTGGTCCGCACGCCGATCATGTGCATGACGTACGGGGACACGACGCTGTACGAGACGGGGTGCATCCCCCCGTACCAGGCGAGGTTGTACGCCGTGTCGGGGTGGCGCCCGACGAACTCCGCCCACGCGTCCTGCGCGGCCAGGTCGCCGCCGCTGTTGGCGAAGCTGAAGAACCACACCACGTGCAGGACGGCCGCCACCGCCGTGGCGACGGCCACGGGGTGCCGGTGCGCCAGGGCGAGCGCCCGCGCGGGCGCGCCGTACGGCCCCGGGGACGCCCCGGCCGGGCCCTGCCCCTGCTCATCCCGCTCAGCGGTGGTCACAACCGACGCTCTCTCCCGACCGACCCGACCCGATACCCCGGCACCCTAGACGTGCCGCGGCGCCCCGGGGTTGCCCGGGGCGCCGCGGAGCACCTGCGGCCGGATCAGCCGATGCGGGTCAGCTTGCTGCCCACGCCCGGTGCGGCCAGCTCCCGCTGGAGCGCCACGGGGACCTTCACCTGGCTGGCCCCCTCGCCCACGGTCAGCACGCCGACCCGGGTTCCCGCCTTGGCCGTCTCCGGGATCTTGGTGCCGCCGTCGCCGAGCTTGAGGGCGACGCTCAGCGAGGACCAGCCGACCGCCTGGACGTCGGCGGTGGCGACGACCGGGGTCCGGCCGCCGAGGCCGTCGTCCACGTAGCCGACCACATCGCCCTTCTTCACGACCGTCGCGCCCTCGATGGACTTCTGGGTGGCCACCAGCAGCGTCTTGCTCGCCGCGATGACGCTGTCGATGATCGGCGGCTTGTGCTGGCCGAGGACCGCGCCGACGATCAGCTGGTTGGTGTCGCCGACCTTCTTCTGGGCGGCGAAGAGCAGGTTTCCGCCCGCCTTGGTCGTCGTACCGGTCTTGATGCCGAGCGAGTCGTTGTACGGGACCAGGCGGTTCCAGTTCGGCCAGGTCTTGCCCGACGGGTCGACCCAGCTGGGCATGCGCGTGATGTCCACCAGCGCCGGGATCTCGACGATCTTCAGACCCAGCTTCACCTGGTCCTCGGCGGTGCTGACCGTGGTCGCGTCCAGGCCGGAGGGGTCGGTGTAGGTCGTGTTCGTCATGCCGAGTTCCTTGGCGGTGTCGTTCATCTTCTTGACGAACGCCTCCTGGGAACCGGCGTCCCAGCGCGCGAGCAGCCGGGCGATGTTGTTGGCCGACGGGATCATGAGGGCGGCGACCGCGTCGTACGCGGAGATCTTGTCGCCCTCCTTGACCGTGTTGAGGGTGGACTCGTTGTCCGACTTGTCCTTCTGCCCCTCGGTCTCCGCGGTCTTGTCGACGTCGATCATCGCGCCCTTCTCACCCTTCTTGAAGGGGTGGTCGCGCAGGATGATGTACGCCGTCATCGACTTGGTGACGCTCGCGATCGGCACGGGCTTCTGCTCGCCGGAGGAGCCGATCGTGCCGAGACCGGCGGCGGCCATGGAGGCCTGGCCCTCGGTGGGCCAGGGCAGCTCGGGCGCCCCGCCGGGGAAGGCGTACGTCGACTTCGCGGTCATCGCCAGCTTCGGCGCGGGCAGCGGGCGCACCAGCTGCACGACGGCGAGCACGATCGCCAGGAGCAGCACGATCGGCGCGTAGATCTTGAACCGCCGGACCGCGGTGCGCAGGGGGCTGGGCGGCGGGGGCGGGTTGTTGGTCAGGTCCGCCAGCATGTCGAGCGGCGGCCTGGGGGGCAGCGGCTGCTGCGTGGTGCGCTCGCTGGAATCCAGCCGGGCGGCGGCCGGCGGGGGCGGCGGGGTCGCTGCCGCGGGCTTGGGGGCCGGCCCCGGGGTGGCGGGCTTCGGCGGGGCCGCCGGGGCGTCGCCGCGCAGCGGCACGAAGGTGCTGGACCGGGCGTCGCCCTTCCCGGCCCCGGCCGCCTTCTCGTCCGCGGCGGGGGCGGAGCCCGGCTTCACCGCGCGGAAGACGGCCGTGCGCTCGCCGTCGGCGGGCCCGGCGTCCTGCTCCGCACCGGCGGGCTCGCCCGTACGCGGGTCCCGCGCGGGCTTCCCGGCGGCGGCGGGGGCGGAGCCCGGCTTCACCGCGCGGAAGACGGCCGTGCGCTCGCCGTCGGCGGGCCCGGCGTCCTGCTCCGCGTCGGCGGGCTTGCGGTCTCCGGCCGGACGTGTGCCCGGCTTCACCGTACGGAAGACGGCCGTGCGCTCGTCGGCGGCCGCCGGCTCCCCGTCACCCTCCGGAGCGGAAGCGGAATCCGGTACGGCGACCCCGAACGCGGTCGTGCGGACATCGGCGGCCGGCTTCCGCGGCGCCTTCGGGGCGTCCGCGTCCGGCTTCACGGCGCGGAAGACCGCCGTGCGCTCGCTGTCGGCCGACTCCGGCTCCTGCGGGGCCGTACGCGGGTCCCGCGCGGGCCCCTCGTCCCCGTCGGAGGCCGAAGCGGAATCCGGAACGACGACCCCGAACGCGGTCGTGCGGACATCGGCGGCCGGCTTCGGCGCGGCCGCATCGGCCTCCGGGGCCTGCGGACCGGGCTCGGGCTCGGACTCAGCGGCGGCGGCCTTCGGCTCGGCCGCGGGCTCCTCGCCCTCGGGCTTCGCGGCCTCGGGCTTCGCCGTCTCGGGCCGCTCGGACGCGGCGGGAGCCGGGCCCGGCTTCAGCGCGCGGAAGACGGCCGTGCGCTCGTCGGCGGCCGCCGGCTCACCGGCGCCCTCCGGAGCGGAGGCGGAAGCGGAGTCGGAGGCGGAAGGGGAATCGGAATCCGGTACGACGACGCCGAACGCGGTCGTACGAACGTCGGCGGCCGGCTTCCGCGCGGCCGCATCGGCCTCCGGGACCGCCGGGACCGCCGGGGCCTCCGGCTCGGCCACATCGGGCTCCGCCGGCTGCTCCGGCTCCTCGGGACGCTCTGCCTCCGGCGCCGAAGCGGAATCCTCGGCGGGCTGCTCCGCCGCCGCGGTCCGGGCATCCTCGGAGGAGGCCTGGCGGACCACCGCGGGGGACGACGGCTCCGGGACCTCGTCACCGTCGGCCGCGTCCTCGGACCGCGCCGACGGCCCGGAGGACCCGCCGGACTCGGTGGTCGCGACCCACGCGGCCACCGCCTCCTTCAGCGGGTCGCGCCGCGCCGGCGGCTGGAACACCGAGAGCCTCGGATCCCGATCCGAGGAGGACTCCGACGCCCCCGACGCTCCTTCATCTACCGACTTGTCGGGGGACTCGCCCGCCACCGTTCCTCCTCGATCGCCGTCCGGTCGCTGTCCGAACCGTCTAACAGTGTCCCGTCTAGGGGGCATCGCCCCCGTGCTAGACGAGAACGACATAGCTGCAGGTTCCCCCGCAAAGCGGCCAGGCGCTCTCGACAGATGAATGTGAGAGGCGTCACCCTGTCACTCATCCACGCGGGGAGGCATGGATGGGCAGGAGCCGCAGAACAATTCCAGAGGAGCTTTTGCTGCTCGCCTTGGACCCGGCCACGGGAACCACGGCGCAGCCGCAGTCGCTCGACCTCGGCCTGGCCGGGGCACAGCTAGTGGAGCTGGCTCTGGCAGGACGGATAGCCCCTGACGGGGATCGTATCGCCGTGGTGATGCCACGGCCGACAGGAGATCCGACTTTGGACTCCGCACTGGAACTGCTGCGCAGACGCGGCAGCCCGGTACGGGCCGTCCACTGGATCGGCGGACCCCGGCTGGGGCTCCGCCAGATTTACCTCGCTCACCTGGAGCGCTGCGGCATGGTGCACGCCGTCGCGGGACAGATGTGCGGGGTGCTGCCGACGGTTCGCTACCAGGCGACCGACACGGCGATCAGCCGGGAGATCCGTGCCCGGCTCGACAGTGCGATCCGCACCGGCGTACCGCCGGACCCGCGGACCGCGGCGCTCGCCGCGCTGGCCCACGCGGTCGGACTCGGCAAGCACCTGTACCCCGGCAACGAGGGGCGCTCGTCCAGATCCCGGCTGCGGGACCTGATCCGGCACGACCCGATGGGCGGTCTCGTGGCGCACGCCGTCATGGACGTCCAGAACGGCGTGGCCGCCCAGCCGCGCCGCGACAGGGCTCCGGCCCAGCCGGCCGCCCGGGCCGCGACGAGCGGCGGGGTTCCGCTGCAGCCGCGCCGGACGGGTGCGATGGCCCGCGCGGTGGCCCACTGATCCGCGCACCGGTCCGCCCGCAGCACACGTACGACCCGTACGACCCGCGACACCCCTGATCCACCAGCGGGGTACAGATCACCGTGACCGGACGTCCCCCAAAGACCCGGCACGGAAGCCGCCCGCACGCGGGGTGGCGGACCGGTGAGCCGGTTCCGCCACCCCGCGTGCTGGTTTCCCGGCCGTTCCCCAGCGCCGTCACACCCTTCGGTGGCAGTCTGCTGAACATCAGACACGCAGCGAGACAGCGACAGAAGAAGGCGGAGGTGCCGTCCCCGTGGCGTCCAATGTCAATCCCACCGTCCGACGCCGCCGACTGGGCATGGAGTTGCGCAAGCTCCGTGAGGACAAGGGCATGACGGCCGAACAGGTCGCCGAGCGCCTCCTCGTCTCCCAGTCGAAGATCAGCCGGCTGGAGAACGGCCGCCGGTCCATCAGCCAGCGCGACGTGCGCGACCTGTGCGAGGTCTACGAGGTGGAGGACCCCCGGCTCGTGGACTCGCTCATGCAGATGGCCAAGGACTCCCGCCAGCAGGGCTGGTGGCACGCCTTCGGGGACATCCCGTACAGCGTCTACATCGGGCTGGAGACCGACGCCGCCAGCCTGCGCACCTACGAACCGCAGATGGTCCCCGGCCTGCTCCAGACCCCCGAGTACGCCCAGGCCCTGATCCGCGGCGCGCTGCCGGAGACGGCCCCCGTCGACGTGGACAAGCGCGTCCAGGTCCGCATGCACCGCCAGAAGCGGCTCTCGGAGACGGACAACAACAACCCGGACGTCGGGCCGCTGCGCCTGTGGGCGGTGATCGACGAGGCGGCGCTGCGCCGGCACGTGGGCGATCCCCAGTTGATGATCCGGCAGCTGGAGTTCCTGATAGAGCAGTCGCAGCAGCCGTACATCACGGTGCAGGTGATGCCCTTCTCGATGGGCGCGCATCCGGGGGTGAACGGCCAGTACGCGATCCTGGAGTTCCCGGACGCCTCCGACTCGACGGTCGTGTACATCGAGGGCGTCACGAGCGACCTGTACCTGGAGAAGGCCAACGACGTCCAGAAGTACTCGGTGATGTACGAGCACCTGCGCGCCCAGGCGCTCAACGTCGACCAGACCAGGCAGTTCATCTCGGAGATCATCGACAACTACGCGGGCAAGACGGCGAAGTGACGGCGGTGGCCGTGCCGTCCGCAGCGGCCCTTCGGGCCGAGGAGGCCGGTACGGTACACCGTCGGTCCCCGGCCGCAGAAGGCCTGAATGGAATATGCCACCCGGTCGAGTGAATGCCTCCTTCAGCCCTCGGGAGGTGCCGGTAGCGTCGATCACGTCGGTCAGGCAAGGGGCCGGCAGGAACCCGGAACTACTCGCTGAACCGGAGAACATCATGGCTATTCGTCAGGGCGCCACGGAAATCTGGACCAAGTCCTCCTACTCCGGCGGGAACGGCGCCTGCGTCGAGGTCAAGTCCCCCGTCATGGCGGCCATCGCGGTCCGCGACTCCAAGGTGCAGGACGGTCCGTCCCTCACCTTCGCGCCGGCCTCCTGGACCTCCTTCGTCGCCGACGTCACCGAGGGCCGGTCGGGGCGCCTCGCCTGAACGTTTCATCCCCCCACCCGACAGCATGTCCGGCACCACTGATCAAAGCCCTCTCGACCGGTCCGCCGTCCTGGCCGAGGGGGCTCGGTCATGCCCGCCCCCGGCCTGCGGAAGCGGCCGGCGGAAGCGGCCGGCGGGCCGCCGTCAGCGCAGCCGGTCCACGTACAGGTCGGTCCCCGGCACGGTCGGGACGAACGGCGCGACCAGTTCCACCCGCCCCAGCCCGGACTCCGCGACCTCCGTGTCGAGCCCCTGGAACCGGTCCCAGCAGCTACGCGGATCGGCCTGGAGGAACCACAGCAGGGTGAGCCGGGTGTCGACCCCCTCGACCTGTTTGACGTAGGTCATCCGGTCACCGGGCAGCGGCGTCGGCCGGAAGACGGTGACCATGGCCGCCGGTGAGCCGGCCAGCCGGCGCGGCAGGATCCGCGAACGCAGCAGCTCCAGCAGCTCCGCCCGCCGTGCGGGGTCCTCGGCGTCGACGACCTGGAGGACGAGCCCCTCGTACGGGTGGTCCAGGGCGTGGAAGTCGCGGGGTCCGGCGGCCCCGTCGCGGTAGACGGTCGCCTCGTGGTCCTGGAAGGCCGTGAAGACGTGCGTCCGCTCCTGGTAGACGCGGCCGTCCCGGCCCAGCCGCTTGTTGATGCCGACGGTCCACTTCATGTGCTCGTCGTAGCGGCCCTCGGTCACCCAGTACGTGGACAGGTAGCAGCCCGCGGTGACGGGCTGGGCGACCGCCGACTTCTCGGGGTAGCGCAGTTCCCGGAGGTCGCGGGTGGCGACCCAGCGGCGGCCCGCGTACATCCAGGGCATGGCCATGGCGCCCGCGTAGTAGTGGTCGTCCTCGTACCAGCGGTTGTACGCGTACTCGTGGCCCGGGTGCGGTTCCACCATGGTGATGAGGGCGTGGCCGGGGCGGACCCCGTACGGGCCGACGGCCGCCAGCTCCGCGTAGTCCCCGGCGCGGGTGTCCTGCGGGGCGCTCTCCCGCTCGTCTGTCGTCATGACACCGGTCTATCTGATGCGGCGTCAGTTGTGGAGGGGGCGGGCGCCGCTCACTCCGTGGACAGTAGGTGCCATCTACATCTTTCGCCGCTAGGCTGCGCCGCACCCGTCTCCCGGAGGAGCCCCCGTGCCCATCGCCGACCCGCCGCCCCTCGCCGCCCGCGCGACCTCGGTGGGCGGCTCGCCCGTACGGGAGATCCTCGCGCTCACCGAACGCCCCGGGGTGATCTCCTTCGCCGGCGGCCTGCCCGCCCCCGAACTCTTCGACGCCCCCGGGCTGCGCGCCGCCTACGACGCCACCCTCGGCGGGCCCGGCGCCGCCCGCGCGCTCCAGTACTCCACCACCGAGGGCGTCCCCGAACTGCGCCGGGCGGTCGCCGCCCGGCTGAGCGCCCGCGGCCTGGCCACCACCGCGGACGACCTCCTCGTCACCACCGGCTCCCAGCAGGGCCTCGGCCTGCTCGCCACGGCGCTGCTGGAGCCCGGCGACACGGTGCTCGTCGAGAACCCCACCTACCTGGCGGCGCTCCAGTGCTTCGGGCTGGCCGGAGTCCGCGTCGTGCCCGTGCCCTGCGACGCAGAGGGGCTGCTGCCCGACGCCCTCGCCCGGATCACCGCCCGCGAGCGGCCGAAGCTGCTCTACACCGTCCCCACCTTCCAGAACCCGACCGGCCGCACCCTGCCCGCCGGGCGCCGGGCCGAAGTGGCCCGGACCGCGGCCCGGCTCGGTCTGTGGCTGGTCGAGGACGATCCGTACGGGGAACTCCGCTACGAGGGCACCGCCGCGCCCTGGATCGCCGCCCACCCGGGCGCCGAGGACCGCACCGCCCTGCTCGGCAGCCTCTCCAAGGTGATGGCCCCGGGGCTGCGCCTGGGCTGGCTGCGCGCCCCGGCGGCCCTGCGCCGGGCGGCGGTGGTCGCCAAGCAGGCGGCCGACCTGCACACCTCGACGGTGGACCAGCTGGCCGCCGCCCACTACCTCGGCGCCACCGGACTCGACGCGCACGTCGCCCGGGTCCGGGAGGCCTACCGGGAGCGCCGCGACGCCCTCCTGGCGGGGCTGGGCGGGGCGCTCCCGGCGGGCTCCGAGTGGAACCGTCCGGAGGGCGGCATGTTCGTGTGGGCGCGGCTTCCGGCGGGCCACGACGCCGCGGCGCTGCTGGGGCGGGCCGTCGCGCACGAGGTGGCGTACGTCCCGGGGGCCCCGTTCTTCGCCGAGTCCCCCGATTCCCGCACGCTGCGGCTCTCGTTCACCGCCCACACCCCGGCGGAGATCACCGAGGGCCTCGGCCGGCTGCGCCGCGCCCTGCAACACCCTTAGGGGCTGTCGTCGAAGTCGTGTCGTAGCCCGGAGGGCGGCCCCGCGGCGTCCGGTGCGTGCTCTCGGCGTGCCGGGCGGAAGCCCTCGTACCGGACGTACTCGGGATTTCGCCCGGTGCGGCGAGAGTGCGTGCCGGGCGTCGCGGGGCAGACACGACTTCGACGACAGCCCCTAGGGGCCGCCGTCCGCGTACAGGGCCTCGATCTCGGCGGCGTAGCGGTCGGCGACGGCGGCGCGGCGGAGCTTCAGGGTCGGGGTCAGGGTCCCGGCGGCGATGGAGAACTCCTCGTCCAGCACCCGGAACGCGCGGATCCGGGCCGGCCGGGAGACGGCCGCGTTGGCGGTGGCCACGGCCTCGGCGACCAGGGCCCGCACCGCCGGATGGGCACCGGGGGCGGTGCCGAGGTCGAGGGATTCCCGGGTCGCCCAGGCGGCGACCTCCGGCGCGTCCAGGGTGATCAGGGCCACCGGGTGGGGCCGCCGGTCGCCGATGAGGACCGCCCGCGAGACGTAGCGGGAGGCGGCCTGGACGGCGAACTCCACCTCGGTCGGGGTGATGTTCTTGCCGGCCGAGGTGATGATCAGCTCCTTCTTGCGGCCGGTGATGGACAGGAAGCCGTCGGCGTCGAGTGCGCCCAGGTCCCCGGTGTGCAGCCAGCCGTCGGGGTCGAGCACCCTTGCCGTCGCGGCCGGGTTCGCGTGGTAGCCGGGGAAGACCATCGGGCCCCGGGCCAGCACCTCCCCATCGGCGGCGATGCGCACCTCGCAGCCCGCGACGGGGCGGCCGACGGTGCCGGGGCGGTCGGCGCCGGGGTGGCCCATGCTGATCACCCCGCCGGACTCGGTCATGCCGTAGCCCTCGAAGAGCCGGATGCCGCAGGCGCGCAGGAAGTCCAGCGTGGCCGGGGCGATCGGGGCGCCGCCGGTCAGGGCCCACTTCAGGCGGCCTCCGAAGGCGGCGCGGACGGGACCGTAGAGGCTCTCCTCCGCCGCCTCGTACGCGGCCCGGTCCGCCTCCGGAAGGCGGCCCCGCGCCGCGAGCAGGCCCAGCCGTACGGCCTCCTCGAACCGCTCCGGTCCGCCGCCGGCCCCCTCGGCCAGGGCCTGCACCACGGCGTGCACCTTCTCGAACAGCCGCGGTACGGAGGGCAGGTGGGTGGGCCGGGCCTCGGCCAGCTCGCCGACCACGTCCTCGACGCGGCCGCCGAAGTAGCAGAGCTCCCCGCCCTCCAGAAGGGTGGTGAACTGGATGAGCTGCGCCAGCAGGTGCGCGAGCGGGAGGTACAGGTACGTGGAGTCGCCCGGGCCGCCCCGGACCAGCGGGAGCGTGGCGTCCTGGACGGCCCCGAAGTTGCCGTGGGTGAGCCGGCAGCCCTTGGGCGGGCCGGTGGTGCCGGAGGTGTAGACGAGGGAGGCGTCGTCGCCGGGGGCCACGGCGGCGGCCCGCTCGGCGAGTTCGGCGTCGAAAGCACCGTCCGGGGCGGCGGGCCGCGCGGCGGCCGGCGCCCCGGGCAGCGGCGCGTCCATGCGCAGGACCTGCCGCAGCGCGGGGAGTCCGGGGCGCAGCGCCTCGACGCGGGCCGCCTGGGCGGCGTCCTCGCAGACGGCCACCACCGCCCCGGAGTCCGACAGCACCCAGGCCAGCTCCCCCTCCCCCGCCGTCGGGTACACGGGCACGAGCACCGCGCCCACCGCGAGGATCCCGAAGTGGGTGTACGTCCACTCGGGCCGGGTCTCCGCGAGCACCGCGACCCGCTCCCCGGCCGCGACCCCCAGCCCGAGCAGCGTGCGGCCCACCTCCCGGACCGAACCGGCGAGTTCGGTGTAGGTCCGGGTCCGCCAGCCGCCGTCCGGCGTCCGGAAGCGGAGCGCGGGCGCGGGCCCGTACCTCTTCTCGGCCCACTGGGTGAACTCCGCCAGCGTGCCCGGCCGACCGTTCATCGCATGCCCTCCCGAGACAGGTGATCCCCGTCCCCCGACGCTAGGCACCCCTGCGGCCGCTCCGGCATGACCGGGGGCGTCAGCACCGCTGACCCCAGCGCTCATTGGGGCTACCGTCGAAGCCATGGGGAGGCGGACGATCACCGTGCACCACGTGCGCGCCGTGCTCGCGGGGGCGCGGCGCGGTGGCTTCGACCTGGTGCCCCTGCTCCAGGAGGCGCAGATCCCGCCGCTGCTGCTGGGCGACGACCGGGCCCGGATCACGCCCGCGCAGTTCGCGCGCCTGTTCCGGGCGCTGTACCGGACCACGCAGGACGAGTTCCTCGGGCTGTCGGCCGTGCCGAGCCGGCCGGGCACCTTCGCGATGATGGGCCACGCCTGCCTCGGCTGCCGTGACCTGGGGGCGGCGGTGCGGCGGGCCGCGGCCTTCTACGGGCTGTTCGCGGACGGTCCGGAGCTGGCGCTGGACGTCTGCGACGGCCGGGCGCGGTTCACGGTGCGCAACGCCTTCGACGGGGACGAGGAACGGTTCCTCAGCGAGTGCGTGCTGGCGATCTGGCACCGGCTGAGCAGCTGGCTGATCGGCAGCCGCATCCCGCTGCTCCAGGCCTCCTTCGCGTATCCCCCGCCGCCGCACGCCGACGAGTACGCCACCCTGTTCGCCTGCCCCGTCCGGTTCGGTGCGGAGCTGACGGGCGCGGCCTTCGACGCGCACTGGCTGGCCGCCCCGCTGGTGCGCGACGAGGCGGAGCTCGACGCGATGCTCCGCCGGGCCCCCTTCGACCTGCTCTCGCGGCCCGAGTACGGCACGACCGTCGCACAGCAGGTCCGCCGGAGCCTGACGCAGCGGCTGCGGGAGTCGCCGAGGCTGCCGGAGCTGGGCGAGGTCGCGGCCCGGCTGGCGGTGTCCCCGGCGACGCTGCGGCGCCGGCTGCGCGAGGAGGGCACCTCCTTCCAGCAGCTGAAGGACCACGTACGGCGGGACGCGGCCATCGCGGGGCTGGCGGAGAGCGGGGAGCCGATCGCCGAACTGGCCGCCCGGCTCGGTTTCTCGGAGGACACCGCCTTCCACCGCGCGTTCCGCCGCTGGACGGGCACCACCCCGGGCGCGTACCGGATCGCCTCGGGCGGCTGACACCGGGCGGCGGGGACGGCCGGGGCGGCGCTCAGGCCGGGAGGTCGACCGTCACGTGCGGGGCCAGCGCCCGCAGGAACTCCGCCGCGCCGAACATCGCACCGGCCGAGGCCACGCCCGTGGTCCGGGTCCGCCCGGCCAGGACCCGCTGGACGGCCTCCACCACCAGCGGTGCGGTGACCGCGTAGATGTCCTGCCCGCGCGCCGTGGCCCGGCGCTCTACGCCGCCCGCGCGGACGCGGACGTCGACGACGAAGGTCTGGGCCGAACGGCCGAGGCCGTCGACCGCCTCCGGCGCCGGGGTGTCCGCCCCCGCCAGGTCCCGGGCCGCCTCGACGGCCATGTGGGTGCGGACTTCGGGCACGGCGAGGTGGCTGGGGACGGTGACGACGTCGGCCATCGTGAACTCCGCGACCACCGCCCGCCGCCCCAGCGGCTCCGGGAAGTCCCACTGCGCCTGGCGCACCGCGTCGTCGTGGTAGCGCAGCGCCCCGTCGGCGTACCGCACGCGGCGGCCCCCGCGCCGCTCGTGCGAGACCCGCCCGGCCGCGCGGGTGCCCTCCGTGGGGTGCCAGTCGCTCAGGCCGTAGGCGACGTCGACGGTGTCCGCCGCCGTCCAGTCCCCCATCGCGGCCGTCACCAGCAGGTCGCCCAGGCCCCCGTAGAAGGCCATCGCCGGGACCACGGGCACCCCCGCCGCCCGGGCCGCCTGCGCGTGGTCGGCGAACATCGCGGCGTTCGCCTCGATCTCCGCCGCGACGTCGAGGTACGGGATCCCCGCCCGCAGGGCCGCTTCGACGAGCGGGCCCGCCGTCACCGCGAAGGGGCCCGCGCAGTTGATGACGGCCGCCGCTCCGGCGAGGGCCCGGTCCAGCGCGTCCGGGTCGTCGACGGCGGCCGGCCGTACGGCCACCCCGGGCCACTCGGCCGCCAGCGCCGCCAGCCGCTCCGCGTCCCGGCCGGAGGCGACGGCCGTCAGACCGCGCCCGCGGAGCTCGGCCAGGACGAACCGCCCGGTGTGTCCCGTCGCCCCGTACACCACGACTGCCGCCCGCTCGTTCATCGTTGCCCCGTCCCGCCGTTCTCGTCCGTCCCTGTCGCCCCTACTCTCGCCCCCGGCCGCACCCGGACGTGAGGGTCCGGAACGACGACACCCGTACAGTTCCGGACATGCCCACGATCGCCCTGCCCGCCGTCGGGAACCTGCTGCACTTCGAACTGGCGGTGGCCCACGAGATCTTCGGCAACCCCCCGCGCGAGGCCACGGACGGCTGGTACGACGTACGGCTCTACGGGCCCGGCCCGGTGCGCGTCGGGCCGTTCACGGTCGAGCCCGAGCACGGGCTGGAGCGGCTGGCCGAGGCCGGCACGGTGATCGTGCCCGCGTGCGCGGACGTGGACGTTGCGCCGCCGCCCGAGCTGGTCGACGCCGTACGGGCGGCGCACGCGGCCGGGGCCCGGGTCGCCTCCCTGTGCACGGGGGCGTTCGTGCTCGGCGCCGCGGGCCTGCTGGACGGGCGGCGGGCCACCACCCACTGGGCGCACACCGCGGAACTGGCCGCGCGCCATCCGCGGGCACTGGTCGACCCGGACGTGCTGTACACCGACAACGGCAGCGTGCTCACGGCCGCGGGCAAGGCGGCCGCGGTGGACCTGTGCCTGCACCTGATCCACCTCGACCACGGCGCCGCCGTCGCCAACGCGGTCGCCCGCCGGCTGGTCATGCCGCTGCACCGGCCGGGCGGCCAGGCGCAGTTCGTCGCCACGCCGGTGCGGACCTCGGGCGACCACGGGCTGGCCCGGCTGCTCGCCTGGGCCGGGCAGCGCCTGGACCGGCCGCTGACGGTGACCGACCTGGCCCGCGAGGCCCGCACCAGCCCCCGCCACCTCGGGCGGCAGTTCCGGGCGGCGGTCGGACAGACCCCGCTCCAGTGGCTGCTGACGCAACGCGTGCGCCGTGCGCAGGAGTTGCTGGAGTCCACCGACGAGAGCGTGGAGGCGGTCGCCCGCGCCACCGGCATGGGCACCGCCACGACGCTGCGGCGCCAGTTCAAGCGGACCGTCGGGGTGTCCCCGAGCGCCTACCGGCGCTCCTTCCGCGCCGAGTTCCCGGCCTGAACCTCCCCCGGCCCGGCGGCGGGCGGACGGCCGGTCGGTCGGCGGCGCGTCAGGGGGCGGATGGGTGGCCGGGTCAGGAAAGGTGAGCTGCCCGGTCAGCCACATTCCGACTGGTCGGTCACTACCTTCGCTTCACCCACCCCCACACGGACCCTCGGGAGAGCCGCCCATGCGCATCCGAAGCACCGGCACCGCCCTGGCCGCCGTGGCCGCCCTGGCCGTCACGGCCTGGATCCCCGCGAGCGCCGCCCGGGCCGCCGACGGACCGGCCGCCGCCCGCCCCGGCGACGTCGTCGCCAGCGCCCCCTCCGCCTTCCACCCGCTGCCCGGCCAGCCCACCGGCACCAAGGCCTGGAAGGTGCACTACCGCTCGACCACCGCCGACGGCGCGCCGAACGTCGTCTCGGGCACCGTCATCGTCCCGCAGGACGGCCGCACCGGCCCGCGCCCGCTGATCACGTACGCCGTCGGCACCGTCGGCATGGGCGACTCCTGCGCCCCGAGCAACAACTTCCCGTACGGCACCGCCATGGAGGCCAACCTGATCCAGCAGTACACGCTGCGCGGCTGGGCCGTGGTCGTCACGGACTACGAGGGGCTCGGCACCCCGGGCGTCCACACGTACACCGTCGGCCCCTCGGCGGGCCACGCCGTGCTCGACGCCGCCCGGGCCGCGATCCGGCTGCCCGAGGCGGGGCTGGGCCCGGACACCCCGGTCGGGATCATGGGCTACTCGCAGGGCGGGCAGGCCAGCAGCTGGGCGGCCGAGCTGCAGGGCTCCTACGCCCCGGAGCTGAAGGTGAAGGGCACGGCGACCGGCGGGGTCCCGGCGGACCTGTTGAAGGTGGCCGCCTTCAACAACGGCTCGTACGGCTCCGGGCTCATCTTCATGGCGGCGGCCGGGCAGGACGCGGCCTACCCGGAGCTGCGGCTCGACTCCTACCTGAACCCGGCGGGCAAGGCCCTCGTCGCCGGGATGAAGGAGAACTGCGTGGCCATCGACGCCATCGCGGGCTCCTTCAAGCGGATCTCCGACCTGACCACGCGCGACCCGCTGGCGCAGCCGGACTGGCAGGACCGGCTGAACCGCAGCCGGCTCGGCGGGACGGCCCCGGCCGCGCCGGTGTACCAGTACCACGCCCTCGGCGACGAGCTCATCCCGTACGCGGTGGGGCGGCAGTTGCGCTCCGAGTGGTGCGCGAAGGGCGCGGACGTGCAGTGGGACACCATCTGGGTGGGTGAGCACGTCAGCGGGGTCATCACGCACTCCCTGGAGGTCGGGAACTGGATGGCGGACCGCTTCGCGGGGCGTCCCTCGCACCCGAACTGCTAGCCCCTCCCGCGCCCCCTCCCCCGCCCCGCCGGGCCGTCAGTGCCCGGCGGGGCAGGTGCGCGCGCCGGGGGCCGGCAGCCGGCCGCCGGTGAGGAAGCCGTCCACGGCGGCGCGCACGCAGGCGGAGGCCGCGTATCCGGTGTGCCCGTCGCCCTGGTGGTCCAGGACCACGGCGGCGCCCAGCCGGCGGGCCGTCTCCCGGGTCCACTCGTACGGGGTCGCCGGGTCGCCGCGGGTGCCGACGAGCAGCACGGGCGGGGCGCCCGGGTGGTCGATGCGGCGGATGAAGCCGGTGCCCGCGGGGCGTCCGTAGCAGGACAGTACGGTCCCCAGCCGGCCCGGGCCGAAGATCTTCGAGGCCCTGCGGAACCGCGGTTCCAGTTCCTTGAGTTCCCGGGCGACCGCCGCCGGGCCCGCCTGGTCGTAGCCGCGGTCGGGGTCGTCGGCGCAGTTCACGGCGGTGAGGGCGGCCTCGGGGTTGTCGGCGGGGATCCGGGCGGGCCCGGCGCCGGCTTGCGTTCGCGGTTCCGGGGCGGCGGCGGTGGGGCCGCCGAGCTGCATCAGCCCGGTGGGGTCGTGGCGCTGCTCGACGAGGGCGAGGGCGTCGGCGAGGGCGGGCCAGCCGGCCGGCGCGTACAGGGCGGTGGCGAGTGCGGCGACGACGTCCTGGCCGGTGAACCAGGAGCCGTCGTCCCCGACGAGCGGTTCCCGGTCGAGCCGCTCGACGAGCCCCTCGACCGCCTTCCCGGCGGCGCGCGGGTCCGTGCCGTAGACGCAGCCGGCCGGGCCGGGGCGGCGCGCGCACCAGGAGAGGAAGTCGTCCAGGGCGCGCTGGCGGCCGCGCGCGGAGACCAGGGCCTGTTCGGCGAGGGGTTCGGTGAGGGTGTCGACGCCGTCGAGGGCCATCCTGCCGGTGCGCCCCGGGAAGAGGGCGGCGTAGACGGCGCCGAGCCGGGTGCCGTAGGAGAAGCCCAGGTAGTTGAGCTTCTCGTCGCCGAGCGCGCCGCGGATGACGTCGAGGTCGCGGGCGACGTTGACCGTGCCGACGTACGGCAGGACGGGCCCGGAGTGCAGGGCGCAGCCCCGGGCGACGGCGCGCAGCGCGGCCAGCTGGGAGGCGGCGTCGGCCGGGACCAGGTCACCGACCTGCTGGGAGCCGCCGCAGGAGACGGGGGCGCTGAGGCCGACGCCACGGGGGTCGAAGGAGACGAGGTCGTAGCGCTCGCCGAGCTTCGCGAAGGTCGCGGCGTCGGCGGCCAGGGCGGTGGTGCCGCGGCCGCCGGGGCCGCCGAAGTTCAGCAGCAGGGAGCCCAGGGGCCGCCGGCCGGGGGCGGACGCGGGTACCCGGGCGAGCGCCACCCGGATGGTCCCCTTGGCGGGGTCGTCGTGGTCGAGGGGGACGGTCACCGTCGCGCACCGCATCCGCTCGGGCACGGGCCGGTCGGGGCACGCGCCCCACCGGACGGTCCCGGCGGGCGCGGCGGCCGGGCCGGGGGCGGGGGCCGTGGCGGGGGCGGCCCCGAGCCCGGCGGCCAGTACGGCCGCGCAGGCCGCGGCGGCGCTGCGGGCCCGGCGCCCGCGCCCGCCGGTACGGGAGCCGCGGAGGACGGCGCCGCGGGTACGGGTACGGCCTCGGGAACGGTGCACGCCACCCTCCTCAGGTGACCCCCCGGACCGATCGGCCCAGCCCACGATAAGCGCCCCCCACCGCGGCCGCCCGCCGGGCGGCGGGGCCCGCGTCGGTGGTCGCGTCCGTGGTCGCGTCAGTGGTCGCGGCGGCGGTAGAGCTCCTCGATCTCCCGCTCGTGGTCCCGGGCGACGGCGCCCCTGCGCAGCTTCATCGACGGCGTCAGGTGCCCGCGCCCCTCCGTGAACTCCCCCGGCAGCACGGCGAAGCGGCGGATCGACTCCGCGCGCGAGACCAGCGCGTTCGCCTCGTCGACGGCCCGCTGGAGCTCCGCCAGCAGCGCCTCGTCGGTGATCAGCTCGCGGATCGGGACGCCCTGGCGCTTGTTCATCTGCCGCCAGTGGGACAGCCCGTCCGGCTCCAGGGTGATCAGGGCGGTGACGTACGGCCGGTTGTCGCCGACCACCATGCACTGGCCGACCAGGGGGTGGGCGCGCAGCCAGTCCTCCAGGGGCGCGGGGGCGACGTTCTTGCCGCCGGAGGTGATGATCATGTCCTTCTTGCGGCCGGTGATGGTGAGGTAGCCGTCGGCGTCGAGCTCGCCGATGTCCCCGGTGGGCAGCCAGCCGCCGGGCTGCTGCGCGGCGACGTTCCAGTAGCCCGCGAAGACGTGCGCCCCGCGCAGCAGCACCTCCCCGTCGTCGGCGATGCGCACCGCCGTTCCGGGCAGCGGCCAGCCGACCGTGCCGAGGCGGGGCCGCAGGGGCGGGGTGACGGTCGAGGCGGCGGTCGTCTCGGTGAGCCCGTAGCCCTCGAACACCTCGATCCCGGCGCCCGTGTAGAAGGCGGCGAGGCGCCGCCCGAGCGGCGAGCCCCCGCTCAGCACGTACCGCACGCGCCCGCCCAGGGCCGCCCGGATCCGCCGGTAGACGAGCGGGTCGTACAGGGCGTGCGCGGCCCGTAGCCCGATCGACGGCCGCCGGCCGCGGCTGCGCTCCTCGCCGACGCTCTGGGCGATGCGGGCGGCGCGGTCGAAGGAGGCGGCCCGTCCCATGCTCTCGGCGGTGGCGCGGGCGGTGTTGTGGACCTTCTCCAGGACGTAGGGGATGGCCAGCAGGAAGGTCGGCCGGAAGCCGGCGAGGTCGGCGAGCAGGTCCTCGGTGGCGATGCTCGGCGCGTGGCCCAGCTTGACGCGGGCGCGCATGCAGCCGACGGCGACCATGCGCCCGAAGACGTGGGACAGGGGCAGGAAGAGCAGGGTGGAGGCCGGGTCGTCGGTGGCCGACCTGAACACCGGGTGGAGCAGCTCCACCGCGTTGTCGACCTCGGCGTAGAAGTTCCCGTGGGTCAGCACGCACCCCTTGGGCTGCCCGGTGGTGCCGGAGGTGTAGACGAGCGTGGCGACGGACTGCGGCGTACGGGTGGATCTGCGCGCGTGCACGATCGCGTCGGGCAGGTGCTCACCGGCCTTGACGAGCCGGGCGACGGCGCCCGTGTCGAACTCCCACAGGTGCGCGAGCCCGGGCAGGTTGCCGCGCTCGGCGCTGATCAGGCGGGCCTGCACGGTGTCCTCGACGGCGCAGGCCACGGCCCCGGAGTCGTGCAGGATCCAGCGCGCCTGGTGGGCGGAGGAGGTGGGGTAGACCGGTACGGTGACCAGCCCGGCGGCCCAGCCCGCGAAGTCCAGCAGCGTCCACTCGTAGGTGGTCCGGGCCATGATGGCCAGCCGGTCGCCCTCCTGGAGCCCTTCGGCGATGAGCCCCTTGGCGACGGCGAGCACCTCGTGGGCGAACTCGGCGGCGGTGACGTCCCGCCAGCCGCCGTCACGCTCCTTGCGGGCGAGCACGGGCTCGTGCGGGGCCTGGCGGGCGTTCTCGAAGGGGAGGTCCCCGAGCGAGCCGCTCACCGGTGTCCGGGCGAGGGCGGGCACCGACACCTCGCGCACCACCCCGGCGACGGTCGTCTTGAGGGGCTCGACCAGCTTGGGCTCGGCTTCCACGGCTTTCTCCTCGGTCGGGATGGAGTTACCGCCGGTAATTTACGCACGGGTAACCCACTCCGACCAGCCCCCGGACCGCTTCTTCACCCACCTCCCACCCCCCGCCCACACACCCCCGGCACCCGCGGCCCCGCTCTCCGGGCCGCCGGGTAACCGCCCCGCAACAACGCCCCGGAATGCCTGCGCCCGCCACCGGCAGCCGGGCACAATCCCCCCGGGGGTCCGTCCGGCGGCTTCCGCACACCCGTCCACCGTGAGGAGCGTCCGGTGTCGTCGCAGCAGGAAATACAGTTACCGCTCACTCCGCAGCAGGCCGCCGAGGGCACCATCGTCACCGTCCCCCTGCCCAACGGCACGGCCCGCCTGCGCATCCCGCCCTCCCGGGACGGCGACCTCGTCCGGGCCCGCTTCGGGGACAACGAGGTCCTGCTCCGCGTCCGCGTCAGCGCGCCGGGAGCGGCGCCGGGAGCGGCGCCGGGAGCGGTTCCGGGAGCGGTTCCGGGAGCGGCGCCGAAGAAGTCCGGCCCCCTGGGCTGCCTGCTGGCCCTGGGCGCGGCGGCGGCCGTGATCATCGCGGTGGTCGTGGCGAGCAACGGCGACGACGACTCCCGCACCACGGCCTCGGCGAGCCCGACGTACTCCAGCCCGGCCACGACCCCGTACCAAACCCCCACCTACACCTACGAGCCGACCACCCGGGCGACCCTCCCGGCCCTCCCCACCCTCCCGGCCCTCCCGGATCCCACCCCCACGAGCGCCGCCCCGACCCCCTTCGACAAGGGCACCTGCCTCAACGGCCGACTGCCGGACTCCGAGACGGCCCAGCGCGTCGACAACGTGGACGAGGTCTCCTGTTCGGCCTCCGACGCGCACTACAAGGTGATCGAGAGGTTCCCCTTCTCCTCCGACATGGAGCAGTGCAAGAGCAACCCGGACACCGAGTACGCCTTCTCGTACCGCTACACCCTGGGCAGCAGCGTCATCAACCAGTACGTGTACTGCCTGATCGGCCTCGGCTCCTACTCCCGCTCCTGACCGGACGCCCCACGGGTGGCCAGGGTGTTCAGGAGGGCCGCGCCGCGGGCGGCGTCGGGGACGGAGACGGCGAAGTCGCGGCCCTTCGCGCGGATGACCAGGCATTCGCCGCCGCGGAGCATCACCGTCGTGCCCAGGCCGTTGATGCGGTAGCCCCAGCCGCCCGCCTCCAGGGGGGTGCGGTGTTCGGTGCGGGCCGACTCGATGGCCCGCGCGGGCCAGCGGCGCACCGGCAGCCCCAGCGGGCCCAGGGCCACCTCCAGGCCCCGTACCGTCACCCGCGCCCGGACCGAGGAGCAGCCCAGCAGCGCCAGGGAGGCGAGGCCGGCCGGCAGCGCCACCCACCAGGCCGCGCCCGTCAGGCCGGCCAGCACCGCCAGTCCCGCCCCCACCGCCACCAGCCCGAAGACGGCGCCGGACAGCCTGAGCCACGGGTTGCTCTCACGCGAGAGCCACACGAGCCGTTCGCCGTCCGGGATCCGCAGCACGGGCCCCTCGGGGACCGGCTCCGCGGCGTCCCGGCGGCCCGCCAGCACACTGCCGAGCGCGATCAGTACGGCCACCACCGCGACCGCCACGGCCCACCCCGTCACCGAACCGGCCTGCCGCCAGTCCGCCCGGTCGAGGTTGGCCCGTACGATCGCCGCCTGCCCTCCGGCCAGCCCGATCCCGGCGCCGGCCAGCGTCCCCGCGACCCAGGTGCCCGGCCCCGCGAGCCGCCGCCCGAGGACGACGCCCCCGACCACCAGCAGCCACACCCCCGCCGGGACGACGACCGCCGCCCACAGCGGCAGCGACCCGTCCGGGGCGCCGGAGCCCCCCGACCAGTGCGTGGCCAGCCGCTCCGGCAGCCTCCCGCTCGCCGCCCACGGCAGCACCACCAGCAGCACCAGGATCCCGGCCGTCCAGCCGGCCACGCCCCACCCCGTACGGTCCCTCACGGCAACTCCCTGATCATCTCGATGAGATCGGCCTTGCTGTAGCCGAGCCGCGCCCCGTCCGCCACCAGGGCGCGTACCCGTTCCAGCAGCCCGGACCGCCCGTCCGCCGCCTCGGCGACGGTCACCCCGCGGCCCCGCCGGAACTCCAGCAGCCCTTCGTCGCGCAGCGCCCGCAGGGCGCGCAGCACGGTGTTGGCGTTGACCCCCAATGCCCCCGCGAGGTCCCGCGCGGGCGGGATCCGGTCGCCGGGCGCGCATTCGCCCTCGGCGATGGCGCGCCGGAGCGCGCCCGCCACCTGCTCGTGGAGCGGACTCTGGTCCGCGGTGTTCAGCTTCAGCAACATGATGCTAGTGAAACTAGCATCATGCGCAGCACCTGGCCAGAGCCCGCCGCCCGGAACCCGGTGGACAACTCCCTTGCGGGCGGCCGATAGTGCCGCCATGACCTCTCTCGTACGGCACGTGACCTTCGACTGTTCCGACGCCTACGCCCTGGCCGGGTTCTGGGCCGCGGCCCTGGACGGGACCGTCGCCGACGACGACTTCCCGGGCGACCCGGAGGCCCTGGTGACCTCGGCCGGCGCGGCCCTCCTGTTCGTCACGGTCCCCGACGCGAAGGCGGCCAAGAACCGCGTGCACCTGGACCTCCAGCCGCAGGACCGCACCCGCGACGAGGAGGTCGAACGCCTCCTCGGGCTCGGCGCCACCGTCCTCGGCGACCACCGCAGGCCCGACGGCGCCGGCTGGGTGACGATGGCCGACCCCGAGGGCAACGAGTTCTGCGTCGAGCGCAGCGCGGCCGAGCGGAAGGCCTGAACGGCCACTGCGGGCGGCTCCCCGCGCGGGCCGCTACGCCGCGTTCGCGGCCGTCGACCCGCCGGGCGGCGGGCAGTCGCGGCAGCGGCCGGGGGCGGGTGCGCGGAAGGCGCGTTCGCAGCCGTCGCAGGTGTGGAACGGATCGGGCCGCCGGGCCTGCGGCGCGGGGGCCGCGGGCGCGGGCATCCGCGGCGGGATCCCGGCCCGCAGCCGGTACCCGATCACCGCGGCCGGGCTGCGCAGGTCCGCGGGCAGGTTCCCGGTGAGGGCGCGCCGCACCGCTTCCGGATCGGCGCCCCGGTCCAGCCAGGCGGACACCCCGGGCGCGAGGCGCCGCACGTCGCGTTCCGCGAGCAGCAGCCGGGGGTCGTCGGCGCGCAGCCGGGCGAGGAGGTCGGCGGCGTCCTGCCGGGCGGGGGCCGGGTCCGGCGGCGGCGGAGCGGGTACGGGGCGCGGCGCCGCGACCGGCGCGGGCACCGGCTCCCGCCCGGACACCGGGACCGGCTCCGGTACGGGCGCGCGGCCCGGCGGCGGCGGATCCGGCGGACCGGGGCACTCGCCGGGCGTCCGGGGCCGGTTGTAGGACACGGTCCGGGTCACCAGCCGCCCTTCCCCGGTCCGCACCCGGCTGCGCTCCAGGTAGCCGTGCGCCTCCAGCTCCCGCAGGGCGGAGGCGATCCGGACCTCCCCCTCGGGGAACCGCTCGGCGAGCACCTTGACGCCGACCTTGGAACCGGCGGGCAGCGACTGGATGTGCAGCGCGAGGCCGATGGCGACCAGCGACAACACCCGGTGCTGGGCGAGGTGGTTGCCCACCACGGTGTAGTGATCGGTGTGCGGCACGTTGACGTGGACGACACCGGATGGGGCGGTTCCGGCGCGATGCCGGGACGCGGCGCGCGAGCGCGCGCTAGGGTGCTCAAGAGCCATTGGGAAGCTGTTCTCTTCCTGTTTGGTCAGGCCCTCGCCCGGGATGCCAGTCCCGGCGGGGGCCGTCTCAGTTCTGATGTTGTGGGGCGAGCATATGCCCGCCAACCCGCCGGAAATCCAGCCGAGTTGGCACAGTTCACCCGTGTGAGTGAGCGGGGAGCCGGAGGGGTGGGTGGGTGGGATTTACCCCGGTACTTGAGTAGGTAGACGTCGGGGAACGCCGGGTCCCGTCCCCCCGCGTCACGGCTCCCGCCCCGCACCGGGCAGGTCCAGCTCCGCCCACACGGTCTTGCGGGGCGCCACCCCCTCCTCGGTCCCCCACCGGTCGGCGACGGCCGCCACCAGCGCCAGCCCCCGCCCGCCCTCCGAGCCGGGTTCCGCGTCGCGGGGGCACGGGATCCGGTCGCGGCGGGCGTCGGCGACCTCGATCCGCAGCACCCGCCCGGCCAGCTCCAGCACCACCTGGAAGCCCCGCCCGGGAATCCGGCCGTGGGTCACCGCGTTGGCCGCGAGCTCCCCCACGACCAGCCCGGCCCGCTCACCGTCGAGCCCCCAGGCGAGCACCTGCCCGACGGCGAGCCGCCGCGCCTGACGGGCTCCCAGGGGCGTGGCGGGCAGGAGGACGGCGAACCGGGTCGCGGAGCAAGCGATATGAGTATTCACGTCACTCAGCGTGGGCGGCCGTGCGTACGGTGTGAAGCGCAAGCGCCCTCGCGTCGGGAGTCTGTCCCGTGCTTGTCCGGCGCCGTCCCGGCTGTCCGCGAAGGCCCGCGGGGAGGGGCGTTGAGGAATTCGGCACGTCCTGAGGAGGGCCCGCATGAGCGTGGACGGTGACGGCACGGAAGACGCCGGCTGGGAGGTCGACCCCGAGGACGAGCAGGGCGCGGCGGTGCTCGCCGCGCTCGGCCGCCAGCTGAGGGCGTGGCGCGAGGAGGCGGGCATGCGGGCCGCCGACTTCGGCGTGGCGATCGGGTACGGGGAGGACCTGGTCCGCAAGGTCGAGTCGGGCAAGCGGATCCCGCGCCCGGAGTACCTGGACAGGACGGACGAGGCCCTGAACGCGGGCGGCAAGATCTCCGCGATGAAGGCGGACACGGAACAGGTCCGCTACCCGAAGCAGGTACGGGACCTCGCGAAATTGGAGCAGAAGACCGTCGAGCTGTCGGCGTACCGCAACCACAACATCCACGGCCTGTTGCAGACGGAGGGCTACGCGCGTGCGCTCTTCGAGATGTGGCAGCCTCCGCAGACCGCACAGGAGGTGGAACGCGGGCTGGCCGCCCGCACCGCTCGCCGATCGATCTTCGAGCGGAGTCCCGCGCCCACCCTCTGCTTCGTCCAGGAAGAGGTGACCCTGAGGCGACGCATCGGAGGGACAATGGTGATGCGAACGCAACTCGCTCACCTTCTGGAGGTGGCCGAAATGCGCCAGGTGACACTCCAGATCATGCCCACCGACCTCGAAGAGCACGCAGGGATGGGCGGGTTGATGCAGATCCTCAAGTTCGCCGACGGGTCGGCGGTTGCGCGCTCCGAAGGCGCCTTCGGCGGCCGCCCCGTCTCCGATCCCAGGCGGCTCAGGATCCTGGAGCATCGCCATGCCATGATCCGATCCCAGGCTCTCACTCCACGGGAGTCCGTAGCATTCATCGAGCAAGTGCTGGGAGAGACATGACCGAGACGCCCAAGCTGGCTTGGTTCAAGAGCAGTTACAGCGACAGCGGGGACATCAACGACTGCGTCGAGGTGGCGCAGGGCCCGGCCGTGATCCGTGTCCGGGACTCCAAGGACACGTCCCTCCCCCACCTCGCCTTCACCCCGACCGCCTGGGCGGGCTTCGTTTCGGACGCCTCCGGGCGCTGACGCGCGGGGGCCGCACCGTCCCGGGTACCCGCCGCACACGCGCCGCAGCCCCCGCCCGGACGGGGGCGGGGGCTGCGGCGCGTACGGTGCCTCGGTGCGTCAGGCGGCGACGGGGACCTTCGCCGGCTCCGCGGCGGCCGGCTCGGCGGCCGGGCCGTCGAGCGGGGAGGACGAGGCGGTGGCGTACGCCTCCTTGTTCAGGATCCCCTCGCGGGCGGAGACGAGGACCGGGACGACGGCCTGGCCGGCCACGTTGGTGGCGGTGCGCATCATGTCCAGGATCGGGTCGATCGCCATCAGCAGGCCGACGCCGGCCAGCGGCAGGCCCAGCGTGGAGAGGGTCAGGGTGAGCATCACGGTCGCGCCGGTCAGACCGGCCGTGGCGGCCGAGCCGACGACCGAGACGAACGCGATGAGCAGGTACTCCTTGATGCCCAGCTGCACGTCGAAGATGTTCGCGATGAAGATCGCGGCGAGCGCCGGGTAGATGGCGGCGCAGCCGTCCATCTTGGTGGTGGCGCCGAACGGGACGGCGAAGGAGGCGTACTCCTTCGGGACGCCGAGGCGCTCGGTGACCTTCTGGGTGACCGGCATGGTGCCGACCGAGGAGCGGGAGACGAAGGCCAGCTGGATCGCGGGCCAGGCGCCCTTGAAGAACTGGACCGGGTTGACCTTGGCGACCGTCGCGAGCAGCAGCGGGTACACGCCGAACATCACGAGCGCGCAGCCGATGTAGACGTCGGCGGTGAAGGTGGCGTACTTGCCGATCAGGTCCCAGCCGTAGCTGGCGATGGCGGTGCCGATCAGGCCGACGGTGCCGATGGGCGCGAGGCGGATGACCCACCACAGGGCCTTCTGGAGGAGTTCCAGCACCGACTCGGCGAGGTTCAGGACGGGCTGGGCCTTGGATCCGAGCTGGAGGGCGGCGATGCCCGCGACGGCGGCGAGGAAGACGATCTGCAGGACGTTCAGCTCGGTGAACGGCGTGATGATGTCCTTCGGCACGATGCCGGTCAGGAAGTCGATCCAGGAGCCGTGCCGCTTGGGCTCCTTGCCGTCGGCCGGGGTGAGGCCGGTGCCCGCGCCCGGGTCGGTCAGCAGGCCGATGGCGAGGCCGATGGCCACCGCGATCAGCGAGGTGATCATGAACCAGAGCAGCGTGCGGGTGGCGAGCCGCGCGGCGTTGTTGACCTTGCGCAGGTTGGTGATGGACACCAGGATCGCGAAGAAGACCAGGGGCGCGACGGCCAGCTTCAGGAGCTGGATGAAGATGTCGCCGACCTGTTCGAGGGTGGTCTTGAGCCAGCTGACGTCCTGGCTGCGGGCGAGCCAGCCGAACAGGACGCCGAGCGCGAGGCCGGCGACTATCTGGGCCCAGAACGGGAACTTGAACGAGGCCTTGGCGGGAGCCTGGGCCTGGGGGGACGCGGACACGGACACTCTCCGGGGGACGCACGACGGCGGAAGGTTTCTGCAAGGGATGCGGTGCGGCGGCAGCCGGAAAAGGGGCCGGGCCGGCCGGGGACCGCTGCTGAAGCGGTCAGCTCAACAGCAACAGGCCGCGGACACGCGGCGGCAGAGGTCGACGTGCAGACGCGCCACGAGCGGGACGCTCGCGGTGATCTGGGGCACGGCTGGGGTCGACATGTTGAATACGCTAACACTTCCACTTTGAGAAACTCAAAGGCGTTCTTTGGGTCGAGGGGGTGCGGGGACGCCGCGCGGGCCGCACGGACGCCCCGGAACGCCGAAGCCCCGGCGTGGCGGGTGGTGTTCCCGGCGCCGGGGCGGTGCGTCGTGGGTGATGCGGGGTCAGCCGTGTGAGGAAGCTAACCGGAGGAAACGGCTCCGGCGGCCGAGCAGACCCGCGGGCGGGCCGGCGGTCAGCTCACGCGGGCGGCGTCGTCGGCCGCGTCCTCCTGGCTGCGGTTCTCGGCGAGCTTCTCCTTCGCGCCCGCGACGCGGCCGGAGATCTGCGCCGACATCTCGTCGCGCTGCTTGCGCAGCAGGATGAAGGAGAGCGGGGCGGAGAGCACCAGGGCCAGCAGGACGATCCAGGCGGGGTTGGCGTCGCCCAGCCCGGAGGGCACGGCCCCCAGCTTGACCAGGAGGGCCACCAGCACCAGGCATCCGACGAAGATGCCCAGGCGCATCGCGGTGTAGCGGATCGTCGCGCTCGGCTTGAGGGACACGGTGACCCCTTCTCTCTCGTCGTGTACGTCGGCACGTGCCCGTCCAGTGAAGCACGCCGGGCCCCCGCTCCGGCCCGCCGGGGTCAGTGCAGCGGCAGCAGCATCGTGATGTCGTCGCGGTCGTCGCCCGGGGCCACGCGGATGGCGTCGGGCACCCGGCCGACTTCCTTGTACCCGCACGCCGCGTAGAAGTGCTCCAGCCCGAGCCCGCCCCGGCAGCTGAGCCGGACGGCCTCGATGCCCTCCAGCGAGCGCGCCGCGTCGGCGAGGGCGGCCATCAGCTCCCGGCCGGCCCCCCGGCCCTGGAGGGCGGGGGCGACCATGACGGTGTAGGCCCAGACCCAGTGCCGCTGCAGCCGGTGGGTGTTGAGGGCGAGGAAGGCGACGGCGGCGACCTCGCCGCGCCCGCCCCGGCCGACCAGCAGCCGGTTGCGCCCCTCGGCCAGGGCGACCAGGTGCTTGACCAGCTCGGGCCGGACGTCGTCACGGGTGACGGGCGGCACGAAGCCGACCGCCCCGCCCGCGTTGGAGACCTCGGTCCACAGGTCCGCGATGCCGTCGCGCAGGGCGGGGTCGATCACCGGATCGAAGGTAAACGTAAGGGTCATTCCTGAATGTTATCTATTACCAGCACCCATGGCCACCGGTTGGGGCGACGAAAAACCCCGGTCCGCGGGGGACCGGGGTTCCGTCACGCTCGCCGCACGGGCGGGCGTCAGACGCGCATCGCCTGCGGCGACTCGCGCAGGCCCGCCTCGGGACCGGGGTACTCGCGGATGATCTCGTAGCGCGTGTTCCGCTCGACCGGGCGGAAGCCCGCCTCGCGGATCAGCTCCAGCAGGTCCTCGCGGCCCAGCTTGTTCGGCGTGCCGTAGTTGTCGGCGTCGTGCGTGATCTTGTACTCGACGACCGAGCCGTCCATGTCGTCCGCGCCGTGCTGGAGCGCGAGCTGGGCGGTCTGCACGCCGTGCATCACCCAGAAGACCTTGACGTGCGGGACGTTGTCGAAGAGCAGGCGCGAGACCGCGAAGGTCTTGAGGGCCTCCGCGCCGGTCGCCATCGTCGTGCGCGCCTGGAGCTTGTTGCGGACCTTGCCGTCCTGCATGTCCACGAAGTCGTGCTGGTAGCGCAGCGGGATGAAGACCTGGAAACCGCCGGTCTCGTCCTGGAGCTCGCGCAGCCGCAGGACGTGGTCCACGCGGTGGCGCGGCTCCTCGATGTGCCCGTAGAGCATCGTCGAGGGGGTCTTGAGGCCCTTCTCGTGCGCCAGGCGGTGGATGCGCGACCAGTCTTCCCAGTGCGTGCGGTGGTCCACGATGTGCTGGCGGACCTCCCAGTCGAAGATCTCCGCGCCGCCGCCGGTGAGGGACTCCAGACCGGCGTCGATCAGCTCGTCGAGGATCTCGGAGGCCGAGAGGCCGGAGATCGTCTCGAAGTGGTGGATCTCGGTGGCCGTGAACGCCTTCAGCGAGACGTTCGGCAGCGCCTCCTTGAGGGCGGACAGGGAGCGCGGGTAGTACCGCCACGGCAGGGTGGGGTGCAGCCCGTTGACGATGTGCAGCTCGGTGAGGTTCTCGTTCTCCATGGCCTTGGCCAGGCGGACGGCTTCCTCGATGCGCATCGTGTACGCGTCCTTCTCGCCCGGCTTGCGCTGGAACGAGCAGTACGCGCAGGAGGCGGTGCACACGTTCGTCATGTTGAGGTGGCGGTTGACGTTGAAGTGGACGACGTCGCCGTTCTTGCGCGTGCGCACCTCGTGGGCGAGCCCGCCCAGCCAGGCCAGGTCGTCCGACTCGTAGAGGGCGATGCCGTCCTCACGCGTCAGCCGCTCGCCGGAGCGGACCTTCTCCTCCAGCTCGCGCTTGAGCCCAGCGTCCATGCCGGTGTCTCCTCTATGTGTCCCGTCCTGCGTGCAACCGCCACCCACCGTACTCTCAGCCCTCCTCGGGCAGCTCCCCGACCCGGTTCTCCCACTTGGTGGAGAGCACGATCGTGGTGCGGGTGCGCGAGACGCCCTTGGTGCCGGAGAGCCTGCGGATGATCTTCTCCAGGCCGTCGACGTCGCTGGCGCGGACCTTCAGCATGAAGGAGTCGTCACCGGCGATGAACCAGCAGTCCTCGATCTCGGCCAGGTCCCGCAGCCGGCGCGCCACGTCCTCGTGGTCCGCCGCGTCGGAGAGGGAGATGCCGATCAGCGCGGTGACGCCGAGACCGAGCGAGGCCGAGTCCACGGTCGCCCGGTAGCCGGTGATCACGCCCGCCGTCTCCAGGCGGTTGATCCGGTCGGTGACGCTGGGGCCGGAGAGGCCCACGAGACGGCCCAGCTCCGCGTACGAGGCACGACCGTTCTCACGAAGTGCCTGGATGAGCTGCCTGTCCACCGTGTCCATTACGTGGAGCCTTCCATTATTCGGCGATCCTGCAAGTCTAGGTATAGAATCTAAGGCACACAGGGTCAACACCCTGTGAATCTTTCAACAGATCAATGACGATCTTCAGGAGTGGTTCACCGTGTACACGATCGAGATGGCCTACGCGCACATGCGACAGCTCCAGGAGCTGGCCAACCGATCCCGCACCGACCAGCCGTCCGCCGCGCACCGGGTCGACAAGACCCGCAAGCCGAGCGGCGCCAAGAAGCGCTAGTCACCGGACTGGCCACGGGGGCGGGCGCTGCCAAGCGCCCCCTCCCACCTGCGGTACAGCTCGTGCGGCACCCCTGCCGCGTCGAGCACCCGCCCCGCGACGAAATCAACCAGGTCCTGGATGTGCGTCGCACCCGCGTAGAACGCCGGAGAGGCGGGCAGCACGATCGCGCCCGCCTCGTCCAGCGCCACCAGATGCTTGAGCGTCTGCCCGTTCAGCGGGGTCTCCCGCACCGCGACCACCAGCCGGCGCCGCTCCTTGAGCGTCACGCTCGCGACGCGCTGGAGCAGGTCCTTCGACAGTCCCAGCGCCACGCCGGCCACGCACGCCGTCGAAGCCGGGACGATCAGCATCCCCTTCACGGGGTACGAGCCCGAGCTCGGACCGGCCGCCAGGTCGCCCGCCCCCCAGTACCGGACGTCGTCCAGAACCGGTGCCCCGAAGGTGCCCGGCTTCCCGTCGGCCCCCCGGCCCAGCCACTCGGCGAGGTCCTCCCGCCAGTGCGCGTCCCGGAAGGCGATCCCCGTCTCGTCCAGCAGGGTCAGCCGCGAGGCGCGGCTGACCACCAGGTCCACGCCCTCGCCCGCCGCCAGCAGTCCGCGGACCACCGCCGCCGCGTACGGCGTCCCGGAGGCCCCGGAAACCCCGACCACCCACGGGGTGCGCTTGCGCTCAGTCATACCTCCGAGACTATCCGGCCACGCAGCGTCGGCACTCGGTAAGGTGACCGCACGTCCCAGGGGGTGGGACGGAGCGAGGGGGCGGGCATGGATACGGCGCGCGGAAACACCGGGACGTGGACGGCGCGGGCCAGGAACGCCGCTCTGGTGGTGCTGGGCTGGGTGGCGCTGCTGTGGGTGCTGGAGGCGGTGGACACGGCCACCGGGCACGCCCTGGACGACTACGGGGTCGTCGGCCGCGACCCCGAGACGCTGCCGGGCGTCGTCACCGGGTCCTTCCTGCACTTCGGCTTCGACCACGTCGCCTCCAACAGCGTTCCGCTGCTGGTGCTGGGCTTCGTGATCGCGCTGTCCGGCATCCGGCACTTCCTCGCGGTGAGCGCGCTGGTCATCCTGGCCGACGGACTCGGCACCTGGCTGGTCTCCCCGTCCGACTCGATGACCCTGGGCGCCTCGGGCGTCGTGTACGGCTTCTTCGGCTACCTGCTCGTGCGGGGGTTCGTCGAACGCAAGGTGCTGGGCGTCCTGGTGGCCGTGGCCGTCGGCGCCTACTGGGGCGGAACGTTCCTGCTCGGTCTGCTGCCGCTGGACCCCACCATCAGCTGGCAGGGCCACCTGTGCGGCATGGTGGGCGGGGTGGCGACCGGCCTGCTGTTCCGCCGCCCGGACCACCGCCGCCCGGCGCTCGCCGCGTAGAGCGCCGGTGCCGGGGCGGTGCCGGGCTCGCAGCCGTCCCGTCAGGCCGTCAGGCCCCGCGTCACCAGGTCCAGCAGCGCGCACACGAACAGCGCGATGCCGATGAAGCCGTTCACCGTGAAGAAGGCCCGGTTCAGCCGGGACAGGTCGTGCGGCTTGACGATGGTGTGCTCGTAGAGGAAGGCCCCCACCACCACCAGCAGTCCGAACCAGAACAACGGGCCCGCGTCGGTGGCGACGGCGTACCAGGCCAGGAGCGCGGTGGTCACCACGTGCGCCCCGCGCGCGCCCCACAGGGCGGCCGGGATTCCGAAGCGCGCCGGGACCGAACGCACGCCCTCCGCGCGGTCGGCCGCCACGTCCTGGCAGCCGAAGATCAGGTCGAAGCCGCCGATCCACACGCCGACGGCCAGGCCCAGGATGACCGCGTCCCAGGACCACTCCCCGGTGACGGCCAGCCAGGCGCCGATGGGGCCCATCGCCTGGGCCAGGCCCAGGATGGCGTGCGGGAAGTCCGTGAACCGCTTGCCGTACGGGTAGACGACCATCGGCACGACGGCGATCGGCGCCAGCATCAGACAGAGCGGGTTGAGCAGGGCCGCCGAGCCGAGGAAGACCACGAGCGCGACCCCGGCCCCCGTCCACGCCGTCCGCACGGACACCGCGCCGGTGACCAGCTCGCGCCCGGCGGTGCGGGGGTTGCGGGAGTCGATCTCCCGGTCGATGATCCGGTTCGCGGCCATGGCGAAGGTCCGCAGGCCCACCATGCACACCGTGACGAGCAGCAGCGTGCCCCAGTGGACCGTCCCGTCCAGCCGGAACATGGCGGTGAGCGCGGCGATGTAGGCGAACGGCAGCGCGAAGACCGAGTGCTCGATCATCACGAGCCGCAGGAACGCCTTCACCTTGCCGCCGGTCTGCGGGGCCGGTCCGGATCCGAGGACTCCCTCGGCGGCCGATGTCATCCGAGGGACCTCCGGAACTGTTCGAGTTCGGCGCGCAGGTCCGTGACGGACTGCGGGCCGATCTCCACCTCCAGCAGGGGCGTTCCCTCGGAGGGCGGCGGGACGACGCCCGCCAGGAAGGCGAAGCCCTCGCCGGCCGGGCGGCCGTCCAGCCGCAGCACGTCGTGTGCGGCGACGGTCAGCACGAGCGAGAACTCGGCCTCCGGATCGCCGATGGCGGCGAGCAGCCGGTCGGCGAAGTCGGCGGCGTCGGCGGTGGAGAGGTCGTTCAGGGCGATCTCGCGGCCCTCTCCGTCGGTGCGGTCGGCGATCAGCTGCCACAGGTCCGAAGGTCCGGCGAACTCCTCGGGGGTGACTCCGGCACGCTCGGCGGCCTCGCGGACCGCCGGCTGGGCCGGGTCGATCTCGGGACGCACCAGCGCGACGCACGGGGTGTCGCTGCCGATGAAGAGGGCGGGACCGCCCACGGCGATGGGGCTCACAGGCCGTACTCCTTCCAGCGGCGGTCCACGAGGGCCGCCGTCGCGGGATCGGACTCCACCATGTCGGGCCAGCCGCCGTCGCGCGTGTAACCCTCCTCCGGCAGTTTCTTCGTGGCGTCGATGCCCGCCTTGCCGCCCCAGAACTGCTGGTACGAGGCGTGGTCCAGATGGTCCACCGGCCCCTCGACGACGGTGAGGTCGCGGGAGTAGTCGGTGTTGCCCAGGGCCCGCCAGGACACCTCGTGCAGGTCGTGGACGTCGCAGTCCTTGTCCACCACGATGATCAGCTTGGTCAGCGACATCATGTGGGCGCCCCAGATGGCGTGCATGACCTTCTGCGCGTGCTTGGGGTACTTCTTGTCGATCGAGACGATCGCGCAGTTGTGGAAGCCGCCCGATTCGGGCAGGTGGTAGTCCACGATGTCCGGGACGATGATCTTGAGCAGGGGCAGGAAGAAGCGTTCCGTCGCGCGGCCCAGCGGCCCGTCCTCGGTCGGCGGACGGCCGACGACGATGGACTGGAGCAGCGGGCGCTTGCGCATCGTCACGCAGTCGATCTTCAGCGCGGGGAAGGGCTCCTGCGGGGTGTAGAAGCCGGTGTGGTCGCCGAAGGGGCCTTCGGGAAGCATCTCGCCGGGCTCCAGCCAGCCCTCGATGACGACCTCGGCGTTGGCCGGGACCTGGAGCGGGACCGTCTTGCAGTCGACCATCTCGATGCGCTTGCCCGCGACGAACCCGGCGAAGAGGTACTCGTCGATGTCGCCCGGCAGCGGCGCCGTGGAGGCGTAGGTCACGGCGGGCGGGCAGCCGAAGGCGATCGCGACCGGCAGCCGCTCGCCGCGCGCGGCGGCGACCGCGTAGTGGTTGCGGCTGTCCTTGTGGATCTGCCAGTGCATGCCGATCGTGCGCTTGTCGTGGCGCTGGAGGCGGTAGAGGCCGAGGTTGCGCACGCCCGTCTCGGGGTGCTTGGTGTGCGTGAGGCCCAGGTTGAAGAAGTCGCCGCCGTCCTTGGGCCAGGTGAAGAGGGCCGGCAGCTGGTCCAGGTCCACGTCGTCGCCGGTGAGGACGACCTCCTGGACGGGCGCGGACTCGCCCTTCACCTTCTTCGGCGGCACGTGCACCATCGAGCCGAGCTTGCCGAAGGCCTCGCGGACGCCGATGAAGCCCTGGGGCAGCTCCGGCTTCAGCAGCCCGCCGATCTTCTCGCTGATCTCGGCGTAGGACTTCAGGCCGAGGGCCTTCAGGAGGCGGCGGTCGGTCCCGAAGACGTTCATGGCCAGCGGCATCGCCGCGCCCCTGACGTTCTCGAAGAGCAGGGCCGGGCCGCCGGCCTTGTTCACTCTGTCGACGATCTCCCCGATCTCCAGGTACGGGTCGACTTCGGCCTTGATGCGCTTGAGGTCGCCCTCCCGCTCCAGAGCCCGGAGCAGCGAGCGGAGATCGTCGTAAGCCATGGGGCCCAGTATCCGTCACCAACTACCCTGGGGACGTCACCGGGGCCCCGCGCGGGCCCGCCGCCACTGCCTGGGAGTCGGTCCCGCACCGTGCTGCGCTATCTGCCGTTCCTGCTCATCCTCGCGCTGACCATCTACACCTTCATCGACTGTCTGAACACCCCGGAGGAGGAGGTCAAGCACCTCCCGAAGGTGGTGTGGGTGATGGTCATCCTGCTGTTCTCGATCGTCGGGCCCGTGGTGTGGCTGTTCGCGGGCAAGAAGCGCACCGGCGTCGGCGGCGGACGCGCCGGCCGCGCCCAGTGGGTGGCCCCGGACGACAACCCGGAGTTCTTGAAGTCGCTGCGCGAGGAGCGCGAGCGGCGCGACGGCGAGAAGGACGGGGAGAAGGACGACGAGAAGGACGGGGACCGGGACAAGGACTGAGGCCCCGCTCCCGCTCCTCCTCCCCCTCGCCCCTTTCCCGCAACGCGGCAAAATGTGACGCAAAAGCCGATTGAACGCGTTCAAGTCGGCTGTCAGAATGTGCCCATGCGACTGTCACGGGCACCGTCACGGACACCCGCGCGGAGCGGGCCGCGGATCGTCGACACGATCCTGCGCAATCTCCTCGCCTACGGGGTGCTCGCCTGCGCCCTGCTCGCGATGACCGGCGGGAGCCCGCGGCACTACGCCGCTCCCCCCGTGCCCGCCGTCTACGACGCCGACCTCCACGAGATCGTCGGCACCTGGCGCTGCGTCGACGGCACCGCGATCGTCTTCCGCGCCGACGGCAGCGCCTCCGTCACCCTCCTCGACGGCCAGGAGGGCGACTACGCCGCCGGCTGGCGGCTCAGTGGCCCCGCCCGCTGGCGGCTCACCGACGACGGGGCCGCGGGCCGCAACTTCGGCCAGCACCTGCGCCTGGTCCTGCCCGCCGCGACCGGCACCGCCACCCGCGCCGGGACCGTCACCAAGGCGCCCGGCCGCTACTCCTGGACCTTCGAACTGCGCCGCGACTCCCGCAAGTCGCTGGAGCTGTACTTCTTCCTCGACAACGGGACCGGCCCCGGCCGGCGCACCGCCTACGTCCTGGAGAAGGACGCGTAGGCCGCGCGCCGGCCGGGGCCGGCCGGGTGTGGTCCCGCGGTCAGACGCCCGCGTACGAGTGCTTGCCGCTGAGCAGGATGTTCACGCCGTAGTAGTTCCAGATCCAGCAGGCGAAGGCGAACAGCGCCAGGTACGCCGCCTTGCGCCCCTTCCAGCCCGCCGTGGCCCGCGCGTGCAGGTAGCAGGCGTACGCCACCCACGTCACGAACGACCAGACCTCCTTGGGGTCCCAGCCCCAGTAGCGGCCCCAGGCGTCGCCCGCCCAGATCGCGCCCGCGACGATGGTGAACGTCCACAGCGGGAACACCGCCGCGTTGATGCGGTACGAGAACTTGTCGAGCGAGGCCGCCGAGGGCAGCCGCTCCATCACCGAGGAACGGAAGCGGCCCACGGTGCGGCCGGCCTCCAGGTGGCTCTCGTAGCTGTCGCGGAAGAGGTAGAGCACCGCGCCCGCCGCGCCGATGTAGAAGACCGCGCCGCAGAAGATGGCGGTGGAGACGTGGATCCACAGCCAGTACGAGTGCAGGGCCGGGACCAGCTGGTCACTGGCGGTGTAGAGCCAGGTCGTGGCGATGCCGAGGTCCAGCAGGACCGTCGTGATCAGGATCAGGCCGAGCCAGCGGACGTTCTTCTTCAGCGCCAGCAGGGCCAGGTACGCGCCGACCGCCACCGTCGAGAAGGTCACCGAGAACTCGTACATGTTGCCCCAGGGGGCCCGCTGCACCGACATGGCGCGGGAGACCACGCCCGCCGCCTCGATGAGGAACCCGAGGACCGTCAGCGAGACCGCGATGCGCCCGTACAGGTCGCCCTTCTCGGTGCCGCCCGCGGCTCCCGGGCCGTCCGGGACGTCCCGGGTGCCCGCGGCGGAGCGGGTGATGACCTGCGGCTTGTCCAGGACGGCCGTGCCGCCTCCCTTGGTCCGCACCTGCACGGCGGGCGCCGCGCCGGCCCGGCCCGCCGTCAGCGCGGCGGCCGTGCGGCCCACCTTGCTGCGGCTGCCGAAGACCCATTCGGTGATGTGCGCGAAGAAGGCGAGCGTGTAGACCGCCATCGACGCGTACACCAGCTTGTTGCTGAGATCAGCCAGGCTCTCGTTGGTCGCGGCCGCGAGCAGCGTCATGCGCGCTCTCCTTCGTGGGCTTCATCTTCGGAATCTTCGGATGCGGACTCGGGTACGGCGGCGGGCGCGGCGGGCGCCCGCTCGAACAGGGCGGCCGAGAGCGCCGACAGCTCCTGCGGCAGCTTCGCGGACTCGCTGCGGCCCAGGCCCGCCATCTCGACGACGGTCACGCCGTCCGCGCCGCGCACCGCGCGGACCCAGACCCGGCGGCGCTGGATGAACAGGGACGCGGCCAGACCGCCGATGGCGGCCACCGCGCCCGCCAGGGCCAGCCCGCTGGCGGGCTGGCGGGTGACGGAGAAGGTCGCCCAGCGCTCGATGCCCTCGAACTTGACGGTGCCCTCGCCGCCGGGCAGCTCCATGGCCTCGCCGGGCAGCAGCCGCTTCTTGAACAGCTGCCCGTCGGCGTCCTTGAACTCCTGGAGCTTGCTGGTGTTCAGCTGGTACACGTTCTGCGGCAGGCCCGAGTCGACGCCCAGGCTGCCGTGGTAGGCGCTCAGCGCGAGGACGGGGAAGTCCAGCGCCGGGAACTGCGAGAGCATCGTGCCCTTGCCCTCGCCCGCGAAGGTCGGCACGAACATGGCGTTGAAGCCGAGCTGTTCCTTGTCGCCGTTCTTGTTGCGGTAGCCGTCCGGGACCTTGACCGCGCCGGAGGAGCTGAGGTTCGCGTCGAAGGGCAGCATCGGCACGGCGTCCTTGAAGATCACCTTGCCGGCCGGGTCGGTCACCGAGATGACCGGCGCGTAGCCGTGGCCCAGCAGGAAGATCTTCGAGCCGTCGATCTCCAGCGGCTTGTTGACCTCGATCTCCGACTTGCGCGGCGCGCCGTGGGCGCCCTCGCTGTAGGTCACGTAGGCCTTGAAGTCGCGGGCGGTGCCCTTCTGCGGGCCGTTCTTCTCGTACGTCGCGTCGAACTTGTCCAGCGTGAACGAGAACGGCGGCAGGTCGTCCGGGGAGAAGAGGCTCCCGTACTTGAAGTCGTCGTACTGGGTGAGCGTGTTGGCGAAGCCCTTGCCGCGCAGGACGAGCTTGCCGCCCTCGGACTTGAAGAGCTGTCCGGCCGCGAAGGCCACCAGCATCACGATCAGGGCGATGTGGAAGGCCAGGTTCCCGGCCTCGCGCAGGTAGCCCTTCTCGGCGGCCACGGCGTTGCCGGAGGCCTCCGTACGGAAGCGGCGTCCGCGCAGCAGCGACTTCGCCGAGGCGAGCACCGCGTCGGGTTCCTCCGCCGTGCGCCACGTCGCGTACGCGGGCAGCCGGTCCAGGCGCCGGGGCGCACCCGGCGGGCGGCCGGTGAGCTGGCCGACGAACTGCCAGGTGCGCGGGACGATGCAGCCGATCAGCGACACGAAGAGCAGGATGTAGATCGCGGAGAACCACACCGAGCTGTAGACGTCGAAGAGCTGGAGCTTCTCGGCGACGGGGACCCAGAACTCGTGGGTCTTCTTCCAGTCCGCGACCTTCATCGCGTCGACCTGGTTCTGCGGGATGAGGGAGCCGGGGATGGATCCCAGGGAGAGCAGGAAGAGGAGGATCAGCGCCACCCGCATGGAGGTGAGCTGCCGCCAGAACCAGCGCGCCCAGCCGATCACCCCGATGCCGACGGGGGCGGTGGGCGAGTCCTCCACGGGAGCCGTGGAGAGCTGCGCGCCCGCCGCGGCGTCGGCCGCGTCGGCGGGATCGGGCTCGTGCGGCGCCTCGGTGGACGCCTTGTCGGTCGTACTCATGTGCCTGTAGTCCCTCAGATCCCCACCGTGAAGCCGTCGGTCCAGCTCTGCATGTCGGTGACGATGCTGGCCCACATTCCTGTGACGAGCAGCAGACCCGTCACGATCAGCATGCCGCCGCCGATGCGCATCACCCACGCATAGTGCTTCTTCACCCAGCCGAAAGCGCCGAGCGCCTTGCGGAACGCGATCGCGGCGAGGACGAACGGTACGCCGAGACCGAGGCAGTAGACGACGGTCAGCAGCGCGCCCCGGCCCGCGCTGGCCTGGTCGATGGACAGCGTCTGGACGGCGGCCAGCGTCGGACCCATGCAGGGGGTCCAGCCGACGCCGAACAGCGCGCCGAGCAGGGGCGCGCCGACCAGGCCGGCCGCGGGCTTCTTGTGGAAGCGCAGCTCGCGCATGGTCAGGCCCGGGATCAGCCCCATGAAGAAGAAGCCCATGACGATCACGAGACCGCCGAGGACGCGGGAGATGATCTCCTTGTTGTCCTGGAGCGAGGAGCCGAAGTAGCCGAACAGCGCGCCGGTGGAGACGAAGACCGCGGTGAAGCCGAGGATGAACAGGCCCGCGCCCGCCACCATCCGGCCGCGGCGCGCCTCGGCGAGGTCGGCCCCGCCGACTCCGGTCACGTAGGACAGGTAGCCGGGGACCAGCGGAAGCACGCAGGGCGAGAAGAACGAGACCAGTCCGGCGAGCAGGGCGATCGGCATGGCCAGCAGGAGTCCGCCGCTCAGGACGGTGCTGTTCACACCGGTCACTTCGGCGGCCAGGAGGTACGGGGCGACCACGAGGTCACTTCTCCGCGAGGAGCGGGTCGATCATCGAGCGCAGCTGTTCCTCGTTGACCGCGACGAGGGTGCGGGCGGCGATCTTGCCCTCCTTGTCGAGGACGATCGTGGAGGGGATGGACTGCGGGTTGAGCGTGCCCTTGGGGAAGCGGAGCATCAGCTTCCCGTCCGGGTCGAAGAGGCTCGGGTAGGTGATCCCGAAGTTCTCCTCGAAGCCGGCGGCGTTCTGCTTGCTGGTGTCGCGGGTGTTGAGACCGACGAAGGCGACGTCCTTGCCGCCGTCGGCCAGTTCCTTGGAGACCTTCGCGAAGTACGGCGCCTCGGCCCGGCACGGCGGGCACCAGGAGCCCCACACGTTGAGGACGACGACCTTGCCCTTGAGGGTGGTGGTGTCGAGGGTCTTGCCGTCGACGGTCTCGCCGTCCAGCTTGGGGGCGTCCGTGCGCTCGCCCCTGGCCACCGTGGAGATGCCGTTGGGGCCGGTCACGTAGCCGCCGGCGGACCCGGAGGCTTTGCTGCCGCTGTCCCCGTCGCCGCACGCCGAGAGGGTCAGGGCGCTCGCGAGGGTCACCGCGGTCAGCAGGATGGCGCGGCCGCTGGTCGAGCGGCGGCGTCGGGGGGCGCGGCTAAGGCTCATGTGAAAAGTTTCGCATGACCGATTTGCGGATCTTCCGCGCCCCCCGGAGGGCTGTTAAGGCGCTGGTCAGTACCGGTCGGCCGGGCTCAGGCCGCCGAGAGGTACGCCGCCCAGCCGCCGGCCGGGGCCTGACCGGGGGCCAGGGACCGCAGCCTGGCCAGCAGTTTCTGGTCCTGGACGTCCATCCAGTCGGTGAACTGACGGAAGGATACGAGGCGTACGTCCTTTTTGTCCGCCATGCCCTTGAGGGCCTCCTCGACGGCGTCCATGTAGATGCCGCCGTTCCAGTCCTCGAAGTGGTTGCCGATGAACAGGGGCGCCCGGTTGGTCTCGTAGGCGCGGCGGAAGCCGCCCAGGTAGGTGGCCGTGGCCTGCGAGCGCCAGGACGGGTAGTTGGCGGGCACGCCCCGGGTGGTGTTCTGCGACTGGTTGGCGAGGATGTTGTAGTCCATGCTCAGCACCTCGAACGAGTGCCCCGGGAAGGGCAGTGACTGGAGCGGCAGGTCCCAGACGCCCTCCTTCTTCACCGGCCACTGCTGCAGCCCGCCGGGCGAGCTGGAGTCGTAGCGCCAGCCGAGGCGGGCGGCGGCCGGCAGCAGGTTCTCCTGGCCGAGCAGACAGGGGGTGCGGGCCCCGGTCAGCTCCTTGCGGTAGTCGAAGGGGAGCGGTTCGAGGTCGGTGAAGCCGGTGTTGGTGCGCCACTCGGTGACGAACGACACGGCCTGGTCGATCTCGGACCGCCAGTCGGCCGCGCTCCAGTGGGCGACGGAACCGGAGCCGCCGCAGAAGTGGCCGTTGAAGTGGGTGCCCACCTCGTGGCCGTCGAGCCAGGCCTGCCGCACGAAGTGCAGCGTGTTGCGGACGTTCTCGTCCTTCAGGTACCCGATGTCGGAGGCTCCGACGGGATTGTTGGGCGGGTGGTAGAGGTCCCGCTTCGACTCCGGGAGCAGGTAGAGCCCGGAGAGGAAGAAGGTCATCGCCGCGCCGTGGTCCTTGGCCAGCTTGAGGAAGCGGGGGAAGAGGCCGTTGCCGATCTCCCCGGCGCCGTCCCAGCTGAAGACGACGAACTGCGGCGGTGTCTGACCGGGCTCCAGGGGCACGGGCCGGGGCGGCTGGTGCGGCTGGGGTCCGGTGTCGGAGGTGGAGCCGTCGCCGATCACGCGCGCCGGGGGTGGCGCGGTGGCGCCGCCATCGGTTATCGGACCGTGCTTGCCCGGCCCGGAACCGCCTCCGCCGGTACTGCAGCCCGCGATCCCCATCGCGGCGGCGGCACCGAGTCCGAGCACTCCCCTTCGACTGAAGTCGCGCACATCGCTCATGAAGCGTCATATAAACGGACAATCAGGCGGGATCGAACCGTCGACACGGCCGGAAGTGCACAACTTGTATGAAAAAAAGCCAATCCATGACCGGCCTTTGCCCCGGGACGGAGCGGGCCGGCCGGGCCGGGCTGGCCGGGCCGGGCGCTGGACAGGCCGCGGGCCCGGCCCCCCGGCGGGGGTCGGGCCCGTGCGCTGCCGGACGGGCCGGCGCGTCCTACGCCCCGAAGGCCTTCGACTTGCCCTTCACCGGCTTCGCCCCGGCCAGCAGGTGCGCCGGGACCAGGTCCCGGGCCGGCTCGCTGTAGCCCACCGACACCAGCTTGTCGCCCTGGTACGTGAACGACGTCAGCGAGGCCAGCGTGCACTGGCGGCGCCGCGGGTCGTGCCACAGCCGCCGCTTCTCCGCGAAGCTCCGCACGATCCAGATCGGCAGCTGGTGGCTGACCGCCACCGCCTCGTGCCCGCGCGCCGCGTCCCGCGCCGTCTCGATCGCGCTCATCATCCGTACGACCTGCTCGACGTACGGCTCGCCCCACGACGGCTTGAACGGGTTCGTCAGGTGCTTCCAGTTCGCGGGCTTGCGCAGCGCGCCGTCGCCGACGCCGAAGGTCTTGCCCTCGAAGACGTTGCCCGCCTCGATCAGCCGGCCGTCGGTCGCCAGCTCCAGGCCGTGCACCTTCGCGATCGGCGCGGCCGTCTCCTGCGCCCGCTCCAGCGGGGAGGCCACCACCTGCGTGACGTCGCGGTCCTGGAGGTGCTCGGCGACCCGGTCGGCCATCTGCCGGCCCAGCTCCGAGAGGTGGTATCCGGCCCGGCGCCCGTACAGCACCCCGTCCGGGTTGTGCACCTCTCCGTGCCGCATCAGGTGGACGACGGTGATGTCGCTCATGCGGTCGCCTCCGCGGCGGCTCGGGCGGCGGCGGGCAGCGCGGCCGCGACGCGCTCGACGGCGCGCTCGTCGTGGGCGGTGGACACGAACCAGGACTCGAACGCCGAAGGCGGCAGGTAGACGCCCTGCGCCAGCATCGAGTGGAAGAAGCCGTTGAAGCGGAAGGCTTCCTGCTTCTTCGCGTCGTCGTAGGTACGGACCTCGTCCTCGGTGAAGAACACCGAGAACATGTTGGAGGCGGTCTGCACCCGGTGCGCCACGCCCTCCTTGCTCAGCGCCGCCGTCACCAGGCCCTGGATCTCCCGCGAGACCGCGTCGACCTTCTCGTACGCCGCGTCGTCCAGCAGCCGCAGCTGCGCGAGACCGGCCGCGGTGGCGATCGGGTTCCCGGAGAGCGTGCCCGCCTGGTAGACCGGACCGGCCGGGGCCAGGTGGCCCATGACGTCCGCGCGGCCGCCGAAGGCCGCCGCCGGGAAGCCGCCGCCCATGACCTTGCCGAAGGTCATCAGGTCGGGCCTGACCCCGTCCACGCCGTACCAGCCGGCGCGGGAGGTACGGAATCCGGTCATCACCTCGTCGGAGATGTACAGCGCGCCGTTCTCCCGGCACACATCGGCCAGCCCCTGGTTGAAGCCCTCGCCCGGGGTGACCACGCCCATGTTTCCGGGGGCCGCCTCGGTGATGACGCAGGCGATCTCGCCGGGGTGCGCGGCGAACGCCGCCCGCACCGCTTCGAGGTCGTTGTAGGGGAGCACGATGGTGTCGGCGGCCGTCGCGCCGGTCACACCGGGGGTGTCCGGCAGGGCGAAGGTCGCCAGACCGGAACCGGCGGCGGCCAGCAGCGCGTCGACGTGACCGTGGTAGCAGCCGGCGAACTTGACGACCTTGGCACGGCCGGTGAAGCCGCGGGCCAGCCGGATCGCCGACATGGTCGCCTCGGTGCCCGAGGACACCAGGCGCACCTGCTCGACCGGCGCGACGCGGGCCACGATCTCCTCGGCGAGCGCGACCTCGCCCTCGCCGGGCGTGCCGAAGGACGTGCCGCGGGCGACCGCGGCCTGGACGGCCTCGATCACCTCGGGGTGGGAGTGGCCGAGAATCATCGGCCCCCACGAGCAGACGAGGTCGACGTACTCGCGCCCGTCGGCATCGGTCAGATAGGGACCGGTACCGGACACCATGAACCGGGGCGTACCGCCCACGGCACGGAAGGCGCGCACGGGAGAGTTCACGCCGCCGGGGGTCACGAGGGACGCGCGCTCGAAGAGCGTCTGCGAAACTGGGGCTTCATACGGGTACGGGTAGCTCACACCAGCCATGGTCTCAGAGGCCGCGACAGACTTGCGGACGGGCGTTTCACCGCGCCGCCGCGGGGGAGGTCACTGCCATGATGATCAGGCTGCGTGGCGGGGGCCGCGGGGCCGGGGCAGGCAATACCAGTCGGGTGGAGATATGCAACGCGGTGGTGGACCGGGCGAGGGCACGGACGGCCTGGACCCGCAGCGCGCCCGTGATGCCCGCGCCCGCCGCGGCAAGCACCGCCGCCGCGGAGCCGAGGCCGCCGATCCCGTACCGGGCCCGACCCGGACGCCCGACGGCAAGGACGGTGAGGACGGCCTCCCCAAGGGCCGCGGCATGGGAGTGACGTACAAGTACTTCGGCGCCCCCGACGGCGCCACGGCCGCGCGGGTCCCGCAGACCATGCGGCCGGAGGAGCTGGGCGGCGACGAGCTCGGCATGGGCGGCATGTTCACCAAGATCAAGCCGGAGACGGTCGCCGCGATGGTCCTGACCGGCATCGAGGGCATACCCCTGCACAAGGTGCCCCCGCTGGAACTGGTCGTGCTGCACCCCGACTACGCGGTGGTCAAGCTGCCGATGACGGTGGTCGACCCGCTGCGGGGCGTCGGCGAGGAGTCCGTCGGCGCGGCCGCCTTCATCTGGTCGACGGTCCCCGACCGCGGCGGACCCCGCGACGCCTTCAACGTCTACCAGCTGCTGCACGAGTGGCAGGACTTCTCCCACCGCCTCCACGAGGCCGGCCACCAGCCGTACTGTCTGGTCTGGCCGTGACCGGCGTACGCCTGTACCCCTGGTCCGCGGACGACTTCCCGGTGCTGCGGCGGTGCAACGCGCCGGAGATGACCACGCACCTCGGCGGGCCGGAGTCCGAGGAGAAGCTCGCCGCCCGCCAGCTGCGGTACGAGGCCCTGAGCGCGCGGGAGCCCGCCGCCGGACGGATGTTCCGGGTGGACCTGGGCCCGGAGACGGTCGGCTCGATCGGGTTCTGGGAACGGGAGTGGCGCGGCGGGCCGGTGTACGAGACCGGCTGGGCGGTGCTCCCGGAGTTCCAGGGCCGGGGCCTGGCGGCGGCCGCGCTGGCGGAACTCGTGGACCACGTCCGCGCCCACGGATCCCGCCGGTCCCTGCACGCCTTCCCGGGCACCGACCACCCGGCCTCGAACGCCGTCTGCCGCCGGGCCGGCTTCACCTGCCTGGGCCCGGTCGACTTCGAGTACCCCCCGGGCACGCCCCACCCCAGCAACGACTGGCACCTCCCCCTGACGCCCTGACCCGGCCCCGCCCGCCCAGCGGCAGCGCGGCCGCCGCGAGCGTCTAAATCGGCCGCGCCGGGCCGCCCCGCGATGGCATGCTGGGGCCGTGAACGGTCCCGGCATTCAGCTCACCCTCGCCCCCGAACTGCGCCTCTTCGCACCGCCCAGCCGGCGCGCGGACCGCGTACCGACCGCCACCGACGGCGCGTCCAGCATCGGCCACGTCGTCGAATCGGCCGGCGTCCCGCTCACCGAGGTCGGCCGCCTCCTCGTCGACGGCCACGAAGTGCCCGTGTCCTACGTGCCCCGAGCCGGCGAGTGCGTCGAGGTGTTCGGCGTGGACCGCCCCCAGCGCGTCCCCGAAGCGCCGCTGCGCTTCCTCCTCGACGTCCACCTCGGCACCCTCGCCCGCCGCCTGCGCCTCCTCGGCGTCGACGCCGCCTACGAGAACGAGGACATCGGCGACCCCGCCCTCGCCACCCGCTCCGCCGCCGAGCGCCGCGTCCTGCTCTCCCGCGACCGCGGCCTGCTGCGCCGCCGCGAGCTCTTCGCCGGCGCCTACGTCTACAGCGACAACCCCGACGAGCAACTCCGCGACGTGCTGGGCCGGTTCGCGCCCGCCCTCGCGCCCTGGACCCGCTGCACCGCCTGCAACGGCTCCTTGCGCGCCGCCGACAAGGACAGCGTCGGCGACCACCTCGAACACGGCACGCAGCGCTCCTACGACGTCTTCGCGCAGTGCGCCGACTGCGAGCGCGTCTACTGGCGGGGCGCCCACCACGCCCGCCTGGAGCGGATCGTGGACGAGGCCATGGCCGAATTCGGCGACGGCGCCGCCGCGTAACCCGCCCCCGGCGGGCCCCTGCTGGCAGACTCTGCCGACATGAGCGCCGCCGACGACACCAGGCCCGCACCAACGGCAGCAGCAACGGCATCAGCAACGGCATCAGCGACAGCGAGAACGGCAAGGGCGACCGGGGCGGACCGCGACGCCCAGGGCCTCCAGGACGTCGTCGACGTCGCGGTCGTCGGCGCGGGGCCCACCGGGCTCCTGCTCGCCGGTGACCTCGCCGCCGCCGGTCTCTCCGTCACCCTCGTCGAACGGCGCCCGCGGACGGCCGCCAACCTCACCCGCGCCTTCGCCGTGCACGCCCGCACCCTCGAACTGCTCGACGCCCGCGGCCTCGCCGACGAACTCGTCACCACCGGCCGCCGACTCGACCGCCTACGCCCCTTCGGTTCCACCGCTCTCAGCCTCCAACGCCTGCGCTCGCGCTATCCGTTCGTGCTCATCACCCCTCAATATGAGACAGAGAAACTCCTGGAGCGCCGCGCGCTGTCCACAGGTGTGCACATCCGGTACGACTGTCAGGTGACCGGCCTGCTCCAGGACCAGGACACCGTCACCCTCGACGTCCGCCCGGACGGCGCCGGAGCCGTCCGCCGCATCCACGCCCGCCACGTCGTCGGCGCCGACGGCGTCCGCTCCACCGTCCGCCAGACCCTCGGCCTGCCCTTCCCCGGCCAGGCCGTCGTCCGCTCCATGGTCCTCGCCGACGTCCGCCTCACCGACCCGCCCGAAGACCTCCTCGCCGTCGACGGCAACGCCGACGCCTTCGGCTTCCTCGTCCCCTTCGGCGACGGCTGGTACCGCGCCATCGGCTGGCGCCGCGACGGCCGCGCCGCCGACACCGACCCCGTCGCCCTCGACGAGCTGCGCGCCATCCTCCGCGACGCCCTCGGCACCGACCACGGCATGCACGACGCCCGCTGGATGTCCCGCTTCCACAGCGACGAGCGCCAGGTCCCCCACTACCGGGCGGGCCGCGTCTTCCTCGCGGGCGACGCCGCCCACGTCCACTCCCCCGCCGGCGGCCTCGGCATGAACACCGGCATCCAGGACGCCGCCAACCTCTCCTGGAAGCTCGCCGCCGTCCTGCACGGCCGCACTCCCGACCCCGAGGCCCTCCTCGACAGCTACCACCGCGAACGCCACCCCGTCGGGCGCACCGTCCTGCGCGTCAGCGGCGCCCTCGTGCGCGCCGTCATGGCCGACGGCCCCGCCCGCCGCGCCGCCCGCGGACTCGGCGCGAGCCTGCTGGCCCGCGTCGGCCCCGCCCAGGACCGCGCCCTCGGCATCGTCTCCGGCATCGGCCTCGCCTACCCGCCGCCGCCCGGCACCCACCGGCCGAGCCCCGCCGGCCGCCGCGCCCCCGACCTCGCCCTCGCCGGCGGGGAGCGGCTCTACGAGGCCCTGCGCACCGGCGGCTTCGTCCTCGTCACCCCGCGCGGCACGGCCGCCCCGCCCGGAGCCCCCCTCGCCCACCGGCACTGGGCCGCGGACACCCGTACCGCCTGCGTCCTCGTACGCCCCGACGGCTACATCGCCTGGAGCGCCCCGCGGGTCACCGACTCCGAGCTCGCCTCGGCCGTCTACGGCTGGCTGCTGCCCGCGGCCGGCCGCGACCCGGGGGCGCGGCCTCAGAAGGCGTAACCGTCACCCGTGTCCAGGGCCAGCACCACGTGCTCGTTGTTGCCGTGGTTGCGGTCGGTCGCGCCGCCGTTCCACCAGGTGTCGATGCGCACCACCGCCTCGGCCGGCCGCTCCCGCAGCGCCAGCGCCAGCCCGATGTGCCGCCCCCTGCCGTGTTCCGGCAGGGGGCCCGTCTCGCACACCACCTCGCGCTGCCCCGCCCGCGCGCAGCCCCGCGCCAGCTCCTGGCGGTCCGCGAGGTCCACGGACAGGCGCACCCGCACCGTGGCGTTCGCCAGCGCGGCCGGTCCCTCGTTCTCCGGCACCATCCACACCCTCAGCTGCCCGTGCCCCAAGGACACCCGCCCGTGGTAGGCCACGTCCGCCTCCGGACCGGCCCACGCCCCCGCCGGACCCGCCCCGGCCAGCACCAACAAGCCCGCCACCACCACACTGCGTACGGCACCACGGCGCACCGCCACCACCTCCTCGCGCGGACGCTAGGCCCCCCTCCCGCCCCCCGGTCGGACCATCACACGAAAGAGGGCGAGCCCGCCTCCATTCGCCTGCGTACGCTTTCGGCCATGCTCATCGCACGCTCCGCCGCCCTGTTCCTGCTCGCCGCCGTCCTGGAGATCGGCGGTGCCTGGCTGGTCTGGCAGGGCGTGCGCGAACACAAGGGCTGGGCCTGGATCGGCGCGGGCGTCATCGCCCTCGGCCTCTACGGATTCGTCGCCACCCTCCAGCCCCAGGGCGATTTCGCCCGCGTGCTGGCGGCCTACGGCGGTGTCTTCGTCGCCGGGTCCCTCGTCTGGGGCGCCGTCGCCGACGGCTACCGGCCCGACCGCTGGGACGTCACCGGCGCCCTCGTCTGCCTCGCCGGCATGGCCGTGATCATGTACGCGCCGCGCCGCTGACCGCACCTATGCTGGCGAGCATTCGCCCGTACGAACGAACGAGCCCCACGACCGAACGAGGAGCCCCGCCCATGAGCACGCGCCCGGCCACCCCCACCGCCGTAGTCACCGGCGCGAGCAGCGGAATCGGCGCGGCCACCGCCCGGCAGCTCGCCGCGGCCGGCTACCACGTCGTCCTCACCGCCCGCCGCAAGGACCGCATCGAGGCCTTGGCCGGCGACCTGACCGAAGCCGGTTACGAGGCCACCGCCCACGCCCTCGACGTCACCGACCGCGCCGCCGTGGACGCCTTCGCCGCGTCCCTCGAACGCTGTGACGTGCTGGTCAACAACGCCGGCGGGGCCATCGGCGCCGAGCCCGTCGCCACCGGCGACCCGGCCGACTGGCGCACGATGTACGAGGTCAACGTCATCGGCACCCTGCACGTCACCCAGGCGCTCCTGCCCGCCCTCACCGCGAGCGGCGACGGCACGGTGGTCGTCCTGTCCTCCACCGCCGGGCACTCCACCTACGAGGGGGGTGCCGGCTACGTCGCCGCCAAGAACGGCGCGCGCGTCCTCGCCGAGACCCTGCGCCTGGAGATCGTCGGCCAGCCCGTCCGCGTCATCGAGATCGCGCCCGGCATGGTCAAGACCGAGGAGTTCGCGAAGACCCGCTTCCGCGGCGACGCCGCCAAGGCCGAGAAGGTCTACGAGGGCGTCGCGGATCCCCTCTCCGCCGACGACGTGGCCGACACCATCACCTGGGCGGTCACCCGGCCCAGCCACGTCAACATCGACCTGCTCGTCGTCCGCCCCCGCGCCCAGGCCTCGAACACCAAGGTCCACCGCGAGGCGTAGCCCGGCCGGGCCCGCGCCCACGGGCTCCTACGGGACCAGCCCCGCCGCCTTCAGCTGCGGCATGAGGGCCGCCGGCTTCAGCCCGGCGGCCTTCGCCGCGTCCAGGGCGCGCCGGAGGTCCGCCGCCAGCGTCGGGGTGAAGTGCAGCAGCACGATGTCGCCGGGCTTCAGCTGCGGCGTCGGCGGCGGCTCGGTCCAGGTGGTGAAGTCGTACGTCCAGGTCACCAGCGCCTTCACCCCGCACGCCTTGGCCGCCGCCCGCACGGCGTCGTCGACGGCCCCGTACGGCGGCCGCAGCAGCCTCGGCTCCTTGCCGAAGACCGCGGCGAGCTGCTCCCCGGCCCCGCACACCTCGGCGTCCTTCCCGGCGGCGTCCAGGGTGGTCAGGTCCGGGTGGCTGACGGTGTGGTTCTCCACCGTCGCCCGGCCCGCTCCGGTCAGCTCGGTGAAGTACGGGGCGTCGTACGAGGTCGCGCCGGGCAGCAGGAACAGCGACGCCGGCACCCGCTTGTCGAGCAGGATCCGGGCGGCCTCGGGGTCGTGGTTCCAGCCGTCGTCGATGGTGATGAAGACGACCTTGTCCTGGGTCGGCACGTGCGACACGACGGGCGGCAGCCCCACCCCGGCCCGGGCCGGACCGGCGACCCCGAAGGCGAGCGACAGCGACGCGAGCGCGGCGAGGGCCACGCGAGATCTCCTCATGGCGCCACCCTGGTCTAGACCAACTCCGCACGTCAACCCCCGTACGGGAAAGCCCTGTTGGCCACCAAGCACGGGGGCCCGGACCGCGCCCGACGCGCGCGGTCCGGGCCCCTCCCCCGGCTCAGCCCTTGACGCAGATGACCTGCTTCAGCTTCGCCACGACCTTGACGAGGTCGGTCTGCTGGTCGATGACCTGCTCGATCGACTTGTAGGCGGCCGGGATCTCGTCCACGACACCGGCGTCCTTGCGGCACTCCACGCCCTGCGTCTGCTCCGCCAGATCGCGCGCCGAGAAGCGCTTCTTCGCCGCCGTGCGGCTCATCTTGCGGCCCGCGCCGTGCGAGGCGGAGTTGAAGGACTTCTCGTTGCCGAGGCCCTTGACGATGTACGACCCGGTCCCCATCGATCCGGGGATGATCCCGTAGTCACCGCTGCCGGCGCGGATCGCGCCCTTCCTGGTGACCAGCAGGTCCATCCCGTCGTACCGCTCCTGCGCCACGTAGTTGTGGTGACAGCTGATCTCCCGCTCGAAGGAGACCTTGGCCTTGCGGAACTCCTTGCGGACGACCTCCTTGAAGAGGCTCATCATCGCCGCGCGGTTGAACTTCGCGTACTCCTGCGCCCAGAAGAGGTCGTTGCGGTAGGCGTCCATCTCCGGCGTCGCGGCGAGGAACACCGCCAGGTCACGGTCGACCAGGTCCTGGTTGTGCGCCAGCCCCCGGGCCACGCCGATGTGGTGCGCGGCGAGCTCGTTGCCGATGTTGCGGGAGCCGGAGTGCAGCATCAGCCAGACCGCGCCCGCCTCGTCGAGACAGAACTCGATGAAGTGGTTGCCCGAACCGAGCGTTCCGATCTGCTTGGTGGCCCGCTCCTGCCGGAACTTGACCGCGTCCGTGAGGTGGTCGAAGCGCTTCCAGAGGTCCTCGTACCCCTGCACCGAGAACCCGTACAGCCGTGCCGGATCCACCGCCTCCTTGTGCAGGCCGGCCCCCACCGGGATGGCCTGCTCGATGCGGGAGCGGAGCTTCGAGAGGTCGCCCGGGAGGTCGTTCGCCGTCAGGGAGGTCTTCACCGCCGACATGCCGCAGCCGATGTCGACCCCGACCGCCGCCGGGCAGACGGCGTCCTTCATCGCGATCACCGAGCCGACCGTGGCGCCCTTGCCGTAGTGGACGTCCGGCATGACGGCAAGACCCTTGATCCACGGCAGGCCCGCCGTGTTCTGCAACTGCCGCATCGCGCTGTCCTCGACCGACGCCGGATCGGTCCACATCCGGATCGGGACCTTGGCCCCGGGTACCTCGATATACGACATATGGTGTCAATCCCCCGGAAACCAAAGAAAGTCAGAGAAAACTCGGAATACGCAAAAAGCCTCGCTCATCGCCCCAAAGCAGTCAGGGAACCGGCGCCGGCACCAGCGTGTGCGATAGACATTGTGTCCATCCCTGCCCAAGTCGCGGCAACGGATTTTCCCAAGGGAACCAAGGGAGCCAGTGGACGTGGAGCGCAAGGCGGTACGCCGACGGGTCCTGCCCGGCATCGCGATGGTCACCGCCCTCGCGGCCGCGGTGACCGGCCTCGCCGGGTGCACCGACGGCGGCGGCATCGGGATGACCAGCGACCAGAAGGGCGGCGGGAGCAGCCCCGCCCCCGCCCAGCCGGGCAAGTACCGCAGCCTGCCCCAGGCCTGCAAGGCCGCCGACCCCAAGCGGCTCAAGGCCATGCTCCCGGCGGCCGACTCCCTCACCACCGAACAGCGCGAGCAGCTCTACGCCGGGACCGCGGACCCCTCCTTCGACGGTGACCGGCACGTCGGCTGCCACTGGAGCGCGCAGGCGCCCGAGGGGACCCTGCTGCTGTCGGTCGTCTTCGAGCGCGTGGTCTCCTACGACCGGGGCGCCGCGAGCGACGACGACAAGGCGCACAAGGTGTTCGTGCGCCGCCTGACGGACGCCCACCTGCCCTTCCCCGGGCCGGCGAGCACCCCGAGCGGCTCCCCGGCCGGCTCCCCCGGCGGCGCCCCGGCGGCGCCGTCCGCCCCGTCGGCCACCCCGTCGGCCACCCCGTCGAACGCCGCGAACCCGGCGAGCCCGGCCGCGAACCCGGCCGCCAGCCCTGCCACCGAGAACCCCGCGGCGCCGTCCGCATCCGCCTCCCCCTCCCCCAGCACCCCGCCCGAGCTCGGCTCGCGCGTGCTGGAGGGGCTCGGCAACGAGGCGTACCTCGACGACAAGCTGAGCGCGGCCGGGGCGACCGCCGCCCAGTCGCGCACGGTGCGGATCGTCTTCCGCACCTCGAACGTCCTCGTCACCGTCGAGTACAGCGTCCAGCCCTCCGCGCCCGGAACAGTCCCCTCAAGTGCGCAAACGCAGGAAGAGGCGAACCAGTTGGCGGAGGCCCTGGCCGAGCGCTTCAACGAGTGAGCGCCCCCGTCGCGAGGGGGCCCGCGGGCCCTCCGTGACGGCGCGCACAGCAGCGGGGCGCCCTGTCGGGCTACCGTTGCCCGGGTCCCGCGCCCGCAAGAAGATCCCTACGTCTGAAGGAACCATGCACCGATCAGCCTCGCGTCTCACCCGTGTCCTCGCCTGCGCAGCCGTCGTCCCGGTGGTCCTCGCCGCCGCCGGCTGCTCGTCCGACTCGGAGAAGTCCTCGGGCTCGGCCTCCGGCAAGAAGCCCTCGGCGTCCGCCTCGGCCAAGACGAACCAGAAGGCCCCGGCCGAGCTGGAGAAGGTGGCGTTCGCGAAGCTGCCCGACCCCTGCAAGGCGATCGCGGCGAAGTCCATAGAATCCTTCGTCCCCGAGGCGAAGGAGAAGAACGGCACCGCCGCGAAGTCCAACGACCTCGCCAACCGCGCCAGCTGCTCCTGGAACGGCCTGCAGACGGACGGCACCAAGGGCTCGCAGTACCGCTGGCTGTCCGTCTCCCTGGTGCGCTACGACTCGCACGCCACGCTCGGCAGCGGCGACAAGCGCGCGCAGGAGCAGTACACGAAGCAGATCGAGGCGGCGAAGTCCGCCGAGGGCGCGCACGACGTCAAGGTGGAGCAGGCCGGCGGGATCGGCGACCAGGGCTCCTCGGTCGTCTACGGCGTGAAGAAGGACGTGGACTTCTTCAACACCACCGTGGTGGTCCGCACCCACAACGTGGTCATCACGCTCGACTACAACGGCGCGGCGTACGAGGGCGCCGGCGCCCCCGACCAGGCCAAGCTGCTCCAGGACGCCGTCGCGGCGGCCCGGGAGACCGTGACCTCGGTCGACTCCGCCAACAAGGGGGACGCCGCCCCCGAGCAGGCCCCCTCCGCTTCCGCTTCGCCTTCCGGTTCGGCCTCGCCCTCGGGTTCCGCTTCCCCGCAGCAGTAGGCAACGGTCGGTAAGGGGCCCTACGGAACGGGTGACGCGCTGTCACCCGTACTCTGTGCCTGCCGTAGCTCGACAAGGGGAGGGGACCGCCAGTGGCCGCGATGCAGCTGACTCGTACGCACCGGATACTCATCGGTGTCGTGGTCGCCGGTGCCGTGGTCATCGCGGGCATCGGCTTCGCGGGATCGTACGCCGCGGTGCGGGCACTGGCGCTGAAGAAGGGCTTCGGCAGCTTCTCTCTGGTGTTCCCCATCGGCATCGACATGGGCATCTGCGTGCTGCTGGCGCTGGACCTGCTGCTCACGTGGATCCGGATCCCCTTCCCCCTGCTGCGCCAGACGGCCTGGCTGCTGACCGCGGCCACGATCGCGTTCAACGGCGCGGCCGCGTGGCCGGACCCGCTGGGCGTGGGCATGCACGCCGTGATCCCGGTCCTGTTCGTGGTCACGGTCGAGGCGGCCCGGCACGCGGTCGGCCGGATCGCGGACATCACCGCGGACCGGCACATGGAGGGCGTGCGCATCACGCGCTGGCTGCTCTCGCCCGTACCCACCTTCAAGCTGTGGCGCCGGATGAAGCTGTGGGAGCTGCGCTCGTACGAGCAGGCGGTCGGCATGGAGCAGGACCGGCTGATCTACCAGGCGCGGCTCCAGGCGCGCTTCGGGCGGGCGTGGCGGCGCAAGGCCCCGGTGGAGGCGCTGATGCCGCTGCGGCTGGCGCGGATCGGCGTCCCGCTGTCCCAGACGGCCCCCGAGGGGCTGGCGGCGGCGGGCATCGACCCGGTGCTGCTGCCCCCGGCGGCCGCGACGGCCCCCGCCCTGGAGGCGGCGGCCGCCGTCCCCGGGGACCCCGCGGCGCAGCCCGCCCGCGCGGCCGGGGACGCGGCGGCCACGCTCCCCGCCCCGGGTCCGGTGACGGTCCCGGTTCCGGTGACGCACGCCCCGCCGCCCTTCGCGGTGGATCCGACGGCGATGCCCGCGGCGCACGACAGCGCCTGGTTCGCGGCGCCGCTGGCCCCGCAGGCGGCGTACGAGGGCGGCTACAACCCGCAGTACGTGGAGGGTCTGGAGCCGACCCCGGTCATGGCCCCGGCCGGCCCCGAGCAGGACCCGCAGCAGCAGCCGCAGCCCGGCCCGCAGCCGGTGCAGGAGCAGCTCCCGGCCCCCCGCGACGGGGCGGACGCCCGGTCCGAACCCCAGCCACGGCCCGAGGCCCAGCCCGAGGCCGCCGGCGTCGTGTCCGACATCGACGAGGCGAAGTTCACGGAAGCGGCGTACGAGGTCTTCCGGACCTACATCGAGGAGAACGGCAAGGTGCCGAGCCCCGAGCAGGTCGACATATACCTCTCGGACCGGCACGGGATCACGCACCCGCTCGCCTTCCGGACGATCAGCCGGCTGATGCCCGAGCTGAAGCAGCGCTACCAGCGCGACCTGGAGAACGAGCACATCTCGTAACCGGCCGCCCGCCCCGCACGGCGGAAGGGCCCGCACCCCCGAGGGGTGCGGGCCCTTCCGCACAGGCTCGGGCGTACCCGCGGGCGGCTCAGACGGCGAGCAGCGCGCGCACCCGGTCCGCGCCCACGGCGAGGAGCAGGGTGGGCAGGCGCGGGCCGGTCTCCCGGGTCACGAGCAGGCGGTAGAGCAGGGCGAAGAACTCGCGCTGGGCGACCTTCAGCTCCGGCGTCGGCTTGGCGTCCGGCTCCAGGCCCGCCATCACCTTCGGCACGCCGTAGACGAGGGTGGTCAGCCCGTCGAGGGACCAGTGCGAGTCGAGACCCTCCAGGAGCAGCCGCAGGGACTCGCGGCCGGACTCGTCGAGGGAGGACAGCAGCTCGGTGTCGGCGTCCTCGCGCACGAGGGTGCGCTGGTCGGCCGGTACCTGACTGGTGATCCAGTTCTCGGCGCGGTCCAGGCGCGGGCGGACCTCGTCGAGGGAGGTCAGCGGCTGCGTCGGGTCCAGGTCGGCCAGGATGCGCAGGGTCTGCTCGTCGTGCCCGGCGGTGATGTCGACGACCGACGCGAGCGTGCGGTAGGGCAGCGGACGCGGGGTGCGCGGGAGTTCGTGCGAGGCGACGCGGACGGCGCGGGCGTGCGCGGCGGCGTCGGCCGGCAGCACGGAGCCGTCGGCGACCTTGCCCTCCAGCTTGTCCCACTCGTCGTACAGCCGCTGGATCTCCTGGTCGAAGGCGATCTTGAAGGACTGGTTGGGGCGGCGGCGGGCGTAGAGCCAGCGCAGCAGCTGAGGCTCCATGATCTTCAGCGCGTCGGAGGGGGTGGGCACCCCGCCCTTGCTGGAGGACATCTTGGCCATGCCGCTGATGCCGACGAACGCGTACATCGGGCCGATCGGCTGCTCGCCGCCGAAGATGTGCACGATCTGGCCGCCGACCTGGAAGGACGAGCCGGGCGAGGAGTGGTCGACGCCGGAAGGCTCGAAGACCACGCCCTCGAAGGCCCAGCGCATCGGCCAGTCGACCTTCCAGACCAGCTTGCCGCGGTTGAACTCGGAGAGCTTGACCGTCTCGGTGAACTCGTCCTCGGCGCAGACGTAGGTCAGCTCGGTGGTCTCGTCGTCGTACGCGGTGACCTTGGTGAAGTCCTTGCCGCACCGGCCGCAGTACGGCTTGTACGGGAAGTACCCGCCCTCGGCGCTGCTGCCGTCGTCCTCGGCGGCCGCCCCGGAGCCCTCGGCGGCCTCCAGCTCGGCCTCGTCGACCTGCTTCTGCTGGGGCTTCTTGCCGCCCGGCTTCTGCTTGGTGCGGTACTGGTCCAGGACGGCGTCGATGTCACCGCGGTGCTTCATCGCGTGCAGGACCTGCTCGCGGTAGACGCCGGAGGTGTACTGCTCGGTCTGGCTGATGGGGTCGTAGTCGACGCCCATCTCGGCCAGCGCCTCGACCATGGCGGCCTTGAAGTGCTCGGCCCAGTTCGGGTACGCGGACCCGGCCGGGGCGGGCACCGAGGTCAGCGGCTTGCCGATGTGCTCCGCCCAGGACCCGTCGATCCCGGGGACGCCGGCCGGGACCTTGCGGTAGCGGTCGTAGTCGTCCCAGGAGATGAGGTGGCGGACCTCGATGCCCCGGCGGCGGATCTCGTCCGCGACCAGGTGCGGGGTCATGACCTCGCGCAGGTTGCCGAGGTGGATGGGGCCGGACGGGGAGAGTCCGGACGCGACGACGACGGCTTTGCCCGGGGCTCGGCGCTCCGCCTCGGCGATGACCTCGTCCGCGAAACGGGAGACCCAGTCGGTCTCTGTGCTGCTCTGGGCGCTCTGAGCCACGACACGTCCTTCTATCTCGAATGCTGGCTTGGGCCATTCTCCCAGACGGAAGGAGGCCCTCCGGGGTTGCCCGGGCGCCGGCACCCGTCAGCTGTTCTGGTAGTTCTCGAAGTGCGCGTGGGTCAGCCGGTACTCGCCGCCCTCACGGGTCATGCCGATGGTCCACTGGCGGCCGGCGGCGTCCGGCACCCGGCAGTTCTGCCCGAAGACCGCCGTGCGCGCCGCGTACATGTCGATCGCCGCGTCGCAGGCGGCCTGGAGCGTCTGGAGGTATTCCAGCGGGGTGTAGCGGCGGACGTTCGAGAAGAAGACCGCCGTCTGTTCCTTGCGGGAGCGCTGGTACTCGAAGAAGTGCCGCACCGCGCTGTCGCCCTGGTCGCTGAAGTAGCAGGACCGCCCGCGCGGCGTCGAGAACCGCAGCCCGCGGGCCATGCGCGCGGCCACCTCGTCCGCCGTCGGCTCCTCCGGGTCGGCGGGGCGCTGCGGCGCGGAGCCGGCCGCCGGGCGCGCGGTCTGGGCCGGCACGCGGGCGGGCTCGTCCTCGTCGGACTCCTCCCAGCGGCCGGTCGCCGGCTCCTCCATGTCGGCGTCCTCAGCCTCCGCCGACGAGGAGGACGCGGACGGGGCGGTGGTGGTGGTGACGGTGGTCGTGACGACGGGCACGGCCGGGCGGGCGGCCCCGGCGGCGGCGCGCACCTCCCGGGCGATCTCCACCACGGCGAGCAGGACGGGCCTGCCGCCGATCCGGACGGCGAGGACCATCCGGCCGCGCTGCCGCAGGCCGCAGAGCCGGCCCGCGTCGATGTGCTCCGGCCCGCCGGAGCCCACCGACACGGCCAGCGGGACGTGCAGCGTGGGGTCCACGCCGTGGATGACGGTGTCCAGGAGTTCCCCGGAGGGCGTCGCGTAGTAGGTCCGCAGCTGTTCGCCCGAGAGGTCCACGTAACTGCCGCCCACCGACATCTCCGCCATGTCCCCCACCCTTCGACCGGCCGTCACATCGCGGCGGAGCCTATCCGCCGGACACCGGCCGCGGCGGCCGAACCGGGAATCCGGCGCGGGCCCGCGGTCCGGGCGGCGGCGGGCCGCCGACGCCGGAAATCCCGGAATGCGGACAGGCCCACCGTGGGATACTCGACGGGCATCAACCGACTCACAGGAACGGCAGCTCATGGCCTCGGTCCCTTCCCTCGCTTCCTCCGTCGAACAGCGCGTCTCGGACGCCCTCGCCTCCGCCCTGCCGGAGGCCGGTGCGACCGACCCGCTGCTGCGACGAAGCGACCGGGCCGACTTCCAGGCCAACGGCATCCTGGCGCTCGCGAAGAAGGCGAAGGCGAACCCGCGCGAGCTGGCGACGACCGTGGTCGAGGGCATCCCGACCGGTGACCTGATCCAGGAGATCGAGGTCTCCGGCCCCGGCTTCCTCAACATCACGGTCACCGACCGGGCGATCATCGAGACCCTGGCCGCCCGCGCCGGGGACGACCGCCTCGGCGTCGCGCTGTCGCCGTCGGCCGGCACCACGGTGATCGACTACGCGCAGCCGAACGTCGCCAAGGAGATGCACGTCGGCCACCTGCGGTCCGCCGTCATCGGCGCGGCGATGGTGGAGATCCTGGAGTTCACGGGCGAGAAGGTGGTCCGCCGCCACCACATCGGCGACTGGGGCACCCAGTTCGGCATGCTGATCCAGTACCTGCTGGAGCACCCGCACGAGCTGGACCACAAGGGCGCCTCCGCCGACGGGGAGGTCTCCGGCGAGGAGGCCATGTCGAACCTGAACCGGCTCTACAAGGCCTCGCGCGCGCTCTTCGACTCCGACGAGGAGTTCAAGACGCGGGCCCGGGCCCGGGTGGTGGACCTCCAGGCGGGCGAGCCGGAGACCCTCGCGCTGTGGCAGCGGTTCGTGGACGAGTCGAAGATCTACTTCTACTCCGTCTTCAACAAGCTGGACATGGACATCCAGGACCCGGACGTGGTCGGCGAGTCCGGCTACAACGACATGCTGACGGAGACCTGCAAGCTGCTGGAGGACTCGGGCGTCGCCGTCCGCTCCAACGGCGCGCTGTGCGTGTTCTTCGACGAGTACAAGGGCCCGGACGGCAACCCGACCCCGCTGATCGTGCAGAAGTCGGACGGCGGCTTCGGCTACGCGGCCACCGACCTGTCCGCGATCCGCGACCGCGTCGGCAATCTGCAGGCCGACACCCTCATCTACGTGGTGGACGCGCGGCAGGCGCTGCACTTCAAGATGGTCTTCGAGACGGCCCGCCGGGCCGGCTGGCTGAACGAGGACGTCAAGGCCGTCCAGCTGGCCTTCGGCACGGTCCTCGGCAAGGACGGCAAGCCGTTCAAGACCCGTGAGGGCGAGACGGTCCGGCTGGTGGACCTGCTGGACGAGGCGATCGAGCGTGCGGCGGCCGTCGTGCGAGAGAAGGCACAGGACCTGTCCGAGGCCGAGATCGGCGAGCGCGCGGTGCAGGTCGGCATCGGCGCGGTGAAGTACGCCGACCTGTCGACCTCGGCCGCGCGCGACTACAAGTTCGACCTGGACCAGATGGTCTCGCTGACCGGCGACACCTCCGTGTACCTCCAGTACGCGTACGCCCGGATCCAGTCGATCCTGCGCAAGGCCGGTTCCGCGAAGCCCGTCGCCCACCCGGAACTGGCCCTCGCGCCCGCCGAACGCGCGCTGGGTCTGCACCTGGACCACTTCGGCGAGCTCGTGACGGAGGCGGCGGCGGAGTACGCGCCGCACAAGCTGGCGGCGTACCTCTACCAGGTGGCGTCGCTGTACACGACCTTCTACTCGGAGTGCCCGGTCCTCAAGGCCGAGACCCCCGCCCAGGTCGAGAACCGCCTGTTCCTGTGCGAGCTCACCGCCCGCACCCTCTCCAAGGGCATGTCCCTCCTCGGCATCCGCACCCCCGAGAAGCTCTGACGGCGTCACGACGGCGTCACGACGGCCCCCGGCGCACCCGCGCGCCGGGGGCCGCCGCCTTGTCCACCCCCGGAGTTCACCCGTACGGGCGGATTCCGGGGGTGGGGGCCGGGTAGGGGACGGCCCGTCCTTCCCCCAGCGTCACCGACGGAGGCATCCGTGCCCGACATGAACGGCCCCTACAAGCCCGGCACCCCGTGCTGGATCGACCTGATGGTCCCCGACCAGCAGGCCGCGCTCGACTTCTACCGCGACCTCTTCGGCTGGCAGGGCGAGGTCGGGCCCGCCGAGCAGGGCGGGTACGCCGTCTGCACCCTCAAGGGCAAGCCGGTCGCCGGGATCATGAAGGCGATGAACCCGGACGGCAGCGTCCCCGACCCGCTGCCGCCGACGGTGTGGACCACCTACCTGTCCACCGACAACATCGACGGCACCCTCAAGTCCGTCACCGACGCCGGCGGCACGGTGATGATGGGCCCGATGGACGTCATGGACCTCGGCCGGATGGCCGTCCTCGCCGATCCGACGGGCGCCGTCGTCGGTCTCTGGCAGGCCGGCACCTTCGACGGCGCGGGCATCGTCAACGAGCACGGCGCGCTGATCTGGAACGAGCTGACCACCGCCGACCTCCCGGCCGCCGCCGCGTTCTACTCCTCCGTACTGCCCGTCACCACGGCCCGCTCCGAGATGCCCGGCGCCGAGGGGTACGTCGAGTTCAAGGTCGACGACCGTGCGGTCGGCGGGATGATGGACCTGTCCCAGCTGCCTCCCGGCGTCCCCCCGCACTGGCAGCCGTACTTCCACGCGGACGACGTCGACGAGGTCCAGGCAGCGGCCGTCCGCGCCGGCGGCAGCGTCCTCGCCCCGGCCTTCGACATGGCGGCCGGCCGGATGGCCGTCCTCGCCGACCCGCAGGGCGGCGCCTTCTCGGTGATCACCGCCGCCACCCCGGAGTAGCCCGCCCACCGCCGCCCGGCCGGTGTGACGCGTCCCACAGGGAACGTTCCCGGCCCGCGGCCCCTCCTCGGGGTGCCGGTTCCTTCGCCACCACACCCCGGGGAGCACCCCATGGCCGTCCTCACCGCCCGCCGCGCCGGGCGGGCCCTCGCCGCCGTCCTCGCCGCGGACGCCCTCGCGCACCTGTACTGGGCCACGGGCGCCACCTGGCCCGCCCCCGACGCCCGGGCCCTGTCCCTGGGCGTGCTCGGCACGGAAGTGCCCTTCACCCCGCCCGTCGTCCTGCCCCTCGCGGCCGCCCTGGCGGTGGCGTCGGTGGCCGTCGCGGCCCGCGCGGACGGCCGGGGCGGCCGGGCGGCCGCGCTGGTCACCGGGGCCGTCGCCGCGGGGCTGGGCGTACGGGCCCTGGCCGGGGCCGGCTGGGCCCTCGGCCTGGACGCCGGAATCGCGGCGGCGGGCCCGGCCTTCCACCGGCTGAACCTGCTGCTCTACACGCCGCTGTGCCTGGCCGGTGGCGGGGCGGCCCTGCGCGTCCTCGCGGCCGGCCGGCCCGGCAGGATCACCCCGTGAGCACCGAACGCCGGGAGCGGGGCGTGACCCTGGCGCGGGCGGCCCGCGCCGGGAACACCCTCGCCCTGCACGAGCTGCTCGACCACCTCACCCCCTACGTGGCCCGGATCTGCGAGCCGATCGCGCTGGCCGACGGGCCCGACGCCACGCAGGAGGCCCTCGTCGCCGTCTTCACCTCCCTGCGCTCGCTCAAGGACCCCCAGGCGCTGTACGGGTGGGTGCGGGCGATCGCCGTGCGCGAGGCCGTCCGCACCGCCCGCCGGACGGCCCGGACGCGGCCCGCCGACGCGCTGGCCGACGTACCGCAGCGCGGGGACCCGCAGTTGGCGGCCGACATCGCCGACGTCCTGGCGCGGCTGACGCCCGATCACCGGGCCGTCCTGGTGCTGCGGGACGTGGAGGGCCTGGACGAGGAGTCCGCCGCGGCCCTGCTCGCCATCGCGCCCGGCACCGCCAAATCCCGGCTCAGCCGGGCCCGTTCGAGTTTCCGGAAGGCGTGGTCGGCATGACGTACGCAGTGGATGCGGTGGACGCCGTGGACCCGGTCGCCCGGCTGCGCATCATGGCCGCCGGCGTCCCGGGCGCCCGCGTGGTCGAGCGGGTCCTGGCCGCCCCCGTGGAGGCCGTCTGGGCCGTGATGGGCGATCTGGAGGGCGGCTTCGGGGAGTTCCAGCCGGACATGCGCCGGGTGCGGGTGCTGCGGGTGTCGGGCGACCGGGTGGAGGCGCTGGCCCGCAGCCGCCACGGCTTCCGCGCGCGGCTGCGCGGTCACGTCCGGCCCGGCTGGTGCTGGCTCCAGAGCCGGTTCCTGATCATCGGCATGGCGGCCTCGCCCGAGCCGGACGGCGGGACCCGGGTGGCCCTGACGGGGGGCGTACGGGTACCCGCCCGCGCGGCGATCGTCCCGCTGGGCGCCCGCCGCGAACTGGAACGCGCCGCGGCCCGCCTGGAGGCCCTGGTCACGGCCCCGTGAAGCCCCGGCCCCGGGACGGGCCGGGGCCGGGGGCCGGACCGGGGCCGGTCAGCCGTTGATCAGCCGATCAGCGGGTACGAGTTCCTCCCGGCGGCCTCGTCGATCTCCCCGTGGGCCTTCTGCAGGAGCTGGCCCGCGAGGTCCATCAGGGCCCGCGCCCCGGCGATCTCCTCGCCGACCCTGAGCTGCTCCGGGTCGGACGGGTGCCGCATCGCGTAGCCGCGCGCCCTGACCTCGGAACCGTCGGCGAGCCTGAGCAGCGCCGCCGCGTTGGTCCGGTGGCCGTCTTCGGTGAACTCCATCTCGACGTGCCAGCCTGCGAGTGTGGGCATGGCGGATCACCTCCACAGTGCCGTGTCGCCACTCCCTACAGCCTGCTCCCCCCGCCCCGCCGGGGCCAGTCAGCGGGCCTCGCGCAGCCAGCCCGCGACCTCGGTCGCCCAGTAGGTGAGGATCGTGTCGGCGCCCGCCCGCTTGATGCCGAGCAGGGTCTCCAGGATCGCCCGGTCCCGCTCGATCCAGCCCTTCTCCGCCGCCGCCTCGACCATCGCGTACTCGCCGCTGATCTGGTACGCCGCCACCGGCACGTCCACGGCCTCCGCGACCCGGTGGAGGATGTCCAGGTACGGGCCCGCCGGCTTCACCATCACCATGTCGGCGCCCTCCTCCAGGTCCAGCGCCAGCTCGCGCAGCGACTCCCGCGCGTTCGCCGGGTCCTGCTGGTAGGTCTTGCGGTCGCCCTGGAGGGAGGAGGCGACGGCCTCGCGGAAGGGGCCGTAGAAGGCCGAGGAGTACTTGGCGGTGTACGCGAGGATCGACACGTCCTCGTGGCCCGTCTCGTCGAGCGCGTCGCGGATCACCCCGACCTGGCCGTCCATCATCCCGCTCGGGCCCACCACGTGGACGCCCGCGTCGGCCTGGACCTGCGCCATCTCGGCGTACCGCTCCAGCGTGGCGTCGTTGTCGACGCGGCCGTGCTCGTCGAGGACCCCGCAGTGGCCGTGGTCCGTGTACTCGTCCAGGCACAGGTCCGACATGATGACCAGGTCGTCGCCGACCTCCGCCTTCACGTCGCGGATGGCGACCTGGAGGACGCCGTCCGGCTCGGTGCCCGCCGTGCCGAGCGCGTCCTTGTTCTCGTCCGCCGGGACACCGAACAGCATGATCCCCGAGACGCCCGCCTCGACCGCCTCGACGGCCGCCTTGCGCAGCGTGTCCCGCGAGTGCTGGACCACGCCCGGCATCGCCGAGATCGGCAGCGGCTCGGAGATCCCCTCCCGGACGAACGCGGGCAGGATCAGGTCCGAGGGGTGCAGCCGGTACTCCGCCACCATGCGCCGCATGGCGGGGGTGGTGCGCAGCCGGCGGGGCCGCGAGCCGGGGAAGGATCCGTACGCGCTCATACTCAGTCGCCTCTTCGAGCCTGGACAGCAGTCCCCCCAAGCCTAGGGGCCCGCCACCTCCACCCCGAACTCGCACCACACGGCCTTGCCGGGCGTGCGCGGCGTCACCCCCCACCGATCCGCGACCCCGGCCACCAGCAGCAGCCCCCGCCCGCCCTCGGCCCCGACATCCCGGTCGGCGATCCGCGGCCGCCCACCCCCGCTGTCGGCCACCTCGGCCCGGACGGATCCATCGAAGAGCATCAGCCGCACCCGGTAGTACCGCCCGGGCGGCACCCCGTGCAGCAGGGCGTTGGTCGCCAGCTCGCTCACGCAGAGCAACAGGTCGTCCCGACGGTGTGTGACACCCCACGCGTGAAGTGTCTCCGCCGCAAACTCCCTGGCAGGACGGACGGATCGAGGGCTGCGAGGGAAGTACCGCTCACGCAGCAAGGCCGGATGGATTTCCACGTTCACGGGGCGATCGTCGCGTTGCGTGACTAGCGTGAGCCAGACCGGTAACCCGTACTCCCTCAGGAGTACGGGTTGGTACCGGTATCTCTCGTGCGTACTCGGGGAGTTCACAGGCATGCCACCACGCAAGAGGCCCCGGCCCAACGAAACCGCGATGAAGATGGTCGGCGCCCTGGTCGCCGCCGCCCGTGTCGACAAGGGAATGACACAGCGCACCTTCGCGGAAGCGCTGCACATGGACATCGAGACCGTCGCCTCGATCGAACAGGGCCGACGGACCCTCATGCCCAACGTCGCCGAGAAAATGGACCGGGTCCTCGGTCTGCCGGGGCTGCTGACGGTCGCGGCGAACAAGATGCCGGAGGTGGACATGGTCCCGGCCTGGGCGGAGGAGTACATGGAACGGGAGCGGGAGGCCCTCGCCCTGTCCTGGTACGACACCCTGACCGTGCCCGGTCTTCTCCAGACGGAGAACTACGCCCGCGCGGTGCTCGGCTGCCGCGTCCCCTTCGTGGGCGAGGAAAAGATAGAGCGCCAGACCGCCCACCGCATCAATCGTCAGCAGATCTTGACCCGGTTGGTCCCTCCCACACTCAGCTTCATCGTGTGGGAGGCGCCCCTCCGGGACCGGATCGGCGGCACCGATGTCTACCGCGAGCAACTGCGTCATCTGCGCGCCTGCGCAGCCCGGCCGACCGTCTCGCTCCAGGTACTGCCCCTGGGCGTCACCGCCCACGCGGGTCTCGACGGCCCCTTCATCCTGCTGGAAACCCCCGAGTTCCAGCACCTCGCCTACTCGGAAACGCAGCGCCGAAGCTTCCTCGTGCGCGACCCAAACGAGGTCAGCATCCTTACTCAGAAGTATGCGATGCTGCGGTCACAGGCCCTCAACTTCGCGGAGACGCAGGACCTGTTGGACCGGTTGCTAGGAGAGTCATGAGCACCCCACTGAAGTGGTTCAAGTCCAGCTACAGCGGCAGCGAAGGCGGCGCCTGCGTCGAAGTCGCCACCTGCGTCCGCGCCGGCACCGTCCACGTCCGCGACTCCAAGGTCACCGACGGCCCGGCCCTGGCCCTCGCCCCCGCCGCCTGGGCCGGACTCACCGGCTGGGTGCGTTCCTAGAGTGACGGGGGTGGGCCGGCTCGCTCAGAACCGCGGGCCCGGGGACTGGGCCGCGCACAGTTCGGCCGCTTCCTCGTGGGTCTCGACCGCCGGCGGCGACCCGTCGAGGGGCAGGCGGGCGGTCTCCTTCATGCACGCCACCGCGACGAGGCCGACCAGGGCCGCGCCCATCGCGTAGTAGGCGGGCATCAGGCTCGACCCGGTCCAGCCGATCAGGGCGGTGATCACCAGCGGGGTCGTCCCGCCGAAGAGCGACGTCGCGAGGTTGTAGCCCACGGACAGCGAGCCGTAGCGGACCTCGGTGGGGAAGAGGGCCGGGAGCGCGGCCGACATCGTGCCGAGCAGGCAGAGCAGCGACAGGCCGAGCATCAGCACCCCGGCGGTGACCGCCGCGATGCTGCCCTGCCCGATCAGCAGGAACGCCGGGAGCGAGAGCACGAGGAACCCCGCCATGCCCGCCATCAGCACGGGCTTGCGGCCGAAGCGGTCGGACAGCGCCCCGACCCGGCTGATGAGCAGCATCAGGAACACCATCACCGCGAGCAGGATGAGCAGGCCGTGCGTCTCGCTGTAGCCCAGCTCGTCCGAGAGGTAGGTCGGCAGGTACGAGAGCACCATGTAGTCGGTGATGCCGTAGGCGCCGACGAGGCAGCTGCACAGGAGCAGCGCCGGCCACTGCTCGCGGAAGATCCGGGCGAGGTCGCCCTTGCGGATCGTCTCCACGCCGTCGGCCGCCTCGGAGGCCTGGGCGGTGCCGCCCTCCAGCTTCTGGAAGGCCGGCGTCTCGTCCAGCCGCAACCGCAGGTACAGGCCCACCAGGCCGAGTGGCCCGGCGATGAGGAAGGGGACCCGCCAGCCCCAGGCCTCCATCTGGCCGTCGTCGAGCACCGCGTACAGCGCGGTCACCAGCCCGGCCGCGCCCACGTAGCCCGCCAGGGTGCCGAATTCGAGGAAGCTCCCGAAGAACCCCCGCCGCCGGTCGGGCGCGTACTCGGCGATGAAGGTGGAGGCGCCGCCGTACTCCCCGCCGGTCGAGAAGCCCTGGAGCATCCGGAAGAAGATCAGCAGGGCGGGCGCCCACAGGCCGATCGTGGCGTGCGAGGGGATCAGGCCGATCGCGAAGGTGCCCACCGCCATCAGGATCATGGTGAGGGCCAGCACCTTCTTGCGGCCCAGCCGGTCCCCGAGGGGGCCGAAGAACATCCCGCCGAGCGGCCGCACCAGGAAGGCAACGGCGAACGTCGCGAACGAGGACAGCAGCTGGGTGCTCTCGCTGCCCGACGGGAAGAAGACGTGCCCCAGGGTGACGGCCAGGTAGGAGTAGATGCCGAAGTCGAACCACTCCATGGCGTTGCCGAGCGAGGCCGCCTTGACGGCCCGCTTGACCGCGCGGTCGTCCGTGACGGTGATGTCCGTCCGGCGCAGCCGCGGGCTCTGCCGTCGTCTGACCGCGCGGAAGAGCCCGGGGTGACGCTTCACCGCTTCCGGGTCGGCCGTCTTCGGGGGGCGCAGAGCCGCCATGGACGGTCCTTTCCTCGGGGGTGTTCCAGCCCTCACGCCTGCGCGGTCACAGCGCCCCCAAACGGGCCGGACCCCCTGATGAGACGCTGATCACAACGCGGAGGAACCCCCCGGCGGGCGGCCGGCTCCGTCCCCGACCCACCGAAAAAAGGGGAAGGGCCCGGGTGCGCTGTGCACCCGGGCCCTTTCCCGTACGCGTACCCGGCCCCCGGCCGGTCCGGCTAACCCGCTCACGTCGTACGACGCCGCCGCGCCCCCGGACGGCGCTCGCTCGGCCGGGCGACGGTCTCGCCCGCGGCCTTCGCCGCGTCCCGGCGGGCCTCGCCGTAGGCGGCCAGCGCCTCCGCCAGCTTGCCCACGCTCGGCTCCGGCGACAGCACGTCGACCCGCAGTCCGTGCTCCTCGGCCGTCTTGGCCGTGGCCGGGCCGATGCAGGCGATGACGGTCACGTTGTGCGGCTTGCCCGCGATGCCGACCAGGTTGCGCACCGTGCTCGACGACGTGAACAGCACGGCGTCGAAGCCACCGCCCTTGATCGCCTCACGGGTGTCGGCCGGCGGCGGCGACGCGCGCACGGTCCGGTAGGCCGTGACGTCGTCGACCTCCCAGCCCAGCTCGATCAGCCCGGCCACCAGCGTCTCGGTGGCGATGTCGGCGCGCGGCAGGAAGACGCGGTCGATCGGGTCGAAGACCGGGTCGTAGGGCGGCCAGTCCTCCAGCAGCCCGGCGGCCGACTGCTCGCCGCTCGGCACCAGGTCCGGCTTCACGCCGAACTCGACCAGCGCGGCCGCGGTCTGCTCGCCGACCGCGGCGACCTTGATGCCCGCGAAGGCGCGCGCGTCGAGCCCGTACTCCTCGAACTTCTCCCGCACCGCCTTGACCGCGTTGACCGAGGTGAAGGCGATCCACTCGTAGCGGCCCGTGACCAGGCCCTTGACCGCCCGCTCCATCTGCTGCGGGGTGCGCGGCGGCTCCACGGCGATGGTCGGCACCTCGTGCGGCACCGCGCCGTACGAGCGCAGCTGGTCGGAGAGCGAGGCGGCCTGCTCCTTCGTACGCGGTACGAGGACCCGCCAGCCGAACAGCGGCTTCGACTCGAACCAGGCCATCTCCTCGCGCCGCGCGGCGGCGCCCTGCTCACCGACCACGGCTATGACGGGCCGCGCGCCCTCGGGCGAGGGGAGCACCTTGCCCTGCTTGAACACCTGGGCGATGGTGCCCAGGGTCGCGGTCCAGGTGCGCTGGCGGGTCGTCGTGCCGCCGACGGTCACCGACAGCGGGGTCTCCGGCTTGCGGCCCGCCGAGACCAGCTCGGCGGCCGCGGCCGCGACGGTCTCCAGGGTCGCGGAGACGACGACGCTGCCGTCACTGGCACCGACCTCGCTCCAGCAGCGCTGCGAGGCGTGCCGGGCGTCCACGAAGCGGACGTCCGCGCCCTGCTCGCCGCGCAGCGGCACACCGGCGTACGCGGGCACGCCGACGGCGGTCGCGACACCGGGCACCACCTCGAAGGGGACCCCCGCGCGGGCGCAGGCCAGCATCTCGGCGGCCGCGTTCCCGTCGAGCCCCGGGTCGCCGGTGACGGCACGCACGACCCGCCTGCCGGTGCGCGCGGCCTCCATGACAAGATTGGCGGCGTCGCGGATCACCGGGACCCCGGCGGCGGCTGACAGTTCGTCAGCGACCGTCAGCTGCGGCGTGTCGACGCCCGCGCGCGCGTGGGTCCGTACGACGTCGAGCACTTCCGGCTCGGCGATCAGTACGTCCGCGCCGGCGAGCGCCTCCACGGCGCGCAGCGTCAGCAGACCCGGATCGCCGGGGCCGGCACCGAGGAAGGTGACGAGCCCCTGGGCGGCGACGACCGGAAAAGCGGAGGTGGTGGGGCTTGAGGGGTTCAAAGGGATCGCTCCCCCATCAGACCGGCCGCGCCCTTGGCCAGCATCTCGTCCGCGAGTTCACGGCCGAGCGCCATGGCCTCGTCGTACGACTGGGGCACGGGACCGGTGGTGGACAGCTGTACCAGCGTGGTTCCGTCGAGGGTTCCGACGACACCGCGCAGGCGCATTTCATTGACAATCTGCCCGTCGGCCAGAAGGTCGGCGAGCGCGCCCACGGGCGCACTGCAGCCGGCCTCCAGGGCGGCGAGCAGGGCTCGTTCCGCGGTCACGGCGGACCGCGTGTGCGGGTCGTCGAGCTCACCGAGTGCGGCGGCGAGTTCCACGTTCGAGGCGAGGCACTCCACGGCCAGGGCTCCCTGGCCGGGCGCGGGCAGCACGCTGTCGACCGACAGCAGCTCGGTCGCCTCGTCGCCGCGGCCGATCCGGTTCAGCCCGGCGGCGGCCAGCACGACCGCGTCCAGCTCCCCGTCGCGCACGAACCCGATGCGCGTGTCGACGTTGCCGCGGATCGCGACGGTCTCGATCCGCTTGCCCAGGTTGCGGGCGTAGGCGTGCAGCTGCGCCGTGCGGCGCGGCGAACCGGTGCCGACGCGGGCGCCGTCGGGCAGCTGCTCGAAGGTCAGCCCGTCGCGGGCGACGAGCGCGTCGCGCGGGTCCTCCCGCTTCGGCATGGCCGCGATGACCAGCTCGTCGGGCTGCGCGGTCGGCAGGTCCTTCAGCGAGTGCACGGCGAAGTCGACCTCGCCGCGCACCAGCGCGTCGCGCAGCGCGGTGACGAACACCCCGGTGCCGCCGATCTGCGCGAGGTGCTCGCGGGAGACGTCACCGTAGGTCGTGATCTCCACGAGCTCCACCGGCCGGCCGGTGATCGCCCGTACGGCCTCGGCGACGTGCCCGGACTGGGACATGGCCAGCTTGCTGCGCCGCGTGCCGAGCCTGAGGGGCTGGTCGGGACGTGTGTTCATGATGCCCGTCCTGGGTCGTCATCGTTCTTCGGATCGGCCGCGTCCGCCCGGCTGACGGATGCCACCGTCTGAGGGTCGAGGTCGAAGAGTTCGCGCAGCGCCTCCGCGTACCCGGCGCCGCCGGGCTCGCTCGCGAGCTGCTTGACGCGCACGGTCGGCGCGTGGAGGAGCTTGTCGACGACGCGGCGCACGGTCTGGGTGACCTCGGCCCGCTGCCGCTCGTCGAGGTCGGGTACCCGCCCGTCGAGCCGTGCCACCTCCATGGCGACGACCTCGGCGGCCATCGCCCGCAGGGCGATGACGGTGGGGGTGATGTGCGCGGCCCGCTGCGCGGCGCCGAAGGCGGCCACCTCGTCGGCGACGATGCCGCGCACGGCGTCGACGTCGGCGGCCATCGGGGCGTCGGCGGAGGCTTCCGCGAGGCTCTCGATGTCGACGAGCCGCACCCCGGGGATGCGGTGCACGGCGCCGTCGATGTCACGGGGCATGGCCAGGTCGAGCAGGGCCAGGCGGACCGCGGCGGCGTCGACGCTGCTGCGGTGCGCCCGCCGCGGCTGGCGCTGCGCGGCGGCTTCGCCCTGGTCGGCCCAGGTCCCGTGCAGTTCGAGCGATCCGGCGTCGACCCCGGCCAGCGCGGAGCGGCCGTCCCCGGCCGGCGCGTCCAGCCCGAGCGGGCAGCCGTCCGGTTCGGCGAGGGCCCGCGCGGTTGCGGCCTCGGCGGGCGCGATGGTCCGCACCGCCCCGGCGTCGGCCAGCCGCCGCCCGGCCTCGGCGGCGGCCACCAGCCGCGCCACGACCTCCGCGTCGGCGGTGGGCACCCGCGCCCCGCCCGTGACGGACGGGGCCCGCCCGGCCGGGACGGCCGGGGCCTGCGGCGCCGGACCGGCGGGGGCCGGGAGCGGGGTGGCGCCGGGCCCGTCGTGGCCGCCGTCGGACAGCGCGGCGGCGACGTCGTCGCCGGTCAGCACCAGCCCCGTCGCCCCCGTACAGGAGACGACCACGTCAACACGTGTCAGTTCGGCGGTGACGGCGGACATGCCGACGGCCCGCGCCAGCACACCGGTGCCCGAGGCAACCAGAATCTCGGCAAGGCGCTCCGCCCGCTCCGCGGTCCGGTTCGCGACCACGATCTCGGCGACGCCCACCCGCGCCAGCGTCGCCGCGGCGAGCGAGGACATCGATCCGGCCCCGATCACCAGCGCCCGCTTGCCCGCGGCCCACCGCGCGACCGGCGTCCCGTGCCCGGCGAGCTGCTCCAGCCCGAAGGTCACCAGCGACTGCCCGGCCCGGTCGATCCCGGTCTCGGAGTGCGCCCGCTTGCCGACCCGCAGCGCCTGCTGGAAGAGGTCGTTGATCAGCCGCCCGGCGGTGTGGAGCTCCTGCCCCAGCGCGAGCGCGTCCTTGATCTGCCCGAGGATCTGGCCCTCGCCGACGACCATCGAGTCCAGCCCGCACGCCACCGAGAACAGGTGGTGCACCGCCCGGTCCTCGTAGTGCACGTACAGGTACGGGGTGAGCTCCTCCAGCGCGACGCCGCTGTGCTGGGCCAGCAGCGTGGACAGCTCGGCGACACCGGCGTGGAACTTGTCCACGTCGGCGTACAGCTCGATCCGGTTGCAGGTGGCCAGCACGGCCGCCTCGGCCGCCGGCTCGGCGGCGAGCGTGTCGTGCAGCAGCTTGACCTTGGCGTCGGCGGACAGCGAGGCCCGCTCCAGCACGCTCACCGGCGCGCTGCGGTGACTGAGGCCAACGACGAGCAGGCTCATGCCGGCATCACCGCCGGGGCCTCACCCTCGGGCCCGCCCTTGCGCGCGGCGGCGGCCGCCGGGACGGTCCGCCCGGCCGGCGACGGGGCGGCGGCAACGGGCACGGAGCCCGTACCGGCGGCCGGCTCCGGCACGACCCCCGCGCCGCCCGCGGCCGCACCGGCGGCGGCGGCTTCCTCGCCCGCCTTGCGCTGCTCGTGGAAGGCCAGGATCTGGAGCTCGATGGACAGGTCGACCTTGCGCACGTCGACGCCGTCCGGCACCTGCAGCACGGTCGGCGCGAAGTTCAGGATGGAGGTGACACCGGCGGCGATGAGCCGCTCGCTCACCTGCTGCGCGGCGCCGGCCGGGGTCGCGATGACCCCGATCGAGACGCCGTTCTCCTCGATGATCTTCTCCAGGTCATCGGTGTGCTGCACCGGCATCCCGGCGACCGGCTTGCCGGCCATCGCGGGGTCGGCGTCGATCAGCGCGGCCACCCGGAACCCGCGGGAGGCGAAGCCGCCGTAGTTGGCGAGCGCGGCGCCGAGGTTGCCGATGCCGACGATGACGACCGGCCAGTCCTGGGTGAGGCCGAGTTCGCGGGAGATCTGGTAGACGAGGTACTCGACGTCGTAACCGACGCCGCGGGTCCCGTAGGAACCGAGGTACGAGAAGTCCTTGCGCAGCTTCGCCGAGTTGACCCCGGCGGCGGTCGCGAGCTCCTCGGAGGACACCGTGGGCACCGATCGCTCGGAGAGCGCGGTGAGGGCGCGCAGGTACAGCGGAAGCCGGGCGACAGTGGCCTCGGGAATACCTCGGCTGCGGGTCGCCGGTCGGTGAGTTCGGCCAGTTGCCACGATGCTCCTGCGGGATGAGCGGGGCTGCAGGCGGCCACTTGTCCCAGGACCGCCCCGTCGAATGCAGGCTATGTCTTTGTGAACGCGTGCACAAAGATTGTGTCCGCTTTGTCCGAGCAAAGTGACCGGGGTCACGCGGGGTGGGCAGGCAGGGCCCGGGCCGGGAACGGGCCGAACCCGTTCAAATCCCGAGGGGGGCAAAGCGGTACACACTCCTCATCGATACGCCCCCGAGTCCCCATAAATCGCCCATGATGGTAACGGGCGAATCGGTCAGGCTCCCAATGCGCGGCGCAACCGGTCCGGGTTCACCCTCCAGAAGGTGTGCTGTTCACCGTCGACGAGCACCACCGGAATCTGCTCCCAGTGCAGCCGATGGAGCTCCTCGTCCTGCGAAATGTCCTTCTTCTCCCACTGTGCCCCTGTTTCGGCACAGACCGTTTCGACGACCGCCTGGGCGTCGTCGCACAGGTGGCACCCCGGCTTCCCGATGAGCGTGACCATCCGCTCCCCCGGACTCTTCTTTTCCTTACGGCGCAGCAAAGGACTCATGACCTCATTGTCCCGCGCGAGACGGGCGCGCCCGAAGAGTTAACCGCTCCGCCTCCCTGCGGTTCGGGAAGTCCCGAACACAATGGCTATGCTCGCGTCATGGCCGCTCTGGGATGGCTCACCCCCCGTAGGCGCTCCGCCACCGCGCGGAGCGTGCTGGCAGGCGAGGCCTCGGCCGAGGCCGCCCGCAAGAGCGCGCAGGCCGAAGCCCCACCTCACACCGCCCCGCCGCAGGACGCGGCCGTGCCCGAGACGGCCCCGCTCGACCTCGCGTCCGCCGCCGGCGGCGCCGGACGCCCCGTGCGGCCCGCCGAGCCCGCCGAGGTCCCAGAGGACTCCCCCGAGCCGGAGTTCCCCGTCCCCGGGGACGACCTCGCCGCCGCGTTCTTCGATCTCGACAACACCGTCATGCAGGGCGCCGCGATCTTCCACTTCGGCCGCGGCCTCTACAAGCGCGAGTTCTTCCGGCGCCGCGAACTGGCCCGCTTCGCCTGGCAGCAGGCCTGGTTCCGGCTCGCCGGCGTCGAGGACCCCGAGCACATGCAGGACGCCCGCGACAGCGCCCTGTCCATCGTCAAGGGCCACAAGGTCTCCGAGCTGATGTCCATCGGCGAGGAGATCTACGACGAGTACATGGCCGAGCGCATCTGGCCGGGCACCCGCGCGCTCGCCCAGGCCCACCTCGACGCCGGCCAGAAGGTGTGGCTGGTCACCGCCGCCCCCGTCGAGACGGCCACGATCATCGCCCGCCGCCTCGGCCTCACCGGGGCCCTCGGCACCGTCGCCGAGTCCGTGGACGGGATCTACACCGGCCGCCTGGTCGGCGAACCCCTGCACGGCCCCGCCAAGGCGGAGGCGGTGCGCGCGCTGGCCGCCGCCGAGGACCTCGACCTGGAACGCTGCGCCGCGTACAGCGATTCGCACAACGACATCCCGATGCTGTCGCTGGTCGGACATCCGTACGCGATCAATCCCGATACGAAACTGCGCAAGCATGCGCGGGCCAACGACTGGCGGCTGCGCGACTATCGGACCGGCCGCAAGGCCGTGAAGGTCGGCGTCCCGGCCGCCGCCGGAGTCGGCGCCCTGGCGGGCGGCGCGGCCGCCGCGATCGCCCTGCACCGGCGCCGCAAGTAGGAACGCCGGGCCGCGGCCCCGCGACGGGCCCCCCGGCGCACATTCCCCCACCCTTACCCGCGCCGTCGGCGCGGCACTCCGGCCTGCCCGACTCGGTCGCGAGCCACCGTGGAAGCGTCCATTCCGTGCACCCATGTGATCAGGAAGCGATCACCAACTGGGCCTGAATATGCCCTCGACACGCAACAGAAGTGTCGGAACCGGTGATTTCAGCAACTGGGTGTAGCGCTGCCTGTACGAAGCGTTATTCTCCTCAAACGCATGCCACCGCCCATCTGTCGCCACGACGGGTGAACGGTCCCGCACTGCACGTGATGGAAGCTCTGCCTCTGGGAGTCCCGTGTACCCACCTGTCGGGGTTGACGCCTCGGGCCTGGCTACGCTGCGCGCAACGGTCCTCGACCTCCTGCGCGGCTTCGTCCCCACCGCGTACGCCGTCCCCGCCCTCGCCGCCGCGGTCCCCGCCGGACTCGGCCCGGCCGGCCCTTGCTATGCCCTGACCGACGGCGGAGCGACGGTGGGCAGACGCGGTCGATCGGGCGCGAGCCCGGCCGCCACCGCCGGCACCACCACGCCCGCGGCCCGCCGCCCCACCGCGGACAGCGACCAGGCCCGCATGATGGACCTGGTCGAACGAGCCCAGGCCGGCGAGGCCGAGGCCTTCGGCCGCCTCTACGACCAGTACAGCGACACGGTGTACCGCTACATCTACTACCGCGTCGGCGGCAAGGCGACCGCGGAGGACCTCACCAGTGAGACCTTCCTGCGCGCGCTGCGCCGCATCTCCACCTTCACCTGGCAGGGCCGTGACTTCGGCGCCTGGCTGGTGACCATCGCGCGGAACCTGGTGGCGGACCACTTCAAGTCCAGCCGCTTCCGCCTGGAGGTCACCACCGGCGAGATGCTCGACGCCAACGAGGTGGAGCGCAGCCCCGAGGACTCCGTCCTGGAGTCGCTCTCCAACGCGGCGCTGCTCGAAGCCGTACGCAAACTCAACCCGCAGCAGCAGGAGTGCGTCACCCTGCGCTTCCTCCAGGGCCTGTCGGTCGCCGAGACCGCCCGGGTCATGGGGAAGAACGAGGGGGCCATCAAAACCCTCCAGTACCGGGCCGTCCGCACCCTGGCCCGCCTGCTGCCGGACGACGCCCGCTGACCGCCTCCACCGGACAGCCCGGCCCCGACCCGACAACACGACCCCACACCCACGACCGGTGACCCCTCGATGACGCTGTGGTCCGATCATCCTTCGTCCGTAACCCAAGTGCCGCGCCGCTCGTTGTGCGGGATGCAGGCTCCCTTTGGACACGCCCTGCCCGAAGCCGCTCACTCGAAAGTGTGGATGTGCTCAAGGAAGGCAACCTTCCGGACACCGTGGGGAGTCGATCGTCATGACGAGAGGAGGTGCCGCCAGTGATCGCGAACGTTACTCCGCACCGGCGGGCGAACGCCTTCGCCCAGGCCCTGGAGGATCGGACCCTGTCCGACCTTTCGGAACCGGACCCGGCGGCCGAGCAGTCCGAGGCACCTGCCGAACCTGCCGACCACGACCGGTTGTTGGCCCTGGCGAGCGTACTCGGCGAAAGAATGCCGCGCCCGGTGCTGGACCCCGAGGTCAAAGTGGTGCAAAGAGCCCAGCTCATTGCCGCCATGGAGGCCATGGTGATGGAGGAGAGGGCCGGGGGCGGTGCCGCCTCGGACCCTCTGGTGCCCGAACAGCGGACCGGCCGCGGCGCCCACCGGGCGACCTCGCTCCGGAAATTGCGGCCCCGCTCCCGCTGGTCCAAGGGCATCGCAGCGGGGGGCCTCACCGTGGGTGTGGCCGCAGGGGCCTTCAGCGGAGTGGCCGCTGCCAGCACCGACGCCCTGCCGGGTGACTCCCTCTACCCCATCAAGCGGGGCATGGAGGACCTGAAGCTGGGCATGGCCGACGAGGACGCGGACCGGGGCGAGCTCTACCTGGACCAGGCCTCGAACCGGCTGTCGGAGGCGCGCAGGCTCATGGAGCGCGGCCGTACGGGCGTACTGGACCACGAGTCCCTGGGCGCGATCCGCCGCGCCCTCGCGGGCATGAAGCACGACGCCGCGGAGGGCCACCGGCTGCTCCAGGCGGCGTACGAACGGGACGGATCGCTCGGCCCGATCCAGACGCTGTCCTCGTTCTCCCGCTCCCACCGCGACGCGTGGGGCCGCCTCCGGGAGAAGCTCCCGGCGCAGCTCACCGACGTCGGGGGCGAGGTCGAGTCGGTGTTCCAGGCCATAGACGATGACGTGGCGCCGCTCCAGGGCCTGCTGCCCAAACCCCCGGAGCAGACGCGCGGCTCGGGCGCCCCCGCCAAGCCCAGCACCCCGGCGACGGGCAAGCACCAGCCCTCGGCGCAGCCGGGCGCGCCCTCCCAGGCCGCTCCCCCGGCCGCCCCCAGCCCCTCCGGCAGCCGCCCCACGGCTCCCGGTACGGGCGGCGGGCTCCTCGGCGGAGCCGGCGACCTGCTCCACCCCCCGGCCCCGGGCCAGTCCGCACCGCCGTCCGCGGCGACCCCGGACTTCCCGCAGCCGGACATCACCCTCCCGCCGCTCCTCCCGGGTCTCCTCCCGGGCCTGGGCCTCAACGCGGAGGACGCCGGCCAGTAGCCGACGCACAGCGGGGGCCGCGCACCGCGCGGCCCCCGCTCACGTCTGCGCACGTCCGCCCACGCTCGCTTCCGCCCGGACGCCACGGGGCGCCCCGTCAGAAGAAGACCGACCGCCGCTGCACCAGCAGCTTGTACAGCGTGTGCTGGATCTGCTCCCGGACCTGGTCCGTGAGGTTGAACATCAGCATCGGGTCCTCCGCCGCCTCCGGCGCGTAGCCGTCCGTCGGGATCGGCTCCCCGAACTGGATCGTCCACTTCGTCGGCAGCGGCACCGCCCCCAGCGGACCCAGCCACGGGAACGTCGGCGTCACCGGGAAGTACGGCAACCCCAGCAACCGCGCCAGGGTCTTCGCGTTCCCGATCATCGGGTAGATCTCCTCCGCCCCCACGATCGAACACGGCACGATCGGAGTTCCCGCCCGCAGCGCCGTCGAGACGAACCCGCCCCGCCCGAACCGCTGGAGCTTGTACCGCTCGCCGAACGGCTTCCCTATCCCCTTGAAGCCCTCCGGCATCACCCCGACGAGCTCGCCCGCCTCCAGCAGCCGCTGCGCGTCCTCCGCGCACGCCAGGGTGTGCCCGGCCTTGCGGGCGATCTCGTTCACCACCGGCAGCATGAACACCAGGTCCGCCGCCAGCAGCCGCAGGTGCCGCTCCGCCGGGTGCTGGTCGTGGACGGCCACCTGGAGCATCAGCCCGTCCAGCGGGAGCGTCCCCGAGTGGTTCGCCACGATCAGCGCGCCGCCCTCCTTGGGGATGTTCTCGATCCCCTTGACCTCCACCCGGAAGTATTTGTCGTACACCGGCCGCAGCAGCGACATCAGGACCTGGTCCGTCAGCTCCTTGTCGTAGCCGAAGTCGTCGACCTCGTACTCCCCGGTGATCCGCCGCCGCAGGAACGCCAGCCCGCCCGCGATCCGCCGGTCCCAGCCGTCACCCGGCGGCGCCGGCGCGGGAACGGGAACGGGCACCGGCCCGTCCACGGGACCCGCCGGCTCAACGGCCTCCGCGGGCGCCGGCACCGCGCGCACCTTCCGGGGCGCGCCCCGCCGGCGCGGCCGGTCCTCGTCGAACGGAATGACCTTGGCGTCCGCCACTATCGCTGCGCTCCCTCGTCCACACCGGCGCCCGCACCGGCGACCGGCCCGTTCACCTTCGGGTCCTCCACCCCCAGCACGGAGGCCACCCGCCGCACGGCCCGGTCGACCCGGTCCGCCGGCAGCAGCCCCTCCCCGCGGCTCCGCGCGAAATCGGCGAAGGTCTCCACGGTCGTGTACATCGGCCGGAACCCCAGGGTGTCCCGCATCTGCGCGGTCTCCACGACCCGCCCGTGCGTCAGCAGCCTGATCTGCTCCGGCGAGAAGTCCGTCACCCCGACGGTGCGCAACGCCGAGCCCACCCACGTCACCGCGGGCAGCAGCAGCGGCACCGTCGGCCGGCCCAGCCTGCGCGAGCACTGCGACAGCAGCAGCACCCCGTCCCCCGCGATGTTGAACGTCCCGCTGTTCAGCGTCCCCCGCCGCGGCTCCCCGGCCGCCAGCCGGAGCACGTCCACCACGTCGTCCTCGTGGACGAACTGCAGCCGGGGGTCGTACCCGAGCACCGTGGGGATCACCGGCATCGAGAAGTACTCCGCCAACGCCGAATCCGCGTACGGCCCCAGGATGTTCGCGAAGCGCAGCACGCACACCGCCACGTCCGGCCGCCTGCGCGCGAAGCCCCGTACGTAGCCCTCGACCTCCGCGGCGTCCTTCGCGAAGCCGGCGGCCGGCAGCGACTTCGGCTGGGTCGTCTCCGTGAACACGGCGGGGTCCCGCGAGGTGCCCCCGTACACGCTCGTGCTCGACTTCACGACGACCCGGCGCACCGTCGGCGACTTCTGGCAGGCCCCGAGGAGCTGCATCGTCCCGATGACGTTCGTTTCCTTGACGGTGCTGCGCCCGCCGGGCGCTCCCGCGGCGCCGCCCGTCACGGCCAGGTGGACCACCGTGTCCACGGCGTGCTCCGCGAGCACGCGCACGATGCCCGACTGCCTGATGTCCGCGCGCACGAACTCCGCCGAACCGAGCCGGTGCGGCGGGCTCACCGCGTCGACCGCGATCACCCGCTCCACGTCCGGGTCGCGCTGGATGCGGCGCACGAAGCGGCCCCCCAGCTGCCGGGCAGCCCCGGTGACGAGCACGACCTTCCCCACGAGCTCAGCGCCTCCCTCGAAGAAGTACCCCGGCTGCACCGCAGCCCCTCCACCAGGATGGTGGAGGGGCTGCGGAGAACACGTACAGCTGCCGTTTACTTCTTGTTACGGCGCTGGACGCGGGTGCGCTTGAGCAGCTTGCGGTGCTTCTTCTTAGCCATCCGCTTGCGCCGCTTCTTGATAACAGAGCCCACGACTACCCTCGCTCACTTCTCTTCATTCGGTGCGGGGCGTCGGGGCCCACACGACCTACGTCGGCCTAGCCTACCGTCCCGAGCTCTGAGCTTGTAATCCGAGGGCCCGCAGGGTCAGTCTCAGGCCGATTCCACCCCCACATACGACTCGCGGAGGTACTCGTGGACCGCGTTTTCGGGGACCCGGAAGGACCGGCCCACCCGGATCGCGGGCAGATGACCGTTGTGCACCAGGCGGTACACGGTCATCTTCGACACTCGCATCACCGAGGCGACCTCCGCCACGGTCAGGAACTGAACCTCGCTGAGAGGCCTCTCGCCAGCAGCCATGACACCCACCTTGACCTTCCGCGCCTGACGGGCACCGGCTTCCCCTCCGGTTACTCCTCGTCGTCGCACGCTCACTCCCAGAGTAGGGGCGTGTGATACGAGTGGGGAAGAGGAGCTACGGCCACTCCTGACGCCCCGGCAGCCGCGCACGGTGCAACACGTACCGGATCAGCGGTCTGTAGTAATCCGAGCGCACCCCGTCATCAAGCGGAACCGTCACCGCGACCCGCCCCTCGGCCTCGCCGACGAACAGCGCGGGATCGTCCGTATCCGCCAGCCCGATGGCCTCCACACCCAGCTGACCTGCACCGCAGACCCATCCGTGGTCCCCCACCACCAATTCCGGCAGCGGGTCGCCGGCCTCCGCCAGTGCCCCGAGCGCCATCCGAACCGGCAGGGGCGAATGGGAGTGTGCGCCGGGGGCACACGCGGCCGACCGCGCGCCGCCCTCCCGCACCAGTGCGACTCCCCGTACGTAATCGATGCGGTGCGGCCGTACGCCGAACCGGGTCGCCATGTCGACACCGACCCCCTGCGCCGGAGTGAGGACAACACATCCCGCCGCCGACAGCGCCCGGGCCAAAGAGGCGTAGAACTCCAGGAGACGGTGCGGATGACCCGTGCCGAACAACACGGGCGACCGCGCCCCGGCCGCCGCCCCCAGCCGCTCCGCGAACGCCCCCAGGGCCGCCACCGTCCGCTCCGGGTCGATCACATCCGGACCCCTGACGTGCGCCGGATCCGCCGAGACACCGCACTTGGACGCCATCAGCCCCAGCAGTTCACCCTCGCCCCACCCCCGCTCCGGGTCCAGCCCCAGCAGCAGCCGCGGGTCCCGCGCCGCGAACAGCCGGTAACTGCGCAGGCTCGACTCCCTCGACGTGGCGACGGGCCCGGCCAACCGGGCGGCCAGCAGATGCGCACGCAGCGCGCCGGTGGTCAACACCCTCCGATGCTGCCGCACCGGACCTGGCGCCTCATCACATCCGGGAAACAGCCCCACCGTTGGCGTAATGATGCATCGTCACACCAGCATCCCCCGCAACGGGAACACCGCCCGCCGGGTCGCCAGAACGGCCTGATCCGTACGGTCCGCCGGATCGTACCCGGCCTCCCATTCCCGCCACCGCGCGTCACGCCCGTCCGTCATCCGCGCCGGCCCCGGCTGCCGCGTCCGCGCGTACACCAGGTCGAGCCACTCCCGCGGCACCGCCGCCGCCGGATCCACCGGCCGGTGCGCCGCGATGCCCACCAGGTGCGTCCACGAGCGCGGTACGACGTCCACCACCGCGTACCCGCCACCGCCCAGCGCGAGCCACCGCCCGTCCGCGTACGTGTGCGCCAGCCGGTGGCAGGCCTCCTGGACCGCCCGCTGCGCGTCCAGCGACACCGCCAGGTGCGCGAGGGGGTCCTCGAAGTGCGTGTCCGCCCCGTGCTGGGTGACCAGCACCTGTGGCCGGAAGTCCGCCAGCAGCTCCGGCACCGTCGCGTGGAAGGCCCGCAGCCAGCCCTCGTCACCCGTCCCGGCGGGCAGCGCCACGTTCACCGCCGAGCCCTCCGCCCCGGGCCCGCCCGTCTCCTCCGGCCAGCCCGTCTGCGGGAACAGCGTCCGCGGGTGCTCGTGCAGCGACACCGTCAGGACGCGCGGATCGTCCCAGAACGCCGCCTGCACGCCGTCCCCGTGGTGGACGTCCACGTCCACGTACGCGACCCGCTCGGCCCCCAGCTCCAGCAGCCGGGCGACGGCCAGCGCCGCGTCGTTGTACACGCAGAACCCGGCCGCGCCGCCCGGCATCGCGTGGTGCAGCCCGCCCGCGAAGTTCACCGCGTGTTCCGCCTCACCGCGCCAGACGGCCTCCGCCCCGGCCACCGACTGCCCCGCGATCAGCGCCGAGGCCTCGTGCATCCCGTGGAAGGCCGGATCGTCGACGGTCCCGAGCCCGTACGAGCCGTCGGCGGCCCCCGGATCGGCCGACACCTCGCGCACGGCCGCCACGTAGTCCTCGCGGTGCACCAGCCGCAGCGTCGAATCGCCGGCCGCGCGCCCCGCCCGCACCTCCATCGCCCGGTCCAGCCCGAAGGCCCGGACCAGCCCCATGGTCAGCGCCAGGCGCACCGGGTCCATCGGATGGCTCGGTCCGAAGTCATACCCCGTTACCGCCTCGTCCCACATCAACAACCCGGTCACCGGCTCGCCGCTCATGCCCGACACCGTATCGGGCCCGGTCCGCGCCGAACGAGCGGGCCTGGAAGAGCGTCACCAGCACGAGCACCATCGGCACGAGCATCGCACCCCGGTAGCTCCAGGCGTCCCCGATGCCCCCGACGAGCGGCGAACCGATCAGGAACCCGACGTAGTTGAAGATGTTCAGCCGTGCCACCGCCGTGTCCGAGGCCCCGGGGAACAGCCTCCCCGCGGCGGCGAAGGTCTGCGGCACGATCACGCACAGCCCGATCCCCAGCAGCGTGAAGCCCAGCATCCCCGTCCACGCCCCCGGCGCGGAGGCCACCACCGCGAACCCGCCGGCCGCCACCACCGTCCCGGTCCGCACCACGGCCACCGCACCGAACCGGCGCACCCCGAGGTCCCCCACGGCCCGCCCGATCAGGGTCGTCACCATGTAGACGTTGTACGGGACGGTCGCCAGCTGCTCGGAGCTGCCCAGCACGTCCTGGAGGTACTTGGCACTCCAGTTCGCCACCGTCGAGTCCCCGATGTACGCGCACGCCATCACCACGCACAGCGGCAGCAGCAGCTTCCCGCCCTTCGCCGGCCAGCCCCCGGCCTCCTCCCCGGCACCGCCGGGCTCGGAGTCCGCGTAGAACCGGCTGCCCACCAGCGCCACCGGCAACAGCACCACCACGGCGGGCAGGTAGCCGGTGAACAGCGAGAGGTGCCAGTGCGCCCCCACCCAGGCCGCCGAGGCCCCCAGGATCCCGCCGAGGCTGTAGGCGGCGTGGAAGCCGAGCATGATGCTCCGCCCGTACGCCCGCTGGAGGCTGACCCCCAGCATGTTCATCGAGGCGTCCAGCGCCCCCACCGCCAGCCCGAACACCCCGAGCGCCACCGCGACGTGCCACATCCGGCTGCCCGCCCCGACACCGAGGAGGGCCAGCAGGACGACGGGCTGCGCCCACCGCAGCACCGTGCTCGGCGCGATCCGCTTCACGAGGTGCTCGGTGGCGACGCTCGACACCCCTGCGAGGACCGGCACGGCGGCGAGGAAGGCGGGCAGCAGCCCGTCGGATATCCCGTACTGGTCCTGGATGGCCGGGATCCGGGTCACCAGCAGGGCGAAGGCGACGCCCTGCGCGAAGAAGCTGAACCCGAGGGCACCACGCCCGCGCCGCAGCCGCACGTCAACTGTCATGGCGGCACAGCGTAGGCCCCCCGGCTACCGGTGGGTAGAGCGATCACACACCCAATCCGAGCAGGGGGAACAGCTCCTTCATCTCCCCGAAGTAGGAGGTGGCTCCGGCAAGCGCGTCGGCCGAAGACATGGAGGTGTACGCGAACACGTCCATCCCAGCGGCCCGGGCCGCCTCCACCCCGAGCCGGCTGTCCTCGATGACGACGCACCGCGCGGGCGCGACGCCCATCATGTCGGCCGCGTGCAGGAACAGGTCCGGCGCCGGCTTGCCCCGGCCGACGTCCTCGGCACTGAAGATCCACTCCTCCTCGAACCACTCCCCCAGCCCCGCGCTGCGGTGCCCGACGCGGATCCGTTCGTGGGTGCCGGAGGAGGCCAGGCAGTACGGCACCCCCTGCGCGGACAGCTCGGCGAGTACCTCGGTCACCCCGGGGACCGGCTTCAGCTCCCGGGCGAAGGCGGCGGAGACCCGCTCCTGGAGGGTGTGGTCGAACTCCTCGGGCAGCCGCTGCCCGCTCCGCTCGAAGACCAGATCGTGCACCCGGTGCACCGCGGCCCCCATGTAGTCCCGCAGTGACTCCTCATAGGAGGTGGGATGCCCCAGCTCCGTCAGGTACCCGGAGAGGATCGTGTTGGAGAGCGGCTCGCTGTCCACGAGGACGCCGTCGTTGTCGAAGATGACCAGCTCATAGCCCATCCACCCAGCCTACGAGCGACCGGCGCGGGTTCCCGGCAGGTTCGTACGGGTAAACGGTGGAACCCTGTCCGGCCCCACCCCGGCCCCCGGCTCCGGCCGGCGGCTGCGAGAAAGGCCCGTAAACGGCCCGTAAACGCAGAAAAGCCCCGCACCAGTTACCTGGTGCGGGGCTTTCCCACAATGATTGTTCGGCGGCGTCCTACTCTCCCACAGGGTCCCCCCTGCAG
>NZ_JBICWZ010000007.1:455063-483136 GCF_043199995.1 Streptomyces sp. NPDC048507 | reverse complement strand
ACGGTCGGTCAAGGGTGGCCGAAGGCCATCGCGAAGCGACGCGACCGAAGGGAGCGCCCTTGAGGGACCGGCCCGACGCGGAAGGACGATGAGACTGACGGGAGACCACCAAACCCTCCCTGACACCGCTCCGCTGGACCCCGCCGCTTTCCGACCCCGACCCCGCTTCCCCACCCCGCCCGGAAACAATTCTGCAATCTCTTGCGCAAGCTCTTGCAACACGCCTGGGCGGCCCCTACGGTCAGCGGCAATCCCCGCCTCTCCGCCAGGAGGATCCCCATGCCCGCAAGGAACGCCGGCCCCCGTGGGCTGCTCGCCCTCGTCGCCCTCGTCGCCGCCACCCTCAGCGCCCAGGCGCCGCAGGCGCAGGCCGCCGCGCCCGGGGGCAAGGACGTCACCGCCGTCCTGTTCGAGTGGCGGTTCGACTCCGTCGCCAAGGCCTGCACCGACAGCCTCGGGCCCGCCGGGTACGGGTACGTCCAGGTGTCACCGCCGCAGGAGCACGTCCAGGGGCCCCAGTGGTGGACCTCGTACCAGCCCGTCAGCTACAAGATCGCCGGGCGGCTCGGGGACCGGGCCGCCTTCCAGCGGATGGTCGCCGCCTGCCACGGGGCCGGGGTGAAGGTGGTCGCCGACTCCGTCATCAACCACATGGCCGCCGGTGACGGGGTGGGGACCGGGGGGTCCCCGTACACGAAGTACGGCTACCCCGGGCTCTATTCGGGCGCCGACATGGACGACTGCCGGGCCACCGTCTCCAACTACCAGGACCGGGCGAACGTCCAGAACTGCGAGCTCGTGCAGCTCGCCGACCTGGACACCGGCGAGGACTACGTGCGGGGGCGGATCGCCGGCTATCTCAACGACCTGCTGTCGCTGGGCGTCGACGGCTTCCGGATCGACGCCGCCAAGCACATGCCCGCCGCCGACCTCGCCGCCATCAAGTCGCGGCTGAGCAACCCGGGCGCCTACTGGAAGCAGGAGGCGATATACGGGGCCGGGGAGGCCGTCCAGCCGGGCGAGTACCTCGGCAGCGGCGACGTGCAGGAGTTCCGCTACGCGCGGGACCTCAAGCGGGTGTTCCAGAGCGAGAAGCTCGCCTACCTGAAGAACTTCGGGGAGGCGTGGGGGTACCTGCCCGGCGGCCAGGCCGGGGTGTTCGTCGACAACCACGACACCGAGCGCGGCGGGGACACCCTCAGCTACAAGGACGGTTCCGCCTACACCCTCGCCAGCGTGTTCATGCTGGCCTGGCCGTACGGGTCGCCCGACGTGCACTCCGGCTACGAGTGGACCGACAGGGACGCCGGCCCGCCCAACGGCGGCACGGTGAACGCCTGTTACGCCGACGGGTGGAAGTGCCAGCACGCCTGGCGGGAGATCTCCTCCATGGTCGGCTTCCGGAACTCCGCGCGCGGGCAGGGCGTCACCGACTGGTGGGACGACGGGGACGACCGGATCGCCTTCGGCCGGGGCTCCAAGGCGTACGTGGCCATCAACCACGGGGCCGGGCCGCTGACCCGCACCTTCCAGACCTCCCTGCCCGCCGGCGGCTACTGCGACGTGCAGAGCGGCCGGGCCGTGAGCGTGGACGCCGGCGGACGGTTCACCGCCACCCTCGGCGCCGGTACCGCCCTCGCCCTGCACGCCGGGGCCCGTACGTGCGCGCAGGCGCCCGCCGGTGCCTCCTTCGCCGTCACCGCCACCACCGTGCCCGGCCAGGACGTGTACGTCACCGGGGACCGGGCCGAGCTCGGCGGCTGGAACACCGGCGCCGCGCTGCGGCTCGACCCGGCCGCGTACCCCGTCTGGAAGCTCGACGTGGGCCTGCCCGCCGGGGCGGCCTTCGCCTACAAGTACCTCCGCAAGGACGCCGCCGGGAACGTCACCTGGGAGAGCGGGGCCAACCGGTCCGCCACCGTCCCGGCGAACGGCACGCTCACGCTGACCGACACCTGGCGCGGCTGATCCGCAGCACCCGCCCCCGTACCCGAGGAGATCCTCCGTGATACGCCGCCCCGCCGCAGGAGCGCTCGCCGCCGCGCTGGCCGTGACGCTCCTGCCCGCGCTGCCCGCGTCGGCCGCCGCCCAGCCACCACCACCGCCGAAGGACGCGAAACTGGCCGCCGAGCCCGCCCGGCACGACCTGACCCGCGAGCAGTTCTACTTCGCGCTCCCGGACCGCTTCGCGAACGGCGACCCGCGCAACGACCGCGGCGGCCTGACCGGGAGCCGCTCGCAGACCGGTCTGGACCCCACCGACAAGGGCTTCTACCAGGGCGGGGACCTCAAGGGGCTCACCGACCGGCTCGACTACGTCAAGGGCCTCGGCACCACGGCCATCTGGCTGGCGCCGGTGTTCAAGAACCAGCCGGTGCAGGGGACGGGCAAGGACGAGTCGGCCGGCTACCACGGCTACTGGATCACCGACTTCACCCAGGTCGACCCGCACTTCGGTACCAACGCCGACCTGACCCGGCTGATCGAGAAGGCGCACGCGAAGGGGATGAAGGTCTTCTTCGACGTCATCACCAACCACACCGCCGACGTCGTCGACCACCGGGAGGGCTCCCACGACTACCTGTCGAAGGGCGCGTTCCCGTACCTCACCGAGGACGGCGTCCCCTTCGACGACCAGGACCACGGCAAGGGCTTCCCGAAGACCGGCCCCGCCACCTTCCCCCGCACCCCCTTCGTGCCCGCCGCGAAGAAGGACCTCAAGGTGCCCGGCTGGCTCAACGACCCGGCGATGTACCACAACCGGGGCGACTCCACCTTCGCCGGGGAGTCCGCGGAGCAGGGCGACTTCTCCGGCCTCGACGACCTGTGGACCGAGCGTCCCGAGGTCGTCGAGGGGATGGAGAAGATCTACGAGAAGTGGGTGAAGGACTTCGCCGTCGACGGCTTCCGCATCGACACCGTCAAGCACGTCGACATCCCCTTCTGGACGCAGTGGGCCACCGCCCTGGAGAAGTACGCCGCCCGGCGCGGCCGCGAGGACTTCTTCATGTTCGGTGAGGTCTACTCCGCCGACCCCGCCGTCACCTCCCCGTACGTGACGCGCGGGCGCCTCGACGCCACCCTCGACTTCCCCTTCCAGGACGCCGTCCGCGCCTACGCCTCCCAGGGGGCGGACGCGGGCCGGCTGGCTTCCGTACTGGCCGCGGACTACCGCTACACCACCGACAAGGCCAACGCCTACGAGCAGGTGACCTTCCTCGGCAACCACGACATGGGCCGCTTCGGGACCTTCCTGAAGCAGGACCACCCCGGTGCGGGCGAGCAGGAGCTCCTCGACCGCTACCGGCTCGCCAACGAGCTGATGTTCTTCTCCCGGGGCAACCCGGTCGTCTACTCCGGCGACGAACAGGGCTTCACCGGTTCCGGCGGCGACAAGGACGCCCGCCAGCCGCTGTTCGCCACGGGCATCGCCGACTACCTGGACGACGACCAGCTCGGGACGGCGCGCACGCACGCGAGCGACGCCTACGATCCGGGACACCCGCTCTACCGGCAGATCAGTGCTCTCTCGAAGCTGACGAAGGCCCACCCGGCCCTGCGCGACGGCATCCAGAGCGAGCGCTTCTCCGACGGCTCGGTGTACGCCTTCGCCCGCACCGACGCCGCGACCCGCACCGAGTACCTCGTCGCCGCCAACAACGCCACCACGGCGCGCACGGTCACACTCGACGCCCCGCCCGGTGCCGCCTACCGCGTCCTCTACGGCGCCACCGGCGCCTCCGGCGGCGCCGCCTACGCCGTCCCGCGCGCCTCCGCCGCCGGGAAGCTCACCGTCACCGTTCCCGCCCTGGGCTCGCTCGTGCTGCGGGCCGCCGCCCCCCTCGCCCCGCCCGCCACCGCGCCCGCGCTGACGCTGAAGCCCCCCGCGCCCGGCGCCACCGGCACCGTCGAACTGTCCGCCGACGTCACCGGAGGCGGCCTTAACCGGGTGGTCTTCGCCGCCCAGACCGGCGCCGGGCCCTGGCAGGTCCTCGGCTCCGCCGACCACGCCCCCTACACGGTCACCCAGCAGGTCACGGCCCCCGCCGGCACGCCCCTGCGCTACAAGGCCGTCGTCGTCGACGCCACCGGACGCACCGCCTCCGCCCGCGCGGCCACCACCGCCGGACAGGTTCCGCCCGCGGAGGTCCCCACCGCGACCCGGCGCGACTACGCGGTCGTCCACTACAACCGGCCCGACGGCGACTACACCGACTGGCGGCTCTACGCCTGGGGCGACCTCGCCGACGGCGAGGCCACGCCCTGGCCCGAGGGCCACCCCTTCACCGGCCGCGACGCCTACGGCGCCTTCGCGTTCGTCCGCCTGAAGCCGGGCGCCGCCACGCTGAACTACCTCGTCATCGACAAGAACGGCACCAAGGACGTCCCCGCCGACCGCACGGTCGACCTGACCCGGACCGGCGAGATCTGGCTCGAACAGGGCAGGGAACCCGCCCGCACCGACCCTCCCGCCGCACCGCCCCGGGACCAGACCAAGGCCGTCCTGCACTACCAGCGCCCCGACGGCGCCTACGACGGCTGGGGCCTGCACGTGTGGACCGGCGCCGCGACCCCCACCGACTGGTCGGCACCGCTGCTGCCCGTCCGCACCGACTCCTTCGGGGCCGTCTACGAGGTCCCCCTCGCCGCCGGCGCCACCAGCCTGAGCTACATCCTCCACAAGGGCGACCAGAAGGACCTCCCCACCGACCAGTCCCTCGACCTCAAGGCCACCGGCCACGAGGTGTGGATGCTCGGCGGCACGCAGGACTACCTCCTCCCGCAGCCCGCCGGATCCGCCGCCGCCCTCGACCTCACCAAGGCCGAAGCCGTCTGGATCGACCGCGACACCCTCGCCTGGAACGCCCCCGCGGCCGCCGCCTCCACCCAGCTCCTGGCCTCCGATCAGGGCCGGATCACGACCGGCGACGGAGTCCTCCACGAGAACGGCGCCTCCTGGCTGCGGCTGGCGCGCACCGCGCTCACCCCCGCCCAGCGGCAGGAGTTCCCGCACCTGGCGACGTACCAGGCCTTCACCGTCGACCCCCGCGACCGGGGCCGGGTCCGCGCGGCCCTGCGCGGCCAGCTCGTCGCGAGCGCCCGCGCCGCGAACGGGGCCGTCCTCGCCGCCACCGGCGTCCAGCTCGCCGGCGTCCTCGACGACCTGTACGCGACGAACGCCCCCCTGGGCCCCGTCTTCCACGACGGCCGCCCCACCCTCTCCGTCTGGGCCCCCACGGCCCGGGAGGTCTCCCTCGAACTCGACGGCCGCACCGTCGCCATGCGCCGCGACGACGCCACCGGCGTCTGGTCGGTGCGCGGCGAACGCTCCTGGACCGGCAAGCCCTACCGCTACGCCGTCACCGTCTGGGCCCCGGCCGCGCGCCGGCTGGTGCGCAACCTCGTCACCGACCCCTACTCCACCGCCCTGACCGCCGACTCCGCCCGCAGCCTCGTGGTGGACCTGGCCGACCCGAAGCTCGCCCCGCCCGGCTGGCGGGACCTGCGCAAGCCCGCGCCCGTCCCCTTCGCCTCCGCGCAGATCCAGGAACTGCACCTGCGCGACTTCTCCGCCGAGGACCCCACCAGCGGGCACCCCGGCCAGTACCTCGCCTTCACCGACGCCGGCTCGGACGGCATGCGCCACCTGCGCGAGCTGGCCGCCTCCGGCACCTCCTACGTCCACCTCCTGCCCGTCTTCGACTTCGCCACCGTCCCCGAGCGGGCCGCGGACCGCACCCCGCCCGCCTGCGACCTCACGGCGCACGCCCCCGATTCCGAGGCCCAGCAGGCCTGCGTGGCCGCCGCCGCCCCGAAGGACGCCTACAACTGGGGGTACGACCCGCTGCACTACACCGTCCCCGAGGGCTCGTACGCGAGCGACCCGAACGGCACCGCCCGCACCGTCGAGTTCCGCAGGATGGTGCAGGGGCTGAACGGCGCGGGGCTGCGCACCGTCATGGACGTGGTCTACAACCACACCGCGGCGGCCGGCCAGTCGGACGCGTCGGTCCTCGACCGCATCGTGCCCGGCTACTACCAGCGCCTGCTGGCCGACGGGGCCGTCGCCAGCTCCACCTGCTGCTCCAACACGGCGCCCGAGAACGCCATGATGGGCCGCCTCGTCGTGGACTCCGTCGTCACCTGGGCCAAGCAGTACAAGGTCGACGGCTTCCGCTTCGACCTGATGGGCCACCACCCGAAGGCCAACATCCTGGCCGTCCGGACGGCCCTCGACGCGCTCACCGTCGCGAAGGACGGCGTGGACGGGAAGAAGATCGTGCTCTACGGCGAGGGCTGGAACTTCGGCGAGGTCGCCGACGACGCCCGCTTCGTCCAGGCCACCCAGAAGAACATGGCGGGCACCGGCATCGCCACCTTCTCCGACCGCGCCCGCGACGCCGTGCGCGGCGGCGGCCCCTTCGACGAGGACCCGCGCGTCCAGGGCTTCGCGTCCGGACTGTTCACCGACCCCAACGGGGCCCCCGGGGCCGGCACCCCCGACGAGCAGCGCGCCCGTCTCCTGCACGACCAGGACCTGATCAAGGTCGGTCTCACCGGCAACCTGGCCTCCTACGTGTTCACCGATTCGGCGGGCCGGCGCACCAAGGGCTCCGAGGTGGACTACAACGGCGCCCCCGCCGGTTACGCGGCCGCCCCCGGCGACGCCCTCGCCTACGTGGACGCCCACGACAACGAGAGCCTCTACGACGCCCTCGCCTACAAACTGCCCGCCACCACCACCCCGGCCGACCGCGGCCGGGCCCAGGTACTCGCCCTGGCGACGGCCGCCCTCTCGCAGGGCCCGGCGCTCTCCCAGGCCGGCACCGACCTGCTCCGCTCGAAGTCCCTGGACCGCAACTCCTTCGACAGCGGGGACTGGTTCAACGCGATCCACTGGGACTGCCGCGCCGGCAACGGCTTCGGCCGGGGCCTGCCGCCCGCCGCCGACAACCGGGCCAAATGGCCGTACGCCGCACCCCTGCTGAAGGGGACGGCCGTCCCCGGCTGCGCCGAGACCGGAGCCACCTCGGCCGCCTACCGCGACCTGCTGAGGATCCGTACGACGGAGAGCGCCTTCGCCCTCACCACGGCGCAGGCCGTCCAGTCCGCGCTGGCCTTCCCGCTGTCCGGGACCGAGGAGACCCCGGGCGTCCTCACCATGACCCTCGGTGACCTGGTCGTGGTCTTCAACTCCGCCCCCGGGGAGCGGACCCAGCGCGTCGGGGCCCTCGCGGGCACCGGTTACGCCCTGCACCCGCTCCAGGCGGCGGGCTCGGACCCGGTGGTGAAGCGGTCCGGCTACGAGGCGGCCGCGGGCACGTTCACGGTCCCGGGGCGGACCGTCGCCGTGTTCAAGCGGTCCTGACCGCGCGGCGGCGCGCGACGGGAGCGGCGCCTCAGACGTCGAGGCGCCGCTCCAGCAGGATCACCCCGTACACCCGGCCGTCCGCCGCCTGCTTCGAGGGGAACTCGCCCACGATCCGGTAGCCCGCGGCCCGGTAGTACGCGAGCAGCCGCGGGTTCGTCGACACGCAGTCCAGGCGGGCCCGCTCCCGCCCCGTCCGGGCGATCCGCCGTTCGGCGTGGTCGAGGATCCGCAGCCCCGTCCCGGGGGCGGCCGCCTCCCGCTCCACCATCAGCCGGTGGACGTACCCCGCGACGGGGGGCTGGACCCCCCAGGCCTCCTCGTCGGACCACCACAGCTCGTACGCGCCGACGACCCGTCCGTCGGCGTCCTCGGCGAGCCACACCTCCCCGGTGCGCATCACCGACCGGAAATGGGCGACGTCCTTCTCCCCGGGCTTCCACTGGTCGATGCCCTGCTTGCGCATCCAGCGGGCCGCCTGGTCGTACAGCTTCACCAGCGTGGCGGCGTCCTTCTCCCCGGCCTGCCGGAACAAGATCCCGTCGTCAATGATCACGCGGGCATTATCGCGTTCCGGGCCGGTTCACTCACCCGCGACGGCGGCCGGGACCAGTGCCGCGAGCCGCCCCACCAGCTCCCCGAACGGCCCGTCGGCCGGTTCGCCCGCCAGGATCCGTACGAGGATCCCCGCCATCTCCGCGTCGTAGGCGGCGCTCACGGCGGCCAGCGCCGCGAAGTCGTGCACCAGCTGGAGTTCCAGTTCCGCCCGCGGGATGCGCCGCCCGTCCAGCCACAGCAGCGCCGTGGACTCGGCCAGCGACACCCAGGACCGCACGACGAGTTCCAGCCGCGCGGGCGGCTCCGCCACGCCGATGTGGGTGATGATCTGCTCGTACGCGGCCTGCCGGACCTCGTCGATCATCGCGTTGGTCCGACTGCTGCCCGCCGCCGGACCGCCCCGCATCAGTGCGGAGAAGCCCGGGCCGTGTTCGTCGACGAAGGCGAAGTACCGTCCCATCACCCGCAGCAGCCGGGCCCCGAGGGGGCCTTCGCGCGGCTCGACGAAACGATCCGCCAGCTCGTCGGCGGCCCGCCGCAGGGCGGCCTCGTAGAGGCTGAGCTTGCCCGGGAAGTAGTGGTAGACGAGCGGGCGGGATATCCCGGCCGCGGCGGCGATCTCGTCGATCGACACGTCGTCGGGGGAGCGGTTGCTGAACAGCTCCAGGGCCACCCCGATCAGCTGCTGCCGCCGCTCCTCGACACCCATCCTGCGCCGCACCCCGGTTGTCATGCCGACACCCTACTTCTCCCCTCGGGGGGAAGCGGAAGTCAAAGGTCCAAGGTCAGGCGGTCCCCGGCCGCGCGCGAGACGCACAGCAGCATCGAGTCCGCGCGCTCCCCGTCGGTGAGGAGCTCGTCGTGGTGCTCCACCCCGCCCGCCAGCACCCGGTGTTGGCAGGTCCCGCAGAACCCCTGCTCACAGGAGTACGGAGTGTCGGGCAGCAGCCGGCGCACCGCCGTCAGCGCGGACTCCCCGGCCCCGACCTCGACGGTGCGGCCCGAGCGGCCCAGTTCCACCGTGAAGGGCCGGGCCGCCGCGGCCGCCGCCGGGGCGAAGCGTTCCAGGCGCACCGCCGAGGGGTCCGCGGCGGCCTCCGTGACGGCCCGCATCAGCGGCTCGGGCCCGCAGCAGTAGACCAGGGTGCCGGGCGCGGCGGCCCCGAGCGGGGTCAGGTCCGGCAGTCCCGCCTCGTCCTCGGGGACCACCGTGACCCGGTCCCCGTAGGCGGCGAGTTCGGCGAGGAACGGCATCGAGGCGCGCGAGCGGCCCCCGTACAGCAGGGTCCAATCGGCCCCCGCGGCGGTCGCCGCGCGGAGCATGGGCAGGACCGGGGTGATGCCGATGCCGCCCGCGACGAAGGCGTACGAAGGGGCGGGGAGCAGCTCGAACCGGTTGCGCGGCGGCCGCAGTTCCAGCCAGGTGCCCGCCTCCAGCCGGTCGTGCGCCTCGCGGGAGCCGCCCCGGCCGTCCTCGACGAGCCGGACCGCGACCGTGTAGCGGCCCTCTTCGGCCGGGTCCCCGCACAGCGAGTACTGGCGGACCAGCCCCGAGGGCAGGACGAGGTCGACGTGCGCGCCCGGGGTCCAGGGCGGCAGTCCGGCGGACTCCAGGGTCAGCAGCACCACCCCGTCGGCGGGTTCGGTCCGGGCGGCGACCCGTACGCGCAGCAGTCGGCGCGGCGAGTGCCCCGACACGGGGGTGTCCAGGGCGGGCAGCGGCCACAGCGGGGAGCGCCCGATCCGCCGGCGCAGCGCCCGCCGGGTCAGAACGGCGGCCCCCGCGAGGGCCGTCACGGCCAGCGCCCGCCTCACGGCCGCACCCCGCCGGACGCGCCGGGGGAGGTGGCCAGGTAGGCGACGGCCTGGGCCGTCGAGCCCTCCTGCGAGGGGTGGTACGTACGGGAGAGGTAGGTCGGGATGGACTTCGCCATGGCGCCCGCCGAGGGCAGCACCCCCTGCTGCCCGGCCCGGAAGAACTGGCCGAGCGAGGCCCTGGCGGCGGGCAGCGAGGGGTCGTTCTCCATGAAGAAGCGGGCCCCGCGCTGCCAGAGGAAGACCAGGGCGGTGAAGGCGGTGGCCCAGGTCCTGGCCCGGCGCCGGTAGTTGCCGTCGACGTGCATGAACAGGTCGAAGGCCACCGAGCGGTGTTCGACCTCCTCCGCTCCGTGCCAGCGCAGCAGGTCGAGCATCATCGGGTCCGCGCCGCGGCGGTCGAGCTCGTCGGCGTTGAGGACCCAGTCGCCGAGGAAGGCCGTGTAGTGCTCGATCGCGGCGATCATCGCGACCCGCTCCATCAGCCACCACCGGCTGGCCCTGCCGGGCGGCAGGGTCCGGTCGCCGAGCAGCTTCTCGAACAGCCAGTCCACCTGAGCGGTGTACGGCGTCGGGTCGAGCCCGAGGCTCCGCAGGTGGGGGAGCACGTCGTCGTGCGCGGCGGCGTGCATGGCCTCCTGCCCGATGAAGCCGATGACGTCCGCCCGCAGCCGTTCGTCCGTGATGTACGGGAGGACCTGCTTGTAGACGTGCACGAACCAGCGCTCACCGGCGGGCAGGAGCAGGTGCAGCACGTTGATGGTGTGCCCCGCGAAGGGGTCGCCGGGCAGCCAGTGGAGCGGGGTGTCCTCCCAGGAGAAGGAGACGTTCCGCGCGTGGAGGTCTATGTGTTCCGTCGCCACGGGGGCGGGCGCGAGCGGCGTATTAGACATGGCGTCAATGTACTGATGGGTACGGAGGAGGAAAAGGCCCCTGCACGGCCAATGTGCGACCGGCACCCCCGGCCCCGACCGCCGCCCCCCGCCGGCCCGCGGGTCGGCCGCAGGGATCGGAGCCGCCGACCCGCCGGAGCGCCGGGAACGTTTTCGGGGGGCGCACCCGTTCAGGGGTGGTCCGTGCCCGCCCTGCGAACAGAGGACCGGCTTGACCGACTTCCCGTCTCCCGTACCCGTCCCCGCTGCGCCCCTTCCGCCGCTCGCCGCCCAGGCGGAACACCTGGTCCGGCTCGGTGTGCACGAGATCGCCGCCGTGCCCGCCGAGCAGCTGCGCGCCTTCGCCGCGGCGGCCGGCGCCGCGCGGGAGGACGTCCTGCTCGCCGTCCACCCGGACCGCGCGCCGGCCTCCGCCCTCGCACCGCTGCTCAGCCGGGCGGGCAGGCCCGGCTTCGTCGTCGTCGACATGACGGACGTCGACCGCTTCGCCCCCGACGCCGTCGAGCTCCCCGACGCCCCCCTCTACCTCGTCAGCGGCGTCGACCGCGGGGACCGCATGGCCAACTGGAGCCCGGAGGAGGCGCTGCCGGCCCTCGCGCGGGAGGGCCGCAGCCCGCTGGTGCTGACCGAAGGCATCCACTGGCTCCTCCAGCGGCCGGAAGCCCTGGAGCCGGGCCGCTGCTTCATGACCATCGGCTCCCGGCTGCGCAAGCCGAACGGCACCCCCGACGCCCGCACCCCGGCGATCTGGATCAGCAACGGCACGGGACGCGACGGCCGCGAGCGGCGCGGAGCCCCCAAGGTCGGCTGGTGCTGGTGGGGCAACCGGCACACCTGGCTGGGCTTCGGCTCCGCCACGGGCCGCTCGCCCCAGGGCTGACGGCCGCCGGGCCGAACGCCGTCCGGCCCCACGGCGGCGCCGTCGGGGAACCGCGTACACCACCGGCCCGCCCGGCGGAATCCGGAAGGGACGGCCCAGGGACTGTCGTCGAGTCGTGTCTGCCCCGCGGGCCACGACACGACTCGACGACACCCCCTAGCGCAGCACGCCCGCCTTGGTGCCGTCCGTCAGCTTGCCCGTCAGGTCGACCTGCGCGCCCTCCGGGGCCTTCACCGCCAGCCGGTTGCCCGTGGCGGAGCCCGTCACCCCGCCGCCGGACACCGACAGCGAGGCGAACTGCGCGCTGCCCGCGGCCAGCACGTACCACTGCCCCGCCCGGGACTTCCACAGCACTCCGGCCAGCACCCGCGGCTCGCGGGGCCCGCACGCGGGGGAGCCCTCCGCCTTCGCGGCCTGGGCCGCCCCGGACGCGCCCGGGGCCAGGAACTGGGCCTGCACCCGGTCCGCCGTGCCCTGCCAGGTCTCCGCCCGGGTGCACAGCCAGGCGGCCGTCCCGTCGTTCTCGGGCAGCGGCTGCTTCGCGTACGTCCAGGCGTTGACGGTCCGGACCCCGTGCGAGCGCACCGAGGGCAACAGGCAGGCGATCCGCGCCCAGTCGCCCAGTTCCGCCGCCTCCGTCACGTCCCGCGCGGCCCCCGGCGCGCCGGAGGTCAGCCGGGCCGGGGTCAGCTCGCCCAGGTCCGTGACCAGCCGGGTCGCGCCGTCGCCGGTCAGCGACAGGGCGTTCCAGCTCGTACAGTTCCCGCCCGGCGCCGGGCCCACCAGGGGCGGGGTGACCCCGTCCGGGGTGAGCTTGAGGGCCGCCGGGGCCTCGGCCGGCTTGAGCAGGTCGCGCAGGGCCGCGCCGGTGACCCAGGGGGCCGTCAGGTAGCGGACGTTGCCGTCGACCCGGCTGAGCACCAGGCCCGTCGCCGTGTCCGCCGAGGCCCCGTCGGTCCGGGCGAAGTCCAGCGCCGCGCCCGCGGTGCCGCTGCGCGGCTCGGCGTACCGGACCACGCGCAGCCCGTCGTACATCAGGACCACCACCGCCTGGTCGACGGTCCCCGCGAACAGCAGCTGGGCCGGGCCCATCGGCGGCCCCGACGGGGTGCCGGGCGTGGCCGACACCACCACCGCCCGGCCCGGCCGGGCCCAGACGGCCAGCGCCCGGCGCAGCAGCCCGGCGTCCCCGGCGCGGTCACCGCGGGCGGGCCAGGCGGAGAAGTCCGTACGGGAGGACGTGCGCCACACGGCGGGAGCGACCCGCACCAGCTGCGCCGGGTCCAGGGCCGCCTGCGCCGCCGCGTTCAGCGCGTACGGCGGGGCCGCGGGCCCGTCCGAGCCCCAGCCCCCGCCCGGCAGCGCCAGCAGCGCCCCGCACACCGCGAGGGCCGCCGCCCCCGCCAGCGAGGCCCGCGCGAACCGGCGGCGGCGCAGCAGGTCGGTGGGCCGGGCCTGGAGCACGCACGGATCGAACTCGGGGGAGGAGAAGAGGGCGTCGTGCGCCGGGTCCCCCGACTCCGCGAGCGCCGCCGCGGGATCGGCCACCCCCGCCTCGGCGAGCACCCGGAGCACCTCGGGCTCCGCGAGCCCCTCCAGCGCCCGCAGGACGCAGGCCGCCCGGCCGGGTCCGCCCAGCGTGGCCAGCCACTGGTCCAGCGCCAGCTCCTCGGCCCCGCCCGCCCGCGGGAACAGCCGCAGCCCCCACACCCGGGGCAGCGGGGCCGGCAGCTGCCCGCGCAGCGGCAGGGAGCGGAACGTCAGGGGGACCCCCGCCTCCAGGGCGGAGCGCAGCACCCGCAGCCGGACGTACGCGTACCCCGACTCGGCCCCGGCCGGCTCGCCGCGCTGCGCCGGAACCCCGCCCCGCACGTCCGCGGGGACGACGCCCCGCCGCCCGCGCGGCAGCGCCCGCTGGGTCAGCGAATGGGCGGTGAGCACCCGCCGGTTGCGGCCGAGGGCGGGCGGCAGCACCAGATAGGCGAGCCGCACCAGCCGGGGGTAGTGCTCGACGATGGCGGCCTCGGCCTGCTCGACGTCGGGAGCAAGGGGGCGGGTGGCGGTATCCGGCGCAGTCACGTTCAGCAGAACGAGCGAATCGTCGGATGGTCACCCGTGCCCAGCGCGCACGTTCGGACGAACCGGGGCGCCCCGGGGCGCCCCGGGGCGGACCGGCGGCCGGTCCCGTCAGACGACGAGCCGGTCGCGCAGCGCCTCGACCGTCCCGTCCTCGACGCCCAGGCCCTCCCGCACGTACTTCTCCATCGACCCGTACCGCAGCCGTACCTCGTCCAGGCCCGCCTCCAGGTAGGAGGGGAAGACCCCGATCAGTGCCAGCGCGATGTCCGGGTCCCCGCCCGCGACCGTGAAGCCCTCGATCATCGGGGCGAAGGCCGCCTTCACCGCCGGGTTCACCGACAGGTACTCGGCCATCAGGGTCTCGTCGTCCGCGCCGAGCAGCGAGAGGATCACGGTCGCGCCCCAGCCCGTACGGTCCTTGCCGGCCGTGCAGTGGAACAGCAGCGGCCCGGCATCGGGGTCGGCCGCCTCGGTGAGCAGCGTGCGGTAGGCGGCGTGCGCCGAGCCCGTCGCGACGAAGGACCGGTACACCGAGCCGAACAGGGCCTGCGCCTTGCCGCCGCCCAGGTGCTCCTCGGCGACCACCGGGTCGGCGAGCAGGTCCTTGAGCTGCGTGGCGGCGGGCATCCGGCCCTCGCTCATCTTGTCGGCCAGCACGTCGCGCACCAGCAGCCGCGCCCCGGCCGGTATCCGGTCGGGGTGGTCGGCGCGCTCCGCGTCGCTGCGGAAGTCGATGACCGTACGCAGTCCCAGCCCGGCCACCGCCGGGTCGGCGGCGGGGTCGAGGCGGTCGAGCGAGCCGGACCGCAGCACGAGGCCGTGGCGGACGGAGCGGCCGCCGGCGAGCGGGGTGCCACCGAGGTCGCGCAGGTTGGCGACGGTGGTGGAGGGCGTGGCGGTCATCGTGGCGGCTCCAGTGGTGGTGCGGCTCGGGGGCGGAGAGTCATTGACTCGTGTCATTCATGCTTGTTCATGGCAAGGACCGCAAAAGGGTCACGCAAGAGCGATTTTGCGATGATTCCTTCGGGAAAGACAATCGACGGCCAGCGAGACGCCGATGCCGAGTCCGAGCGCCACCAGGTGCCCCGCGTCGGTGAAGGTGCGCTCCCGGCGCAGCACCGGCCGCACGGCGAGCGCCAGCAGTCCGGCCCGGGCCGTGGTGCGCACCGCGCCGCGCGGCAGGGCCGAGGTGAGGGCGCCGAGCACGGCGTTGAGCCCGTAGCTCGCGCCCACGTCCAGGGCCCGCCGGGTCTCGGGGCCGGCGGTGCGCCGCAGCACCCCGTGGACGAGCAGCGTCGCGGTGGTGTGCCCGAAGAGGAACACCGCGGCCGTCCACCAGGCGCCGTGGGCGTACTCCGCGTAGCCCAGCACCGCGACCAGCAGGAGCGCGTAGGGCAGCGGCATGGGCTCCTCGACCACGCACGCGCTGGTCAGCAGGGTCTCCCAGCGGCCGGAGTCGAGGTTGTCGACGTTGGTCGAGCAGGCGCGCAGCACCCGCTCACGCTCCGCGGGCTCCAGCCGCTCCAGGGCGTGGGAGCCGAGCTGGACCCCGCCGGTGTAGAGCGTGCTCAGCGGCAGCGGCCAGGTGCTCGGCAGTGGATTCACCCGCTCATGATCGGATACGGCCCCGTGGTGCCCGGCACCGGGCCCCGTGGGAGCATGACCCGAACATGTCTGACACCCGGCAGCGCGCCCCGATGCGCGCCACGCGGGCCGCGATGTTCGCGGCGGTGTGCGTGGTCTTGGCCGCGGTGGGGCATTCGTCCATGTCCGGGATGAACATCCCCTTCGGGTGGCTCCTGGGGGCGTTCGCGGTGACGGCCGGACTCGCCTGGCCGGCCACCGGGCGGCGCTGCGGACCCGTCGGCATCAGTGCCGCGCTGCTCGGCGTCCAGGCGGCCCTGCACCTCGCCTTCTCCGCGAGCGGCGCGCACGCCCGCATGCCGGGGGCGCGGGGCCCCGGCCACCACCACACCGGACCCGCCGCCCCGGCTGCGCCGGCCGCCTCCGAGGCCCACGGCATGCCCGCCCACGGCACCCCCGGCACGGCCGCTCACGGCACCGCCGGTATGGACGCCGTGGCGGGCTCGGCCGCCCAGGGTGCCGCGGATGCGCACGCCGTGGCGGACACGGCCGCCCACGGAGTGACCGGCGCGGCCGATGCGGCTGCGTACGCCGCCTCCGGGATGGCCGACATGGCCGGGGACGGCGCGGCCGGGCCGGCCGGGCTGCTCGCGATGGCCGGGCACGGGGGCTTCGGGATGATCGCCGCCCACGTGCTCGCCGGGCTCTTCTGCGCCGCGTGGCTGGCGTGGGGCGAGGCCGCCGTCTTCCGGCTGGCCGGGGCCCTGGGCGCGACCGCCCTGCTCGCCGCCCGGCCGCTGGCCCGCGCGCTGGCCCTGGTCCGGACCCGGGTGGTCCCCGTACCGGCGCCGCCCGCGCACCGTCCGCCGTACGTACGGCCACGCCGGCTGCGCGGGGCCGTCCACGCCCACACCGCGGTCCGCAGGGGTCCGCCCGGAGCGCGGCCCGTCCGCGCCACGGCCCCCGGTCGTCCTGCCCGCGCCTGACCGGCGCACCCCCGTCCGTCGAGGGGGCGAGACCCGGGGCCTTCCACCCATGTCTTCGCCAACCCCTGAGGACCCACATGTCCCTCGATGAACTCCACGACGTCCCCGCACGGGACCCGGAGAACCCACCCGCCGGTGCCCCCGCCCGTTCCGCCGGAGGCTCCGGCTGGGCCGCCCTGCGGCCGCTGCTCCTGCGGCTGCACTTCTACGCGGGGCTGCTGATAGCCCCGCTGCTGTTCCTCGCCGCCACCACCGGCCTGCTGTACGCCGGTTCGTGGCAGGCGGAGAAGGTCCTCTACTCCGACGAGCTGACAGTGCCCCGCGTCGGCGAGGCCGCCGTCCCGCTCGCCACCCAGGTGAAGGCCGCCCGCGGCGCCGTCCCCGAGGGCGAGGTGATCGGCGTCTGGCCCGCTCCGGAGCCGGACGCCACCACCCGCGTGATCATGGAACGGCCGGGGCTGGGGGAGGGCGAGACCCTCACCGTCTTCGTCGACCCCTACACCGCCGACGTGCGCGGGCAGCTCACCACCGCCGGTGACGCGCTGCCGCTGCGCGCCTGGCTGAGCGAGTTCCACTCCAGCCTCCAGCTGGGCGAGTTCGGCCGGAACTACAGCGAACTCGCCGCCAGCTGGCTCTGGGTGGTCGCGCTGGGCGGCGTCGCCCTGTGGGCCGGCCGCCGCCGCTCCCGCCGGGCGGACCTGGTCCGCCCCGAGCGCGGGGCCACCGGCCGGCGCCGCGTCCTGTCCTGGCACGGCACCGTCGGGCTGTGGGCGGCCGTCGGTCTCGTGGCCCTCTCCGCCACCGGCCTGACCTGGTCGCGCTACGCGGGAGAGAACATCGGGCAGCTCCAGGACCGGCTCGGCGGAGCCACCCCGTCGGTGGCCGCAGCCCTCACCGGGGGCGCCGCCGCGGGCTCCGACGAGCACGCCGGCCACGTCATGACCGAGGGCATGGAGATGCCCCCGCCGGCCCCGACCGCGGACGTCGGCATCGACCGGGCGGTCGCCGCGGCCCGGGCCGCCGGGGTCACCGAGGACCTGCGCGTCACCCTGCCCACGGGCGGCAAGGGCTATGTGGTCAAGGAGAACGACAAGACGCTGCCGGTGCACCTGGACGCGGTCGCCGTCGACCCCGCCGACGGCCGGGTCATGGACGAACTGCGCTTCGCCGACTACCCGTTGCTCGCGCAGCTCACCCGCTTCGGCATCGACCTGCACATGGGCCTGACCCTCGGCGTCGTGGGCCAGCTCCTGCTGGCCGCGCTCGCCGTCGCGGTGATGTTCCTCGTGGTGTGGGGCTACCGGATGTGGTGGATGCGCAGGCCCACCAAGGACCGGCGGCTCTCCGTGGGCCGCGCGCAGCCGCGCGGTGCCTGGCGGAAGCTGCCGGTGACCGTGCTGCTGCCGTTCGCCTGCGTGACGGCGGTCGTCGGCTGGTTCGTCCCGCTCCTCGGGATCAGCCTGCTCGCCTTCCTCGCCGTCGACGTGGTCCTCGGCTTCGCGGCCGGCCGCCGGAAGAGGTCCGTGGTGGCGCGCGGCTGACGCCCGGCGCGGTTCCGGCGGGCCCGTACTCCCCCTCGTGCGTACGGGCCCGCCGTCGCGTCAGGGCGCGTACTTGTAGCCCACCCGGCGGACGGTCTGGATCGCGCCGCGGTGGGCCGCGCCCAGCTTGCGGCGCAGCCGGGCGATGTGGACGTCTACCGTCCGGCCGTCGCCGACGTGTCCGTAGCCCCAGACGGTGGTCACCAGCTGGTCGCGGCTGTGCACCCGGTGCGGGTGCGCGACGAGGTGGGCCAGCAGCTCGAACTCCAGGTACGTCAGGTCCAGTACCTCGCCGTCCACTTCGGCGGTGCGCTGCGCCGGGTCGATGCGGACCAGGGAGTCGCCCGCGGCGGCCGGGGCCGCTCCGGCGGCCTGGGCCGGCGGGGCGGGGACGGACTGCGGGGCGAAGGCGATCGGCTGCTGGTCGGCGGGTACGAGGACCAGGTAGCCGACCATCGGCGGCTGCCCGGGCAGCGTCGGCAGGGCGTGCTGCGGGGCGGGGAGCCAGGTGGCGCCGGGCGGGAGCAGGTCCACGACGCGGGCCACCTCGTCCCGGTCCACGGCCCGCAGCCGGTGGCGCGGACTGGGCGGGAAGGTCAGGGGGGCGGAGGCCGCGGCGGGCGCGGCGGAAGTGAGGGAGCGGGTGTTCGCCATGAGTGGTCAGCTCTTTCACGCGGAGTGGTCGGCAGGAGACGTACGTGTGACGTAGTCGTCGTTGTCGTACCGCGCGGACCGAAGGCCCCGGGAGGGTCTGCTCGTGAGGTCCCGGAAGGCTTTAGAGGGCCGGCGCGTTCTTCGCGCGGCAACACACCCGGTCGAAATCGTGGTCCTGACGGGACGGCCAGAACGGCTCGAGGTCGCCACGACCGGTCGAGGAGTGCGAGTGGCTGGCCATGTGCGTCATTCAAGCAGATGTCCGGGGCCCAGGGCAGACCTCGTCTCAACTCGTGGAGCGGAATCTCATATTCAGCAATCAAGATGTCGTCAGACCGCAATAATCCCGGCGAAAGGCCTGGGCCCGGGGGCCGCTCCCGGTCCTCCGCGACGGCCACGCGTCTCGCATGCCGGTCAGACCGGCCCGTCGCGCCCCGGGCCGAGCGGGCCGTACGGTCCGTGCGGGTCGGCGCCCGCACACCCGTCCGGGTGGGGCATATTGAGCGGGTGAGCATTTCGTACGACGTGAACCCCGCCGGCGAACGGCCCGTGGACGGCTCCGGCCCCGCCCGCCCCCGGGTCGGGCTGCTGGGCACGGGCCCCTGGGCCCACCGCACCCACGCCCCCGCCCTCGCCGCCCACTCCGGCTCCGTCTTCGCGGGCGTGTGGGGCCGCCGCCCCGAGGCCGCGGCCGCGCTGGCCCGGGAGCACGGCGTGAAGGCGTACCAGGAACCCGACGAGCTGTTCGCGGACTGCGACGTCGTGGCCTTCGCCCTGCCGCCGGACGTGCAGGCCCCGCTGGCCGTGCGCGCGGCCGCCGCCGGCTGCCACCTGCTGCTCGACAAGCCCGTCGCGACCACCGTCCCGGACGCCCGCGCCGTGGCCGACGCCGCCGGACGGCACGGCGTGGCCTCCGTCGTCTTCCTCACCCTGCGCTTCGCCGAGCCGACCGCCGGCTGGGTCACCGAACAGGCCGCGCGAACGGGGTGGTTCACCGCCTCCGCGCACTGGCTCGGCGCGGTCTTCCCGCCCGACGGCACGCCCAGCGCGTACGCCGACTCGCCCTGGCGCAAGGCCAAGGGCGGCCTGTGGGACGTCGGGCCGCACGCACTGTCCGTCCTGATCCCGGTGCTGGGCGAGGTCACCGCCGTCACCGCCGCCCGGGGTCCGTCCGACGTGGTCCAGCTGGCCCTGCGGCACGCCTCGGGCGCGGCCAGCACCGCCGTGCTCAGCCTGGGGGCCCCGCGCGCGGCCGCCGGGGTGGGGCTGGAACTGCGCGGGGCCGAGGGCGTTTTCGCACTGCCCGACTGGAGCGATGTGCCGGGCGCCTACGGGCGGGCCCTGGACGCGCTCCTGACCGCCGCCCGCACGGGCGTCCCGGACCCGCGCGACGCCCGCTTCGGGGCCCGGCTGACGGAGATCCTGGTGGCGGCGGAGGGACAGCTCCGCGACTCTCCCGCCGGGTGACCGGCCGTCCCGGGGCCACATGTCCCGGGGCCACGTGAACCGGGCTACTTGATGAGGGCGTTCGCCACGATGATCGCCAGGCCGATCGTGGCGTCCGCCAGCCCGATCAGCAGCGCCGAGCCGAGCCGGTAGCCGACCCGGATCGCGATGAAGGCGCCCCAGGCGAAGAGCAGCGCCGTGTTCAGGCCGAGGCCGACCGCCGTGACCCCGTACGACTCCCAGTGCGCGAGCCCGGCGAACAGGAGCAGGAGCACGGTGGGCAGGGTCGCCACGATCATCGGCCACTCGTTCCACAGGGCCCGCGAGAGCACCCGCCACCGGTGGCCGGCGGAGCCGCTCTGGTGGGTGGTCATGTGGTGGGAGTACCCGTGCGCGAGCGCGGCCGTGGCGGCGGTGACCAGGACCCAGGCGGCGTCGTAGAAGGGCGTGTACTCCCCGCCCTTCTGGTCCAGCGCGGCCAGCAGGCCGCTGGCCAGCACGGTTCCGTACACCCCGCCGAACATCCAGTCGGCCCCCCGCCGCGGTGGCGGGATCGGCTGCCCTCCGGCGGTGTGCGGGGGCACGGCGGTGGGCTGCGGCGGCGACTGCTCGGTCACGGCGGGGGGTCCTTCGGTGCGTCTCGTACGGTTTGTTCCGTTTCGGTACGGGCCCAGCCTACGAGGCGCGGGGTGGGGGCGGGATGAAGGCCGGGTGTGCTCAGGTGGCCTTGCGGGAGAGCGCCTCGCGTACGGCCTCGTCCGAGCGGGCGATCACCGCGGTGCCGTCCTCGGCGGTGATGATCGGGCGCTGGATCAGCTTCGGGTGGGCGGCCAGGTGGGCGATCCAGGCCCGGCGGGCCGTGTCCGTCTCCTCGCGCGGCAGGTCCCGTACGCCGGTCTCCCTCGCCAGCGGGTCGGAGGTGCGCGTGATGTCCCAGGGCTCCAGCCCCAGGCGGCCGAGCACCTCGCGGATCTCGTCCTCGGAGGGCACGTCCTCCAGGTAGCGGCGCACCGTGTAGTCGGCGCCCTCCGCGTCCAGCAGGGTCAGCGCGCCGCGGCACTTCGAACAGGCGGGATTGATCCAGATCTCCATGCCGGCCAGGGTAGCCAGACTCCGTCTGGCCAGGGGCTTTTGTCAGTGCCCCCCGATAAAATCGAGGAAGCACGACAGGAAGCCAACTACCGTTTGGGAGGCTGTAGATGGCCGCTGCCGCGATCATTTCGATGCCCAAGAAGAAGCCGCTGCCGGCGGGGCTGCCCCGCGAGTGGTACGAGAGCCACAACCGCCGCCTCAAGGCGATGCGGCTGGCGATTTCCCTGCTCGACACCGGGACGTACGAGGCCAAGCGCGCCACCAACCGCAAGATCCGGACGATGGCGGTGCGGGTCGGCATTCACCGCCCGTCGAACCTCACCTGCAGGATGGTCCGTTCGTTCATCCGCGAGAGCGCCTGAGGCGTCGCCGGGGCGGCGCTCACCGAGCCGGTCCAGGAGTCGGCGTGGGCGCCGCCGTCGGGGGCGGCGGCGAGGAGCAGCGCTCCGGCCAGGAGGGTCACGGCGGCGGCGGAAGCCGTCGCCGTGGCCGCCCGGATCCGTCGGCGGTGCTTGTACGGTGCGTGCATCGGGGGGGCCTCGGCTTTCCGTTTCCGTGTTCGGGAGGGGACACCGCCGAGGAAAACATGGAAAACGGACGAAAAGGGCCGCTGTTACGTGCCGGTCATCTGATCAGTACGGCGCGGTCACGCGCGTCGCTCCAGGACGGGCGACAGCAGCAGCAGGGCCACGTCGTCGCGCGGGCCGCCCCCGGTGAAGGAGGCCAGGTCCCGCCATACCGCCGGGACCAGGCCCGCCGCGTCGCCGGCCAGCACCGGCAGGCGGGTGGCCAGCGGGTAGAAGTAGCCCGCCGCGTCCCGGGCCTCGGTGACCCCGTCGGTGTAGGCCAGCAGCCGGTCGCCGGACAGCAGGGGGAGTTCGGTCACCGGCGGCGGCCCCGGCGAGGCCAGCCCCAGCCCCAGCGGAGGGCCCGGCTCCACCTCCACCTCCGAGGCCGCGAAATCGCGCAGCAGCAGCACCGGCGGATGCCCGCACGAGACGATGCGCACGAGGTCCCGCCCGGGCGGGAACTCCAGCAGCACCGCCGTCGCGAACAGTTCCGCGTGCGGGGTGCAGTCCACCGCCGCGTCCGCCGCCAGCCGGCGGTCCAGCCGGGCGGCGACCCCGGTCAGCTCCGGGTCGTCCAGCACCGCCTCCCGGAAGGCGCCGAGCAGCGCCACCACCGTGCCGACCGCCGTCAGGCCGTGGCCCTGCACGTCCGCCACCACCGCCCGCACGCCGTACGGCCCGGCCCGTACGTCGTACAGGTCGCCGCCGACCAGCGTGCCGCGCTGCGCCGCCCGGTAGAGCCCGGCGCAGCGCACCCGGCCCACCCGCTCGGGCACCGGCGGCAGTACCGCCATCTGGGCGGCCTCGGCGACCGTACGGACGCTGACCAGCTGGTGGTCCCGGCGCCGGCGCACCCAGGAGATGACCACGCTGAGGGCGCCGACGCTGGCCACCGTGGCCAGGTCGGAGCCCTTGGCGTGGCCCATGCCGAGCTCGGGCACGCCGAGCAGGAGCAGCACCAGGGCGGCGTAGACGGCGGTGCCGGCGGGCCCGTAGGAGAACGCGGCCACGGCGGGCAGGGCGGCCAGGAAGTAGCCCAGCTCGATGTCGCCCGGGGTCACCCACTGGGCGAGGCAGAGCACCAGCATGGCCACCGCGGGCGCGAAGCGGGCCCAGCGGGGCGGCGGCGTGCCGTGCAGGCTGCCCAGGTCCTCCCGTCCGCGTCTCACCCCTCCACCCTGGTACCGGGAACGGGGGCGCGCACGCCGGGTGGCCCCGGCGGGCGGGCGCCCCCAGAGTGGGTTCCGTGACCGATGCGCGGAGCGCGGCGATCAGCACCCGGCTGAACTGGCTGCGGGCCGGGGTGCTCGGGGCCAACGACGGGATCATCTCGACGGCCGGCCTGGTGGTGGGCGTCGCCGGAGCCACCACCTCGCGCACCGCGATCCTCACGGCGGGGGTGGCCGGCCTGCTGGCGGGCGCGCTGTCGATGGCGGCGGGGGAGTACGTGTCGGTCAGCTCGCAGCGGGACTCCGAACGGGCCGCCCTGGAGGTGGAGCGGCGGGAGCTGGCGCGGGAGCCGGACGCGGAGCTGGAGGAACTCACCGGGCTGCTGATGGGCCGGGGCCTGGACCGCGGGCTGGCCCGGGAGGCGGCGGAGCAGCTGACGGAGCGGGACGCGCTGAGGGCGCACGCGCGGGTGGAACTGGGGATCGAGCCGGACGAGCTGGCGAACCCGTGGCACGCGGCGGTCGCGAGCCTGGTCGCCTTCACGGTGGGGGCGCTGCTGCCGCTGCTGGCGATCGTCCTGCCGGGGCCGTCGGGGCGGGTGCCGGTCACGGTGACGGCGGTGCTGGTGGCGCTGACCCTGTGCGGGGTGCTCAGCGCACGGCTGGGCGGGGCGCCGGTGCCGCGCGCGATCGCCCGCAACGTCCTGGGCGGCGCCCTGGCGATGGCCGTCACCTACACGGTGGGCACCCTCCTGGGCACCACCTGACCCGTGCGGGGCCATTGCCGGGGTCCGGCCCCCGGACCCCGGCGCCTCAGACGCCGGCGAGGCCGGGATGGCTGCGACCGCCCGCCGGGCTGGTGGTCCGGGCAGGGGGTGGGGACGGGGTGGGGTGTCGTCCGGGATGTACAACGTGATTCGTTGGCGCGCGGTGCCGCCCCGCAGGGCCACCCCGGAGCGGGCGCCGTAAATCATGCCCGTCCCGGACGGCACCCCACCCCGGCCCCGCCCCCCCGGAACCCCGCCTCCGCCACGCCCGGCCCGGGCGGCGGGAGGATCCCCAGGGCGGGGCGGCGGCAGACTGGGGGGATGCGTATCGCCCTCACCGGATCCTCCGGACTCATCGGCAAGGCCCTCGTACGCTCCCTCCACGCCGACGGCCACGACACCGTCCGCTTCGTCCGCCGCGAGCCCGCCGCCCCCGACGAGGCGCGCTGGGACCCGCGCGCCGGATACGTCGACCCCGCCGGACTCCGCGGCTGCGACGCCGTCGTGCACCTGGCCGGGGCCGGCGTGGGCGACCACCGCTGGACGGCCGCGTACAAGAAGGAGATCCGCGACAGCCGGATCCTCGGCACGGCCGCCGTCGCCCGCGCCGTCGCCGCCCTGGACGTACCGCCCGCGGTGCTGGTCTGCGGCTCCGCCATCGGGTACTACGGCGACACCGGCGACCGCCCCGTCGACGAGGACGCCCCCGCGGGCCGCGGCTTCCTGCCCTCCGTCTGCGTGGACTGGGAGGCGGCCGCCGCTCCCGCCCGGGCCGCCGGGATCCGCACCGTGTCCGCCCGCACCGGGCTGGTGGTCGCGGGCGACGGCGGCGCCTGGGGCAAGCTGTTCCCGATCTTCCGCGCGGGCCTCGGCGGCCGCCTCGGCAACGGTCGCCAGTACTGGTCGTACATCGCCCTGCACGACGAGGTCGCCGCCCTCCGGCACATCATCGACACCCCCTCCCTCACCGGCCCCGTGAACCTCACCGCCCCCGAGCCCCTGACCAACCGTGAGGTCACCGCCGCCATGGGCCGCGTCCTGCACCGCCCGACGGTGTGCGCCGTCCCCGCGCCCGCCATGCGCCTGGCCCTCGGCGAGTTCGCCGGGGACGTGCTGGGCAGTCAGCGCGTGCTGCCCGCCCGCCTGCTGGAGTCCGGCTTCGCCTTCCGCTACCCCGGCATCGACGAGGCCATCAGGGCGGCACTGCCGTAGGACGGGCGCACCGACCGATCACGTGCGACCGTTCGTGACCCGGATGCGACCGTCGTGCGACCGGAGTTGTTCGCAATACCCCACCGGACTCGGGTTCTCCCGGAGCCCGTTGGGGGAAGGAGGTCCCCACACAGCCGCGCCGACCTCGGGGAGGGGCACGTGCTCAGCAGCGCACACCATGCCGCACACCATGCGGACGTCGTCATCGTAGGAGCCGGGGTCTCAGGACTCGCGGCCGCACACCACCTGATCGCGGCGGGGGTCACGGTCAGCGTCCTGGAGGGCGCCGACGATCCCGGAGGCCGGATGGCCACCGACTCGGCCGACGGTTTCCGGCTCGACCGGATCGGCCAGCTCCTCAGCACCACGTACACGGAACCGGCCCGCACCCCCGGCCTGGAGGCGCTCGTCCTGCGCCCCTTCGCCCCCGGGGTCCTGGTGCACGGAGCCGACGGCAGGCAGTCGCGGGCCGGGGCCCTGACCCCCGCCCGCGCCCTGGCCAGCGGCTCCCTGGACCAGGCCCGCCTCAGCGCCGCCCTCGGCCGGCTCGCCGCCCTGCCCGTGGAGCGGCTCCTCGCCCGGCCCGAACGCACCGCCCTGGCCGCCCTGCGCTCCCGCGGCCTGCCACCGCGCACCGTCAACGGGGTCCTGCGGCCCCTGCTCGCCACGCTCCTGCGCGACCCGGAGCTCACCACCTCCAGCCGCGTCGCCGACCTGGCCCTGCGCACCTTCGCCCGGGGCCGGCTCGCCGTGCCGCAGGGCGGCGCGGCCACCCTGCCCGGCCTGCTCGCCGCCGCCCTGCCGCCCGGCACCGTCCGCACCGGGGTCCGCGTCCGGTCGGTGGCCACCAACCTGGTCACCACCGAGGAGCACGGCGACTTCGCCTGCCGCTCCGTCCTCCTCGCCACCGGCGCCCGGGCCGCGGCCGGACTGCTGCCCGGACTGCGGGTGCCGGCCTTCCACGAGGTCACGGTCATCCACCACGCGACCCCCGCCCCGCTGCCCTGGGACGGCTCGCTGCTCCTGGACGCGGACCCCGCCTGGCCGCTCGCCCACACCACCGTGATGAGCGCGGTCGACCCCACCCGGGCCCCGGCCGGCCGCGGCCTGGTCACCACCACCGTGCACGGCCCGCCCCCGCCCGCCCGGACGGTCGCCTCCCGGCTGGCCCGGCTCTACGACACCTCCACCCGGGACTGGGAGCTGCTGGCCGTCCACCACACCCCGGAGGCCGTCCCGGCGATGCCCCCGCCGCACGACCTGCGGCGACCGGTCCGGGTGCTGGCCGGGCTCTACGTGTGCGGGGACCACCGCGACTCCAACACCGTCGACGGCGCCCTGCACTCCGCCCGCCGCGCCGCCACCGCCCTGCTGCGCGACTTCGGGATCCCGCTCCCGGCCCACCACGGAGCGGCCGTCCCGGCCGCCGCCTGAACCACCGCCGCCTGAACCACCGCCGCCCGCACCACCGCCCCCGGGGCCCGGCCCCGGGGGCGGTGGCGCGCCGCGCCGCCGATCAGGACAGCGCGGCCACCCGGTCCCGGTACGTCCGCACCGCCGAGGCGTCCCGGTACGGCTCCAGCCGCCGCTCGAAGTCCCGTACGTACTCCACCGCGCGCACCGACCGCATCTCACCGGCCTGCTGCGCCGCCTCCGCCCCCAGCGCGCACGCCTGGTCCAGCTCGCCCAGCCCCAGCCGCGCCGTCGCCAGCACCACCCGGCAGAACAGCCGCGAACGCGCGTAACCCGGCGCGCGCAGCTGGAGCGAGCGCTCCGCGTGCTGCGCCGAGGCCCGGTACTGCTGGAGGTCGCGGTGGCAGTGCCCGAACTCGTCCGCCAGCTGCGCCTCGTCGAAGGCCCGCGCCCAGTGCGGTACGTCGTCCCCCGGCCGGGCCGCGCCCAGCGAGCGCTCGGCCCGCACCAGCGAGGCCGTCGCCGCCCGCACCTCGCCGAGCACGGCGTGCCCGCGCGCCTCCGCCGCGTGCAGCAGTGCCTGCACCACCGGCGGCGGCCCCGAGCCCACCCCCTGCTGGGCGACCCGGGCCAGCTGGACCGCCTCCCGGCCGTGCCCGAGGTAGACGGCCTGCCGGCTCATCGTCACCAGGACGTACGAGCCGTAGGGCCGGTCCCCGGCGGCCTGCGCGAGCCGCAGGGCCTGGACGAAGTACCGCTGGGCCAGCCCGTGCGCGGCGATGTCGTACGAGGTCCAGCCCGCGAGCCGGGTCAGGTCGGCGGCGGCGGCGAACAGCCGGCGCCCGGTGGTCTCGCCGTAGGTGCCCCGGAGCATCGGCTCGGCCTCGTGCTCCAGGTAGCGCACCAGGGCCTGCCGGGCGTGGCCGCCGCCGTAGGCGTGGTCCAGGGTCCGGAACAGGTCGCCGACCGACCGCAGGGCCGCGATGTCCCCGCCGGTGACGCGCTGGCCCGGCCCCCGGTCGATCTGCCGCTGGCGGGGCACCGAGGCGCGGCCCTGGGCCGGCACCCGGTTCGCGGGGTCCGCGCTGCGGCCCACCCGCTCGTCGGCGCGCCCGATCAGCCAGTCCCGGCTGGGCACCACCAGTCCGGCGGGGGTGAAGGCGATCTTGCGGAGTTCGGCGTGCGAGCCGGAGTCCTTGCGCCACAGCCCGCTCGCGATGTCCACGGCCTCCTCGGGGGTGGCGGCGAACTCCAGGCCCGCGTACACGGGCGCGCAGGCGTCCAGGCCCAGGTCCTGCGCCGACAGCCGCCGCCCCAGGCGCCGGGTGAACACCTCGGCGATCAGTGCCGGGGTGGTCCCGCGGGGCTGCTGGCCGCGCAGCCAGCGGGTCACGGAGGTCTTGTCGTAGCGAAGGTCCAGACCGTGCTCCAGGCCCAGCTGGTCGACGCGGCGGGCGAGCCCGGCGTTGGAGAACCCGGCTTCCGCGATCAGCGCCGCGAGCTGCCGGTTGGGGACGCGCTGGGCAGGTCGTTCCGTCATCGGCTCCACGGTTTCCTGACGTGACGGCCGGAGTCCCGGCCCTGTGAACGGCGTGAATGTAGCGGCCAACTCCGCCCGTGCCGCCCTCTCTGCCCCACATTCATCCGATCGTGTGCCGAATGGGTAGGCCCCTTTACGGACCGTCCCCCGCGGCCCGCGTACGCTGCGCCCCATGACCCGCATGCCCCACGGGGCACATGCCCCCGACACGTACCCCGAGTCCACCGTCCCCCTCCCCGCCCCGGAACTGACCGAGGCGGAGTGCCGCCGCTGCGGCACCTACATCGCGGGACTGGACGGGCGCTACGCCTGCGGGGTGTGCGGCTGGGTCAACGACCACTCCGAGGGCCACCGCCGGCTGCCCGGGGCCGACGAGGACCCGGACCGCCCGCCCGTGGGCCGCAGGCGGCCCCGGCAGCTGCCGGGGCCGCCTGCGGCCCCCGGGGCGCCGGGGGGCGGTGGGGGGCCGCGCGCCCCGCCCAACCCGTGGCGGGGGGGGTATGGGT